>DATDLZ010000001.1:0-8295 GCA_036519055.1 Mycobacterium sp.
CAGCGCTGCGGAAGTAGCCGTCACGAGAGCCGAAGTTGTCGTCGATAGTCCGGCGCGCGGCGTCGCGGTACTCCGCGCGCACGCCGAGAACCTCTTCGGACAGCCGCGCCTCGGTGATCGAGATCAGCTCCGGTGTCATATCGACGTCGGACCGCTCACGGATCGCGTTCAGGATCCGCTCCCGTAGAAGTGGGACGGCCCGGTTACTTTGCAGGAAGTCGGCCACGATGGCGTCGCGGTCGACACCAGCGGCCTCCAGCACCAGGGCAACCGTGAAGCCGGTGCGGTCCTTGCCGGCGAAACAGTGTGCGAGCACCGTGCGACCGTCCGCCAACAGGCTCACGACGCGGTGCAGCGCATGCTGCGCTCCGGGGTAGGTGGGGAACCTGCTGTACTCGTCGACCATGTAGCGAGTGGCGGCGACGCTGACCGGCTCGCCGTCGGGCTTGTCTTCCAGTAGCCGCCTGAACGCGTGCTCGTGGGGTGCTTCACCGTCCGGGTTGTCCTCGTCGGGCGCGAGGTCCGGGATGGGTAAGAGATGAATGTCGACACCGTCCGGCACCAGGCCGGGGCCGTGTCGCAATACCTCACTGCGCGAACGCAAATCGGCGACGTCGGTGACGCCCAAACGGCGTAACTCGTCACGGCCTTCGTCACCCAGCTCGCTCAGTTCGCCGGACCGGAAGAGCCGACCGGGTCGCAGTACGCCGGTGGTGTCGGCGACGTCACGAAAGTTCCAGGCCCCCTGCAGATCTCGCAGACCGGTTGCCACCTTAGGTGACCGCCGCAGCGAAAGCGCTTTTCTCCCGGCCGATCTCAGCGCGCGCGATCGACCGCATATGCACCTCGTCGGGTCCGTCGAAGATGCGCATCGCACGCTGCCACGAGTACATCCGGGCCAGCACCGTGTCCTCACTGACGCCCGCCGCGCCGTGCACCTGGATGGCGCGGTCGACGACATTGCAGGCCATCTGGGGCGCCACCGCCTTGATCTGAGAGACCAGCAGATGGGCCGCGCGGTTGCCGTGCTGGTCGATCGTCCATGCCGCCTTCTCGCACAGCAGCCTGGCCTGGTCGATCTCGTTGCGTGACTGGGCAATTGCCTGCTGCACCAGACCCTGGTCGGCCAGCGGCCGACCGAACGCGATCCGGGTGTTCGCCCGGTTCACCATCAGCGCCAGCGCACGTTCGGCTCCGCCCAGCGCGCGCATGCAGTGGTGGATGCGACCCGGCCCGAGCCGTGCCTGGGCGATCGCGAATCCGGAGCCCTCTTCACCGAGCAGGTTGGTGGCTGGCACCCGGACGTTGTCGTAGATGATCTCGCAGTGCCCAGGCTGGTCCTGGTACCCGAAGACCGTGGTGGAACGCACCACGGTCACGCCCGGGGTGTCGATCGGCACCAGGACCATCGACTGCTGCTGGTGACTGGCCGCCTCAGGGTTGGTCCGGCCCATCACGATCAGGATCTTGCAGCGCGGATCCGCCGCTCCCGACGTCCACCACTTACGGCCGTTGATCACGTAGTCGGCGCCGTCGCGCACGATCGAGGTTTCGATGTTGCGGGCGTCGCTGCTGGCGACGGCGGGTTCGGTCATGGAGAAGCCGCTACGGATTTCGCCGTTCAGCAACGGCTCGAGCCACCGCTTGCTCTGCTCTTCGGTAGCGAACAGGTGCAGGGTTTCCATGTTGCCGGTGTCCGGCGCCGCGCAGTTGATCGCCTCGGGCGCGATCTCCAAGCTCCAACCGGTCAGCTCGGCTAACGGCGCGTATTCCAGGTTGGTCAGCCCGGATTCCGCGGGCAGGAACAGGTTCCACAGGCCGGCGGCCTTCGCCTTGACCTTCAGTTCCTCGATAATCGGCGGAACGGTGTGATCGTTCGGGCCGACTTCCTCGCGGTGCTTGTCGTACTCGGCTTCGGCGGGGAAGACGTAATCCGTCATGAACTCGCTTAGCCGCTTGTGGTAGTCGCTTGCTTTGGCTGACATCGCGAAGTCCATGACCGTCACGATAAGCCACCCGCGACAAGGGCACACCGGGGGCAGGATGAACGTTATGACTGACACCCGCCCGCCGTTGCCGCCGTTCACTCCTGAGACCGCAATCCAGAAGGTTCAGGCCGCCGAGGACGCATGGAACAGCCGCGATCCGGACCGGGTCAGCCTGGGCTACACCGTCGACTCGCAGTGGCGGAACCGGGGCGAGCACATCGTCGGCCGGGCGGCGATCGTGGCGTTCCTGACCAGGAAATGGCAACGCGAACTCGACTACGCGCTACGCAAGAGCCTGTGGAGTTTCCACGACAACCGCATCGCCGTCCGGTTCCAGTACGAGTGCCGCGATGCCTCCGGCCAGTGGTGGCGCAGCTACGGCAATGAACTGTGGGAGTTCGACGAGGCCGGCCTGATGGGCCGACGAGAGGCCAGCATCAACGACGTCGCGATCGACGAGTCCCAGCGGCGATACTTCGGCCCGCGGGTGCAGGCGGAGCACGGCCGGGACTTTCCACTTTGGTGACCTCGGCCTCCGGTGCCGATGCCCGCCTCGGGGAGGCGGGAGGAAGAGCCGGGCGATCAGGTTAGGGTTGTTGCCGATCTACCGGGGTAGGGAGTACAGGAAGTAGATGCGCACGCCATGACAGAAACGCAGACGACGGTCGGCGTGGTCGCCGAGTCGAGGGCCGACGAGCGACGGGTCGCGCTGGTCCCGAAGGCAATCGCGCCGCTGGTGAATAGCGGGGTCGCGGTCGTAGTGCAGTCGGGTGCGGGCGAGCGAGCGTTGCTTCCCGACTCGCTGTACACCGAGGCCGGGGCCACCATCGGCGATGCCTGGGCGGCCGATGTGGTCGTCAAGGTCGCACCGCCGACCGCCGAGGAGGTCGGCAAGCTGCACAGCGGCCAGACGCTGATCGGTTTTCTGGCGCCCCGCAATGCCGACAACTCGATCGGCGCGCTCAAGGCGGCCGGCGTGCAAGCGTTCGCACTGGAAGCCATTCCGCGGATATCGCGGGCACAGGCGATGGACGCGTTGTCGTCGCAGGGCAACGTCGCCGGATACAAGGCCGTCCTGCTGGCGGCTTCCGAGTCGACCCGGTTCTTCCCGATGCTGACCACCGCAGCCGGAACCGTGAAGCCGGCCACCGTGCTGGTGCTCGGCGTCGGCGTGGCCGGGCTGCAGGCCTTGGCTACGGCGAAACGGCTCGGCGGGCGCACCACCGGCTACGACGTGCGGCCCGAGGTGGCCGACCAGGTCCGCTCGGTGGGTGCGCAATGGCTGGACCTCGGCATCGACGCCGCCGGTGAGGGCGGGTACGCCCGTGAGCTCACCGAGCAGGAGCGGGCGCAGCAACAGAAGGCGCTCGAAGACGCGATCAGCGGCTTCGACGTGGTGATCACCACCGCCCTGGTCCCGGGCCGGCCGGCACCCAAGCTGGTGACCGCGGCCGCGGTCGAGGCGATGAAGCCCGGCAGCGTGGTCGTCGACCTGGCCGGCGAAACCGGCGGCAACTGCGAGCTCACCGAGCCGGGGCAGGTCGTCGTCAAACACGACGTCACGATCGCCTCACCGCTGAACCTGCCGGCGACCATGCCCGAGCACGCCAGCGAGCTCTACAGCAAGAACATCACCGCGCTGCTGGACCTGCTGCTCACCGACGGGAAGCTGGCCCCGGACTTCGACGACGAAGTCATCGCGGAATCATGCGTTACCCGCGAGACAGCCGCTGGCGACGATGCAGAGCGCAGCGTTGCTGAGGAGCGGCGCAACGAGGCGGGGGAGGACTCCTAAATGCACGGGATGTATGACGAACTGCTGTCCAACCTGGCGATCCTGGTGTTGTCGGGATTCGTCGGGTTCGCGGTGATCTCGAAAGTGCCCAACACGCTGCACACGCCGCTGATGTCGGGCACCAACGCCATCCACGGCATCGTCGTGCTCGGCGCGCTGGTGGTGTTCGGCGAGGTTGAGCACCCGTCGGTGGCGGTGAAGATCATCCTGTTCGTGGCCGTCGTGTTCGGCACGCTGAACGTCATCGGCGGCTTCATCGTCACCGACCGGATGCTCGGCATGTTCAAGGGCAAGAAGAAGCCTGTGCCGGCGAAGACGGAAGACGCGGTCGCCAAATGAACTACCTGGTGATCGCCCTCTACGTCATCTCGTTCGCGCTGTTCATCTACGGCTTGATGGGCCTGACCGGGCCCAAGACGGCGGTGCGCGGCAACCTGATCGCCGCGGTCGGCATGGCGCTGGCCGTGACGGCAACGCTGATCAAGATCCGGCACACCGACCAGTGGGTATGGATCATCGCCGGTCTGGTGGTGGGCGTCGTCCTGGGCGTCCCGCCGGCCCGCTTCACCAAGATGACCGCCATGCCGCAGCTGGTGGCGTTCTTCAACGGTGTCGGCGGTGGCACGGTCGCGCTGATCGCACTCGCGGAATTCATGGAGACGAACGGCTTTTCCGCGTTTGAGCACGGCGAGTCGCCGACGGTGCACATCGTGGTGGCGTCGCTGTTCGCCGCGATCATCGGGTCGATCTCGTTCTGGGGCTCGATCATCGCGTTCGGCAAGCTGCAGGAGATCATCTCCGGATCGCCGATCGGCTTAGGCAAGGCGCAGCAGCCGGTCAACCTGCTGCTGCTGATCGCGGCGATCGCCGCCGCGATCGTGATCGGCCTGGGCGCCCATCCCAACGCCGGCGGGGTATCGCTGTGGTGGATGATCGGCCTGCTGGCCGCCGCGGGTGCACTGGGCCTGATGGTGGTGTTGCCCATCGGCGGCGCCGACATGCCCGTGGTGATCTCGCTGCTCAACGCGATGACCGGTTTGTCGGCCGCCGCGGCGGGTCTGGCGCTGAACAACACCGCGATGATCGTCGCGGGCATGATCGTCGGTGCGTCCGGTTCGATCCTGACCAACTTGATGGCCAAGGCGATGAATCGTTCCATCCCGGCAATCGTCGCCGGCGGGTTCGGCGGCGGTGGTGTTGCACCAGGTGGCGGCGATGCCGGCGACAAGCACGTGAAGGCGACTTCGGCTGCCGATGCCGCGATCCAGATGGCCTACGCCAACCAGGTGATCGTCGTCCCGGGCTACGGGCTTGCCGTCGCTCAGGCCCAACACGCCGTCAAGGACATGGCCTCGCTGCTGGAGGCCAAGGGTGTCGCGGTGAAGTACGCGATCCACCCGGTCGCCGGCCGGATGCCCGGACACATGAACGTGCTGCTGGCCGAGGCCGAGGTCGACTACGACGCGATGAAGGACATGGACGACATCAACGACGAGTTCGGCCGCACCGACGTCGCGATCGTCATCGGTGCCAACGACGTGACCAACCCGGCGGCCCGCAACGACGCGTCCAGCCCGATCTATGGCATGCCGATCCTCAACGTGGACAAGGCCAGATCGGTGATCGTGCTCAAACGGTCGATGAACTCCGGATTCGCCGGCATCGACAACCCACTTTTCTACGGCGAGGGCACCACGATGCTGTTCGGGGACGCCAAGAAGTCGGTGAGCGAAGTCGCTGAGGAGCTGAAGGCGCTGTAGCGGTAGGGACCATGCCGGCCCTTACCTGTTCTCGACGAAGGCTGAGTCGTCAGACGGGCGGGTACGCCGGCGGCGGGTAGCCCTGGCCGTCGGTGACGCCGCGCAGGCCCCACGGCAGGTACTTGAAGTAGAACTCGAGCTCGTCGGAAAAGTCGTAGCTGGGATCAGGATCCGGTTGCATCTGACTACCTCTCGAGTCGGTACGTGTTCCATGTCGGAGTCTAGTCCCGGCGGGCTACGCGCAACAGTGAACTGTCGCGTTGCCTAGACTACCCAACTAGTTGATTGACTCCGGGCAGCCCCCGGACTGCCGATAGTGAGTAGACATGCCATCCGAGAACGGGCTCACCCGCCGCGAGGAGCTGCTGGTTGTAGCCACCAAGTTGTTCGCCGCGCGCGGCTATCACGGCACCCGGATGGACGACGTCGCCGACGTGGTCGGGCTGAACAAGGCCACCGTCTACCACTACTACGCCAGCAAGTCGCTGATCCTCTACGACATCTATCAGCAGGCCGCCGAGCGCACCCTGACCGCCGTGCATGACGACCCGTCGATGTCGGCCCGCGAGGCGCTCTACCAGTACACCGTGCGGCTGCTCACCGGGATCGCCGGCAACCCAGAAGGCGCGGCGGTGTACTTCCAGGAGCAGCCCTACATCACCGAATGGTTCACCGCGGAACAGGTCGCCGCGGTCCGCGAGAAGGAAACCCAGGTCTACGAGCACGTCCACGGACTGATCGACCGGGGCATCGCCAGCGGCGAGTTCTATGAATGCGACTCCCACGTCTTGGCGCTCGGCTACATCGGGATGACGCTCGGCGCGTACCGATGGCTGCGGCCGAGCGGACGCCGCAGCGCCAAGGAGATCGCCGCCGAGTTCAGCACCGCGCTGCTGCGGGGTCTGATCCGCGACGAGGCGGTCCGGGTGGAGTCACCGCTGGGCGTCGGAACCGAAATCGATACAGCCGTCCGTCGTTCCTGAGCCGTCGAAGAGACTGATCACCATGACTGACATGTTTCGCCTGGACGGAAAGGTCGCCGTGGTCACCGGCGGCGGCCGGGGCATCGGCGTGATGATGGCGCGCGGCCTGCTACAGGCGGGAGCGACGGTGTATCTGTCCAGCCGCAAAAAGGCCGAGCTGGACGCTGCCGTCGCCGAATTGTCGGCGCACGGACCGGTACAGGCCATTCCCGCCGATCTGGGCACCATCGACGGAGTGCAGGCGCTGGTTGCCGACCTCGCCGAGCGGACGGACGCAGTCCACGCGCTGTACAACAACGCCGGCGCGGCATGGGGTGCGCCGTTGGGCGAGTTTCCTGAATCCGGCTTTGACAAGGTCTTCAACGTCAACGTCAAGGGTGTCTTTCTGCTGACCCGCGCGATGGTCCCGATGCTCACTGCTGGCGCGACCGAGGGCGACCCGGCCCGCGTCATCAACACCGGCAGCATCGACGGGATCGTTCCGCCCGGGCGCGGCAGGGACAACTTCTCCTACAGCGCCAGCAAGGCCGCGGTCCACATGCTGACCCAGCACCTCGCCGGGGAGCTGGCGCCGCGGATTCTGGTCAACGCGATCGCGCCCGGGCTCTTCGAATCCCGGATGACCAAAGAGCTGTTGCGGGCGGGTTCGGACACTGTCGGTTCGGGTTTTCCGCTCGGCCGGATCGGCCAGCCCGACGACATGGCCGGCATCGCGGTCTTCCTCGCCAGCCGGGCCAGTAGCTACATCACCGGCGCGGTGATCCCGGTGGACGGTGGCGTCAGCGTCGTCCGCTAGGCCGTCGGCAGATTCCGCTGGAGGAACTCGAGTTGGTCGGCGAGGACGCGCTCGAAGGCATCGCCGACATAGATCTCGAAATGCCCTTCCGGATACAGCTTGATCTCGCCGCGGGGCGCCGTCGCCGCATAGCGGCGGGTCGGACCTGACGGCGCGACCGTGTCGGTTTCACAGATGCAGAACAGGATTGGGCAGGGCACCTTCGCCGCGAGCCGACCCGGCCGGTACGGCAAGAGCTTCAGGCCAATGCGCGCGGCGACCTCGTTGCGCAGCTCGACGCCGTCGGGCACCAGACCCAGAAAGCCGGGGTAGGCGTCCGGGGCGGTCATCAGCGCGACCTCGCCCGGAAGCCCGGCGGTCTGCACCATCACCGGCGTCCCGCCGAAGCGGGCGGTGATCAGGTCGCGCGCCGCCAGCGCCGTGAGGCGAGCGCTGATCAGCGGGTCCACCGCGCCCAGGGAGGCGACGCTGTCGGTGAACGGGCATTGCGAGACGACCGCCGCGATTCCCGGAAGCCTTGCCGCGGTGGCGATTACGTGACCGCCGCCGAACGAGGTACCCCACAGGCCAATTCGATTCGGATCGATCCCGGGCAGCGTCCGCGCATAGGCCACCGCAACCATCCAGTCCTGCAACTGCATTCGGATATCGAGCAGTTGACGTGGTGCCCCTTCGCTATCGCCGAAGTTGCGGTAGTCGAACACCAGGCAGGCGTAGCCGGCCGCGCAAAAGCGTTCGGCGTAGGCGTCCAGCCGCATGGTGCGAACCGCCCCCAGCCCGTGCGCCATGACCAGCAGGGGTGCGTCGCCGTTGCCCGTCGGTCGATACAGCCACGCACTGATCCGGTCGCTGCCGGAGTTGAACCAGACATCTTCACGCTGCATGACACTCATCCTGCACGGCGGTCGGGACGTGTGGTAGACCGGCGCCATGGCCGCGGATGTGCTGCAACGGGTGTCGTCGCTGGTGGGGG
>DATDLZ010000002.1:0-20050 GCA_036519055.1 Mycobacterium sp.
GCCGCGACTCGGCCCGACTCAAAACCTTTGCGGCTTCCAGTTGTTCGCCTTGCTGGCCGAGCGCCTGCGTCAGCAGCATCAACGACAGCGGGCCCCACGAGTAGCCGGTGCGCGCCAGCGGGTCGGCGGCCCGGCTCAGCAGCGTCACGGCGTCGTTGAAGTCGCCCTGCGCGATCGCCACGTAGCCCACCAACGTCTCGCCGATCGCCCGGCCCGGCTGCTGCAGCTCGGCGAAGTCGGTGTAACGCTGCGCCAGCGCGCGCGCCTCGGTCAGCCGGCCCGCCATCACCAGCGCGGTGATCCGGCCGAAGCCGCTGGTGAACCGCAGCAGCCCGGGATGATCGGCGGCCGTTGCCCGCCGGGCCAGCGCTTCGACGTCGTCGAACTGTCAGGTGCGAGCCGAGCTCAGCGCTGCCGCCGAGGCCGCCCACCCGACAGCCACTCCGTCGGCGTGCGGCGATGCCAGCACCTCGCCGGCGATCCGCAACGTGCGCAACGGTGTTCCCGCGTTCATCGCGAAGGTCGCCGCCAGCGCGTCGAGGGTGGCCTGCGCGGCCGGCGACGAAACCCGGTTCCGGGTGGTCTGCAGAAACGCGGTGGCCTGCGCCGGCTCGCTGAGCATCCAGAACTGGTTGGCCGCCCGCGGCAGTGCCCACGCCAACAGCTCGGACGGCGACAACTGGTCGGGGTCCACCGCGGCCAGCACCGAGTCGGCTTGCGGTCCGCGGCCCTGCCAGGCCAGCGCGTAGCCCAGTGCCAGCCGCGCGGGCAGCCCGCCCGTGCGGTCCAGCGCCGCCTGGGCGAGCTGCTCGGCCAGCGCAAGCTCGCCGAACCGCAGCGCATGCTGGGCCGGGTTCACCAGATCGTCGACCGCGCCGGGGTTATCGCTTTCGACGGCCAGCGCCGCGAGCCGCAGCTGGTCGCCGACATGGGTGGACGGGCCGGCCGCGAGGTGTTCGACCAGCGACATGCGCAACGCCCGCGCGGCGTCGGGCGCCAGCGCCGCGCCCGCGCGGGCGGTGTAGAGCGGATGCGCCGAATAGACCAGGTCGCCATCGATAGCCACCGCGCCGACGGCTTCGGCCTGGTCGACGGCGCCCTCGCCGGCCAACGCCGTCACGTCGCCGCGCTGCAGCGGCTCAGCCAGGGCCAGGTAGTCCAGGACTGTCCGGGCTGGCGACGCCAGACCGGACAGGTAGCCGTCGATCAGGGCCGGCAGGGTGGCGTCGTTAGTCAGGTCGCCGCTGTCGACCAGGTGCCGCAGGTGAAGCGGGTTGCCCTGGCTGTGGGCAAACGCCTCGTCGACCACCCCGGCATCCAGTGGCGCCGGCAGGGCCGATTCCAGCAAGGCCGTCGTCGCTGCTGCGTCCAGCGGCCCAACCTCGACGCGGTTCAGCAACTCGTCGGCCCACAGCGCCGCGACTGCGTCGGGTAGCTCGGCGCCCGACCGGACGGTGACGATCAGCCGCGCCGAGCCGCCGACTGCCAGCTGGTAGATCAGCGTCGCAGACAGGTGGTCGAGGTGGTGTGCGTCGTCGACGACGAACAGCTGCTGGGCACCGTCACCGGCCAGGTGCTCCTGCGCGGCGCGCAGCAGCTCGGCCGGGCGGCCGGTCTCGGTGATGTCGGCGTCGGCCAGCAGGGCACGGAATGCGCCGAACGGGATGACTCGCTCGGTCGCGGTGCCCACCACCCGGTGCACGAGGGTCGACGGCGTGGCGAACGCCTCCGCGGCGCTGTAAGCCAGCAACGTCTTGCCGACGCCGTCGGCTCCCAGGATCGCCACGCCGGAACAGTGCGGATCGTCCAACGCGGCCGCGACCTCGCGCAGCACTGCGTCCTGCGGCACGGCAACCCAAGCACTCGGCACCGCCGGATCTTATGGCGCGCGCCCCTGACCGCATGCGGTTAGGCCCAAATGCGCTCGGCGGCAAGGTTGGTCTACGTTTCGACTGTGCACCCCAAACGCGATGCACCCCATCCACGAGCGGTCTGCGTGTACTGCGCGTCCGGACCGACCGACCCCGAGTTGCTGGCGCTGGCCGCCGATCTCGGCGAAGCGATCGCCGAGCGGGGCTGGACCCTGGTCTGGGGCGGCGGGAACGTCTCGGCGATGGGTGCGCTGGCCACGGCCGCGCGGTCCCGCGGTGGCTGGACAGTCGGCGTCATTCCCAAGGCCCTGGTTCGCCGCGAAGTCGCCGACTACGACGCCGACGAGCTGATCGTCACCGACACGATGCGGGAGCGCAAACAGATCATGGAGGACCGCGCCGACGCATTCATCACGCTGCCGGGCGGCATCGGCACGCTGGAGGAGCTGTTCGAGGCCTGGACCGGCGGGTATCTGGGCATGCACGACAAGCCGGTGGTGCTGCTGGATCCGGCCGGACATTTCGACGGGTTACGTGCCTGGCTGCTCGGGCTGCTCGACAGCGGCTACGTCTCGCAAGCGGCGATGGACACGCTGGTGGTTGTCGACGACGTCGATGCGGCGATCGCGGCGTGCACACCCCGCTGAGCGCATTTGCTGGCACAGCTCGGTTGGATGATCCACCTCGCCCCCGCAAGCGGGAGGTACCCCCACCTCAGACCGCTCCGCGGTCTGCATCGTTGGCTGGATAAGCTGGCCGCCATCTAGCAGTTGCGCGAAACGGGGGTGGACGGTGTCCGAACACAACTCCAGTGACCACACATCGGTGGGGCTGATCGATATCGCGAGCCAGGTGCCCGGCCTGTTGGCCGACGTCCCGGTGATAGTCCGCGGGGTGGTCACCGGGCTGCTGGCACGGCCGACCTCCAAGACGTCGATCGGCAAGGTGTTCCAGGACCGCGCCGCCCGCCTGGGCGACAAGGTGTTCCTCCGGTTCGGCGATCAGCAACTGACCTACCGCGAGGCCAACGCGACCGCCAACCGCTACGCGGCCGTGCTCGCGGCGCGCGGTGTCGGCCGCGGTGACGTTGTCGGCATCATGCTGCGGAACTCACCCAACGCCGTGCTGATGATGCTGGCCGTGGTCAAGTGCGGCGCGATCGCTGGGATGCTCAACTACCACCAGCGGGGCGAGGTGCTTGCGCACAGCCTGGGTCTGCTGGACGCCAAAGTCTTGGTCGCCGAGTCAGATCTGGTCGACGCTGTGGACGAGAGCGGGTGGTCCGGAGTCGCCCCGACGACGATCGAGGAGATGGAGCGGCTGGCGGCCACCGCGCCGACCACCAACCCGCCGTCGGCGTCGGCCGTGTTGGCCAAGGACACCGCGTTCTACATCTTCACCTCGGGTACTACCGGTAATCCCAAGGCCAGCGTGATGACCCACAAACGGTGGCTGGCGGCTCTGGCGGCGTTCGGCGGACTTGGCTTGCGGCTCAAGAGTTCTGACACGTTGTACAGCTGTCTGCCGCTCTACCACAACAACGCGCTGACCGTCGCGATCGGATCGGTGATCAACTCCGGGGGGACCCTTGCCCTGGGTAAGTCGTTCTCGGCGTCGCGGTTCTGGGACGAGGTGATTGCAAGTGACGCAACGGCATTCATCTACATCGGTGAGATCTGCAGGTATCTGCTGAATCAACCCGCCAAGCCGACCGACCGCGCGCACAAAGTTCGGCTGATCGCCGGCAACGGGTTGCGGCCGGAGATCTGGGACGAATTCACCTCGCGGTTCGGCATTGCACGCGTCTGCGAGTTCTACGCGGCCAGCGAAGGAAACACCGCCTTCATCAACATGTTCAACGTGCCGAAGTCGGCCGGCTGCACGCCGATGCCGGCGGCCTACGTGCAATACGACACCGACACCGGAGCGCCGCTGCGTGGCGCCGATGGCCGGGTGCTGCGGGTACCGAATGGCGAGCCCGGTCTGCTGCTCAGCCCGGTGACCAAGCTGCAGCCCTTCGACGGGTACACCGATCCGAGCGCGAGCGAAAAGAAATTGGTGCGCAACGCTTTCCGTGACGGGGACTGCTGGTTCAACACCGGTGACGTGATGAGCCCGCAGGGCATGGGTCATGCTGCCTTCGTCGACCGGCTTGGCGACACCTTCCGCTGGAAGGGTGAAAACGTCGCCACCACGCAGGTGGAGCGGGCACTGGGGTCCAACAAGTCCGTCGAGGAGTGCACCGTCTTCGGTGTGGAGATTCCGCGTACCGGCGGCCGCGCCGGAATGGCGGCGGTCAAGCTGCGCGACGGCGCCGACTTCGACGGCAAAGCGCTCGCCGAGACCGTCTACTCGCAGTTGCCGGTCTACGCACTGCCGCTGTTCCTGCGGATCGTCGATTCGATGGAACACACCACCACGTTCAAGAGCCGCAAAGTGGATCTGCGTGAACAGGCCTACGGCGCCGACATCGAGGACCCGCTATACGTGCTGGCCGGCCGCGACGAGGGCTATGTGCCGTTCTACGACGACTACCCCGACGACGTGGCGAGCGGCAAGCGACCGCAGGCCTGAGGGCCTGGGGGAGCGCACCGGTCAATTCGTCACCACTGCCACTGCAGTAACGCGAGACTGGTGCCACTCTTGTCCGAAATCGTGGTCGTTTGCGATATCAGCCCGCGGTGCCACTCTTTTTCGAGATCGTTGGCACCCGTGGTGCGACATCGAAAAAAGCGAGTCCTCCTACTCAGCGACCGAAGTGGCTCGTGAGTCTTGTGAGGTTCAGCTCGAACCTCGGCTCTCGTCCTGTGAGAGCACCAGGCACCATGGGAGGGTGCAGTCCACCCTGTGCGGTCGCCGGGTCAGCGACGATCGCCCACTGATCATGGCGATCGTCAACCGCACCCCGGACTCGTTCTACGATCGCGGCGCGAACTTCACCGACGATGCCGCCCGAGCGGCCGCGGGTCGCCTCATAGCCGAGGGCGCTGACGTGATCGATGTGGGCGGCGTCAAGGCGGGCCCGGGGGAGAGCATCGACACGCAAGCCGAAATCGCCCGGGTGGTGCCGTTCATCGAGTGGTTGCGCGAGGCCTTCCCCGACCAACTGATCAGCATCGACACCTGGCGTTCTGAGGTAGCCAGGCTCGCCTGCCGGGCCGGCGCAGACCTGATCAACGACAGCTGGGGCGGCTATGATCCCGCGATGCCCGAGGTGGCCGCCGAATTCGGAGCCGGCCTGGTGTGCTCGCACACCGGGGGTGCCCGGCCGCGCACCCGTCCGTACCGGGTCAGCTACGGCATCAGCACCCACGGCGTCGTCGATGACGTGATCGATGAAGTCACGTCAGCAGCCGAACGGGCCGTCGCCGCCGGGGTGGATCGCGACCGCATTTTGATCGACCCGACCCACGACTTCGGCAAGAACACTTTTCATGGATTGGCGCTGTTGCGTCACATGGAAGATCTCGTTAACACCGGGTGGCCGATATTGATGGCCTTGAGCAACAAAGATTTCGTCGGGGAGACTCTTGGGGTGGACCTGACGCAACGACTAGAGGGAACCCTGGCCGCCACCGCGCTGGCAGCAGCCGCCGGGGCCCGGATGTTCCGCGTGCATGAGGTCGGGCCCACCCGACGGGTGTTGGAGATGGTGGCGTCGATCAAGGGACAACGGTCCCCGACGCGCACGGTGAGAGGACTTGCATGACGGCATCTGAGCTGGTCGATCTCGCCGCTGAGGGCGCATTGGCCGCCATGCCGGGCGACGTCTGGCTGGCCGACCGAAGCTGGACCCGTCCGCAGTGGACGGTCGAGGAGCTGGCGGCGGCCAAGGCCGGACGAACCATCTCGGTGGTGCTGCCCGCCCTCAACGAGGAAGACACCGTCGAATCGGTGATCGAGAGCATCTCACCGCTGGTCGGGGGCTTGGTCGACGAGCTGATCGTGCTCGACTCGGGATCTAGCGACGACACCGAGATCCGGGCGATCGCTGCCGGGGCGCGCGTCGTGACACGCGAACAAGCGCTGCCCGAGATCGCGCCGCGGCCCGGTAAAGGCGAGGTTTTGTGGCGATCGCTGGCGGCCACCAGCGGCGACATCGTGGTCTTCGTCGACTCGGATCTGATCGACCCGCACCCGATGTTCGTACCGCGGCTGCTCGGGCCGCTGCTCACCGAGGACGGCATTCACCTCGTCAAGAGTTTCTATCGGCGGCCGTTGAACGCCCATGACGCCAGCGGTCGCGAGGGCGCGACCGGCGGTGGCCGGGTCACCGAGTTGGTGGCACGGCCGTTGCTGGCGGCGCTGCGGCCCGAACTGGGCTGTGTGTTGCAGCCGCTGGGCGGCGAGTATGCAGCCACCCGCGAACTGCTGACGTCGCTGCCGTTCGCACCTGGCTACGGCGTCGAGATCGGCCTGCTGATCGACACCTACGACCGGCTGGGTCTGGACGCGATCGCGCAGGTGAACCTCGGCGTGCGGGCGCACCGCAACCGGCCGCTGGCCGAGCTGGGTCCGATGAGTCGTCAGGTCGTGGCCACGCTGCTGTCCCGCTGCGGCATCCCCGACTCCGGCGTCGGCTTGACGCAGTTCTTCGTCGACGGCGATGGATACGCGCCGCGCACCTCGGCGGTGTCGCTGGCCGACCGGCCGCCGATGAACGCCGTTCGACCGCGCCGCCCGTAGGACCCGTGGCGATCGCCAGCGCGGCGTAGCCGGGCGCAGCGGGTCGCCACCCGAGAGCCTGCACGACGGCGTCGGACCGATAAGGCAATATCGGTGCCGTGGCGTTGGTGTTGCTCTACTTGGTGGTCTTGGTCCTGGTAGCGATCGTGCTGTTCGGGGTGGCCAGTGTGCTGTTCGGCCGCGGCGAGCCGCTGCCGCCGCTGCCGCGGGGGACGACGCCGACGGTCCTGCCGGCGTCCGGCGTCACCGGCGCTGACGTCGACTCGGTCAAGTTCACCCAGACCCTGCGCGGCTACAAGACCAGCGAGGTGGACTGGGTGCTGGACCGGCTCGGCCAGGAACTCGACCAGCTGCGTGGCCAGCTGTCGTCGGTGCACGCCGTTGCCGCCGCCGAGGTGGCAGCCGATGACGAGCGACACGCCGCCGATGTCGACGACGAGCAGGAGCAGACATGACCGCGCCCGACGACGGCCTGGTCCGCTGCGACTGGGCGGTTGGGCGGCCCGACAGCCCGGACTTCCTGCTGTACCGCGACTACCACGACAAGGAGTGGGGCCAACCACTGCACGGGCGGGTGCCGCTGTTCGAACGGATGAGTCTGGAGGCCTTCCAAAGCGGCCTGTCCTGGTTGATCATCTTGCGCAAACGGGAGAATTTCCGGAACGCCTTCGCCGGCTTCGACATCGAGAAGGTCGCCCGCTTCACCGACGCCGACGTGGCCCGCCTGATGGCCGACCAGGGCATCGTCCGTAACCGCGCCAAGATCGAGGCGACCATCGCCAATGCGCGGGCTACCGCCGACACTGAGGTCGACCTCTCGGAGTTGCTCTGGTCGTTCGCGCCGGCGAAGCTACCGCGGCCCGCGACCATCGCTGACGTCCCCGCTACGACGCCGGAATCCACCGCCATGGCACGCGAATTGAAGCGCCGCGGGTTCCGCTTCGTCGGTCCTACGACCGCGTACGCGCTGATGCAGGCGACCGGGATGGTCGACGATCACCTGCGGGCGTGCTGGGTGCCTTCAACCGTCGCCTGAAACGCCGAGCCGGAGGTCATGCACACCTGCCCGCGCCGATAGGGAACAATGGAGGGGTGAATGTGCAGTTGACGGGCCAGCTCGAATCTGGAGGGAGCGCTCGATGGCGGCGATGAAGCCCCGGACCGGTGACGGTCCACTGGAAGCGACGAAGGAGGGGCGCGGCATCGTGATGCGGGTACCGCTGGAGGGCGGTGGCCGACTCGTCGTTGAGCTGACACCCGATGAAGCCGCTGCACTGGGCGACGAGCTCAAAGGCGTCACCAGCTAACCGTCACGCGCACACCTTCTGGTAGATCTCCAGCGTCTGCTGCGCGATCTGCGCCCAGGAGAACTCCGCGATGCAGCGCTGCCGCCCCGCTCGGCCATAGCGCTCCGCCCTATCCGGGTCGGCGATCAATGCGTTGACCGCCTTGGCGATCCCGGCCTGGTAACCGGCCGCGTCGTAGGCGTCGTAGTGCACCAGCGAACCGGTCACCCCGTCGTCGACCACCTCGGGTATGCCGCCCACATCGGACGCCACCACCGCGGTGCCGCAGGCCATCGCCTCGAGGTTGACGAGTCCCAGCGGCTCGTACACCGACGGGCACACGAAAACCTTTGCCGCCGATAGTATTTCGCGGATCTTGCCGATGGGCAGCATTTCCCGCACCCAGAACACGCCGGTACGCGAGTCGGAGAGCTCGGCCACCCCCGCACTCACCTCGGCGGCGATTTCCGGTGTGTCGGGGGCTCCGGCGCACAGCACCAACTGCACGTCAGGATCGAAATCGTGTGCGGCCGTCAGCAGGTGCGCGACGCCCTTCTGCCGGGTGATCCGCCCGACGAATGCGACGATGGGCCGGCCGCGGTCGACGCCGATGTCGGTCAGCACCGACTCGCCTGGCGACGATTCCAGCGCGTCGGCCGGATACCAGACGTCGGTGTCAATCCCGTTGCGCACGATATGCACCCGGTTGGGATCGACCGTCGGATAGACCCGCAGCACGTCTTCGCGCATACCGGAGCTGACCGCGATCACCGCGTCGGCGGCGTTGACTGCGGTCTGCTCCACCCACGACGAGATCCGGTAGCCGCCACCGAGTTGCTCGGCCTTCCACGGCCGCAACGGCTCCAGCGAATGTGCCGTCAGCACATGGGGGACGCCGTAGAGCAGCGACGCCAGGTGCCCGGCCATCCCGGCGTACCAGGTGTGGCTGTGGACCACGGTGGCCTCTGCGGCCGCATTCGCCATCACCAGATCGGTCGACAGCGTCGAGAGCGCCGGGTTGGCGCCGCGCAGTTGCGCGTCGGGTTGGTACGCGAACGCCCCCGGCCGCGGCGCCCCTTGGCAGTACACGTCAACCTGGCACAACTTGCGCAGTTGCGCGACGAGCTCGGTCACGTGTACCCCGGCTCCGCCGTAGACCTCCGGCGGGTACTCCCGAGTCATCATCGCCACGCGCATACCCGGCACCGTAGTAGTCGCGCTCGGACCGCGCAGCCCCGGCCACCCGGTTAGGAGAAGTCATCCAAATTTGTTGATGGACAGTTGGTCAGCGTGGGTATTCAGGTGGTTGATCTGGCAGGGGTTTGCGACGGCCGTTAGGTTTGATGTATGAGGGAAGCGCCACAAGTGCTGGGCATTGTCCTGGCCGGCGGTGAGGGCAAGCGGTTATATCCGTTGACCGCCGACCGCGCCAAGCCAGCGGTTCCCTTCGGCGGTGCCTATCGGCTGATCGACTTCGTGCTGTCCAATCTCGTCAACGCCCGCTATTTGAGGATCTGCGTTCTCACGCAGTACAAGTCGCATTCATTGGACCGCCACATCTCGCAGAACTGGCGACTGTCCGGTCTGGCCGGTGAGTACATCACCCCGGTCCCCGCCCAGCAGCGGCTCGGCCCGCGGTGGTACACCGGCTCCGCGGACGCGATCTATCAGTCGCTCAACCTGATCTACGACGAGGATCCGGACTACATCGTGGTTTTCGGCGCCGACCACGTCTACCGGATGGATCCCGAGCAGATGCTGCACTTCCACGTCGAGAGCGGCGCAGGAGCCACGGTCGCGGGGATCCGGGTGCCCCGTGCCGAGGCAAGTGCGTTCGGCTGCATCGACGCCGACGAATCCGGCCGCATCCGCAGCTTCGTCGAGAAGCCGGTCGATCCGCCGGGTACGCCCGACGACCCGGACGCCACGTTCGTGTCGATGGGCAACTACATCTTCACCACCAAGGTCCTGATCGACGCGATCCGTGCCGACGCCGACGAAGACCACTCCGATCACGACATGGGCGGCGACATCATTCCGCGGCTGGTTGGCGACGGGATGGCCGCGGTCTACGACTTCAACGACAACGACGTGCCGGGTGCCACCGACCGCGACCGGGGTTACTGGCGCGACGTCGGGACGCTGGACGCGTTCTATGACGCGCACATGGATCTGGTGTCGGTGCACCCCGTGTTCAACCTCTACAACAGGCGCTGGCCGATCCTCGGCCAGTCGGAGAACCTGGCGCCGGCCAAGTTCGTCAACGGTGGTTCCGCGCAGGAGTCGGTGGTGGGTGCGGGCAGCATCATCTCGGCGGCGTCGGTGCGAAACTCGGTGCTGTCGTCCAACGTCGTGGTCGACGACGGCGCCATCGTGGAGGGCAGCGTGATCATGCCGGGCGTGCGGGTCGGCCGCGGCGCGGTGGTCCGTCACGCGATTCTGGACAAGAACGTCGTCGTCGGACCCGGCGAGATGGTCGGGGTGGATTTGGAGAAGGATCGCGAACGCTTCGCGATCAGCGCCGGCGGCGTTGTCGCCGTGGGCAAGGGCGTCTGGATCTAACGTTCACCACACGTAGGGCAGCAGCCGGTAGTGCACCCGTTGGGTGTAGTCCCGGTAGCCGCTGAGCTCGTGGGTCAGCAGCTTTTCTTCGTCGCGGATGCGTAGCACGAGAACGAGCATGCCAGGGATCAGCAGGAAGAGTCCCCAATACGAGCCGAGCGCCAGCGGGATACCGAGCATCAGTACCACGTTTCCGGTATACATCGGATGGCGCACCAGCCCGTACAACCCGGTCGAGACGAGCTGCTGGCCCGATTCGACCCTGACATTGGCTGCCGCGTAACTGTTTTGGATGATGACCAGCATCGCCAGGCCGAGCCCGATCGCGACCAGCACGTCGCCGATCACCGACACCGGCGCGGGCATCTGCGACCAGTGGAAACGATGGTCGAGACCGCCGACCACGAACGAGGCCGGGAACGCGATGAAGATGACGGTGATGAGAATCCGCTGCAATGGCCGGGTTTCCGCGGTCGGCCCGGCCTGCAATCGCCGCTCGAGTGCAGCCGGATTCGTCCGCATCAGATACACGGTCGGGATCCAGGTCGACAGCGCGAACACCGCCAGAAACGCCCAGCCCTGCCAGTAGTGGGTCGTCCCGGCCGGCCAGAACAACAGCAACGCGAACGCCGCCAAGCCTAGAATGGCCGAGAGTGAGCCTTTGACAACAGTATTCATGGCAGCCTCCCTAACTCTGCACGTCGCGGCGGCGAAAGGCCGCCACTCCCAGTGCGATCAGCGCGACGTCGATCGCCAACAAGCACAGCAGCGGAACTGGCGTGAAGGCGCCGGCGGTGACAAGCGGGGTGTGCGCGAACGGCTCTAGGTCGAGCACCCACTGCGGAAAGCCGGACAGCGAACCGATCAGATACAGCGCGACGAATCCGACCAGCACGCCCCATGCGACCGGACTGAAACGCGGTGCCAGCCCGAACAAGGCGACGGCTACCGCGGCCGGCAGCCACACCGCCGGCAGCTGAACCAGGGCAGTGCCCACGACCATCCACAGTTTGCCGCCGACGTCGTGGGCGGCGATTCCGTAGCTGAGGCCGGCGACCGCACCGGCGATCACGATCGCGACCGCCGAGCCGATCAGTGCCATCACGAGATGACTTGTCAGCCAACGGCTTCGGCTAACAGATCCACTCAGTAGCGTTTCGGCCCGTTGACCGGCCTCTTCCTGGTGCAGCCGCAGCGTCAGCGACACGGCGAACGCGGCCGCCATCATGCCCAGCATGCAGAACGCGGCCGCGACGAAGGCCTGCTCCAAGACGTTGGTGCCGCCCATGCGCACGACGATGTCTCGCGCCGTATCGCCGCCCAGCTCATCACCGATGCCGTGGATGATGCTGCCGATCAGCAAGCCGTACAGGCACAGCCCGACGGTCCACAGCAGCAGCGCCCCACGATCCAGCCGCCAGGCCAGTCCGAAAGCGTTCCGCAGCAACGGTGTTGCGGTGCCCGGGCCCGGCCGTTCGGCGATCAACCCCGCCCCGACGTCGCGACGGGCGAGCAGCTGGTAGGCCAGCGCGGTGAGCAGCAGCGTCGTCGCCAGATGCAACAGCAGCACCCACCACCGGTCACCGGCGTACGGGCGAACCTGCAACGACCAGCCCAGCGGCGAGAGCCACGACAACGCCGGTGAGCCGGCGTCGCCGACGGCGCGCAGTGTGAACGCGGTGGCCAGCACCGCGAATGCCGCCCCGCGCGCGAAGCGTGCGCTCGCCGAAAGTTGGGCCGCCACCGCGGCGACGGCGGTGAACACCAGACCCGAGCAGGCCAGTGCCGCACCGAAAGCCAGCGACCCGCTTGCCGGGACGCTGGTGCCCAGCAGGCCGGCCGCGCCGAGCGCGCCGGTGGTCAGCGAGGCCCCGAATGACAACAGCAAGGCCGCGGTCAGGCTGGCGTACCGGCCCACCGCGGTCGAGTCGATCAGCTCGGCGCGGCCGGTTTCTTCGTCGGCGCGGGTGTGGCGGATGACGGTGAGGATGACCGCCACGGCGATCAGCAGATGGAACATGCCGGCTTTCCAGATGCCGGTCGCGCCAAGGCTGTCGTTGTAGATCTTTCCGTAAAGCGCCCGCTGCGCCGGGCTGGCCATGATCGTGGCGGCGAAGCCGGCGCGGGCCGCCTGGTCCGGGTAGACCTTCTCGATGCCGCCGATGTAGACGGTGGCCAGTGGCGTCGAGAGCAGTAACACCCAGAGCGGCAAGACGATCCGGTCGCGTCGCAGGTAGAGCCGTAGCATGCCGAGCGTTCCGGTGAACGCCGAACCATGTTGTGGAGCTTCGTGCGCCGGCTGCTGCGGTCGTTCCAACGTGGTGGTCATGAGCGCGCTCCTTGATCGCTCAGCTCCCGCTGACCGTCGGCGCCGTAGTGGCGCATGAAGAGCTCTTCCAGCGTGGGCGGCTGGCTGACCAGGCTGCGCACACCGGTGTCGCCGAGTACCCGAATGAGTTCGCCGAGGCCTTCGCTGTCGACGTGGGCGTGCAGCGTGGTCCCTTCGTAGCTGACGTCGTCGACGCCACGGATGCGGGTGAGATCGCCTGGGTCGTTGAGCAAGTCGGCGGTGATCGTCGTGCGGCTGAGATGCCGCATCGATTCCAGTGTCCCGCTCTCGACGGTCTTGCCGGCGCGGATGATCGTCACCCGTTCGCAGAGTGCCTCGGTTTCGGCCAGGATGTGACTGGACAGCAGGACCGTCGCGCCGCGATCGCGTGCTTCGGCGACGCACTGCTGAAAGATGTTCTCCATCAACGGGTCCAGGCCACTGCTCGGCTCGTCGAGGAGCAGCAGCCGAGCCCGCGACGAGAAGGCGGAGATCAGCGAGACCTTCTGCCGGTTGCCTTTGGAGTAGGTGCGGGCCTTCTTGTGCGGGTCGAGTTCGAAGCGCTCGACCAGCTCGGCACGTCGCTTTTCGTCGATGCCTCCGCGCATGCGGGCCAGCAGGTCGATCGTCTCGCCGCCGGTGAGGTTCGGCCACAGCGTGACATCGCCGGGAACATAGGCGATCTGCCGGTGCAGGTCGACCGCGTCGGCCCATGGGTCACCGCCGAGTAGGCGCGCCGTGCCCGAGTCGGCCTTCACCACGCCCAGCAGTACCCGGATGGTCGTCGACTTTCCGGCCCCGTTGGGCCCGAGGAAGCCGTGCACCTCGCCCTCGCGCACCGTCAACTCCAGGCCGTCGAGGGCCCGAACCGCACCGAAAGTCTTTGTCAGATTCCGGATTTCGATCGGCATGTGATTGCTGTCAACTGGCATCAGATTCTCCTTGTGCATCTTGACGTTCGGCTTGAGCGAGAAAGGCCTCGTACATGTGGCTGTCGGTCATCAGACCGTTGGTGTAGAGCTCCAGGGCAGGTAGCACCATGTCCTGGGCGTAGTCGCGGAGCACTGCCCGCAGATCCGTTGGGGTCTCGTGCATCTGGATGTACAGCAGGAAGCCGCCACCACCGGTGATCGCCAGATACTTGGACCGGGCAGCGGGGTCGCGGCTGGGCTTCAGGATGCCGGTAGTGACGCCTTCGTCCAGGTAACTCTCGGCGTTGTCCATCATCGTGCGCCAAAACGTTCTCGCGAGCTCGCCACCGGTCTGCATGCTGCGCACCAGATAGGCCATCAGGGGTGCGTACTCCTCGATCTCGGCCATCGCGGCGAACCAGGTTGCCGGGTCGCTGGAGTTCATCGCCTCGGACTTAGTGCTGCGAATCTCCTCGGCGACGTAGTCGTCGCAGGCCTTACGCAGACCGTCTTTGGAACCGAAGTGGTGGATGACGAGCGCCGCGCTCACGCCCGCCACTTCGGCGATCGAGCGCAGCCCGACGCTGAAGCCCTGCTCGCCGAACCGCTCGATCGCCGCGTCGCGGATCCGGGCCGCGGCGGTCAGATCGTCGACTGAACGCATGTTCAAAACATTAAACACTCGTTCAGTCGGACGTCAAGGGGGTAACCCGTCACGAATCCGTAAAGAGCGTGAAGTCAGTCGCGAACGGCGGCCAACAGGCCGTCGCCGAGCGGCACCAGGGCCGGGGTGAGCAGCTCGTTCTCGGCGATGAGCCGCGCCGCCTCGCGCACCGCGGCCACCTCTGCGTCGTGGGCCGCCGGATCGCCGGCCCGGCCACCGGCCGCCGCGCCGTGCACGACGATCACGCCGCCGGAGCGCAGCAGCCGCATGCCTTCGACTACGTAGTCCGGCTGGTCGAGCGGGTCGGCGTCGATGAACACCAGGTCATAGGAGTCGTCGGCCAGCCGGGTCAGCACTTCCTGGGCTCGGCCGCTGATCAGCCGGGTCCGCGACGGGCCGATGCTCGCGTCGGAGAAAGCCTCCTTGGCGATCCGCTGGTGTTCAGGCTCGATGTCGATGGTGGTCAGCACGCCGTCGTCGCTCATCCCGGACAGCAACCACAGGCTGCTGACGCCGGCGCCAGTGCCGACCTCGACGACGGCCTTTCCGCCGCTGAGTTTGGTCAGCAGGCTCAGCAGCGCTCCGACGGCCGGCGTTACCGCGCCGGCGCCGATGTCACCGGCGCGCTCGCGGGCGGCCAGCAGCACCGAATCCTCGGAGATCGAACCCTCGGCATGCGCCGAGAGGGAGTCGGCCCGACTCGTCGTCGCTGGCTGGCCTGGGGTGCGATCGGTCGTGGCCATGGCGTGAGCGTAAGTCCAACCCCTGCCGCGTGCAGTCAGGCGCGCCCGTCACCGGCGACGCGACACGCTTAACGAATCGGCGTGATCCAAACGTAATATGACCGATATGGCCAGCGCAACGGGGGTATCGGCGCCATTCTCAGTGAAAGCTCAGTGCGATCACATACCGCACACACGCCGATAGACGACGGTATCTCCCATGGAGCGTGGAGGCCGCTGGTCCGGGAATACATCCCGCTATCTTCGCGTTGCCCGCGGTGATGAATTGCCGAGCATTGGCGGTAATCTGAACCCGGAGGATTTGAACATAACCACACTCTTGAGCCCGTCCAGCATGTCGCACCCTGAGCAGTACCGCGACGCCGATTGGGTGGAGCCCGCTGAGGAGCCCTACGGCACCGCGGTCTTCGACGCGACCGGAGACAAGACGGCCATGCCGTCCTGGGATGAGCTGGTGCGTCAACACGCTGACCGGGTCTACCGGTTGGCGTATCGCCTCTCCGGCAGCCAGCACGATGCCGAGGACCTGACCCAGGAAACCTTTATCCGGGTTTTCCGGTCGGTGCAGAATTACCAGCCGGGGACCTTCGAGGGCTGGCTGCACCGCATCACCACCAACCTGTTCCTGGACATGGTGCGTCGTCGCGGCCGGGTCCGGATGGAGGCGCTGCCCGAAGACTACGACCGGGTGCCGGCCGACGAGCCCAACCCCGAAGAGATCTACCACGACGCGCACCTGGGTCCTGACCTGCAGGCGGCGCTGGATTCGCTGCCGCCCGAGTTCCGCGCGGCAGTGGTCCTGTGTGACATCGAGGGACTGTCCTACGAGGAGATCGGCGCCACGCTCGGCGTGAAGCTCGGGACCGTGCGCAGCCGGATCCACCGTGGACGGCAAGCGCTGCGCGACTATCTGGCGGCGCACTCGGACAACGCCGTTGCCGCTGAGGGCTAAGACACAACCCACCTGATCGGTGAGTTCATTGGTGCTCGGCATCGGTCAGCGCGCTACATTCGAGGTAGTGCCGCGAAAACACCACGTGATGCCGAGAGGAGTTGGTGATGGTCGAGCGGGGACATGTCTTCCGCCGAGCGTTCTCCTGGCTCCCCGCCCAATTCGCCTCGCAAAACGATGCGCCGGTCGGTGCTCCACGGCAATTCGGCTCGACCGAGCATCTGTCGATCGAGGCCATTTCCGCCTTTGTCGACGGTGAGCTGCGAATGAACGCCCACCTGCGCGCGGCGCATCACATCTCGCTCTGCCCGGAATGCGCCGCCGAAGTCGACGGTCACCGTCACGCCCGCGAGGCGCTGCGCGACTCCAACCCGATCAGAGTCCCCAGCACGCTGCTCGGATTGCTGTCGCAGATTCCGCACTGCCCGCCCGACGACGATGCGGGCGCTCAGCAGGGCGGCCAATGGGAGACTCCCCGCGCACGGGGCAGCGCCGACCCGCCCCGCCCGCGGGGCAGCGCTGGCCCACCGCCGGAACGCGGTAGGCCGTCGACGATGCGCGATCGATTTGCCGACGGCAACGGGCGTGACCGCCCAGAGCCTCGGTAGGGTGGTTACCAGTTTGGCCAAGCCGGTGCGCGGCGCCGTGCTCGACTTCATAGCGCGCGTTTGCTAAGCGCTCGGAAGAGGATGACGTGAGCTCCGATCAAGACAACAACGGCGCCCCTCGGCTGGCGCCGCGACCTGTGTCCCGTCCGCCGGTTGACGCCGCATCGCGTCAGGCCTTCGGTCGTCCCGACGGCGTGCAGGGGTCCTTCGTCGCCGAACGCGTCCGGCCGACGAAGTATCGCGACGCCGGGGAGTTCACCCCGCATGACGAACCCGCCGACCCGGTCCTTACGGAGGCCTTCGGTCGTCCGTTCCCCGGCGCCGATTCGCTGCAGCGCCACCCCACCGACGCGGGCGCGCTCGCGGACGGCAAGAACAAGGATGAACTCGAAGACCCCGAGGACCCGTGGCGCGATCCCGGTGCGGCCGCGGCTCTGGGTGACCCGGCGGTAGCGCGTACCAGCGCCCACGGGCCTGACGTCGCGCACGGCCGGCTCGGTGTGCGTGACGTGTTGTTCGGCGGACGGGTGTCGTATCTGGCGCTGTCGGTGCTTGCGGTGCTGGCGTTGCTGATCGGCTTGGTCGGCGGCGTGGTCGGACGCAAGACCGCGGAGGTCGTCGAGGCGTTCACTACCTCCAAGGTGAACCTGTCGACTAACGGCAACAGCGAGTCACCGGCTGGCCGGTTCGCCAAAGTGGCTGCTGCGGTTGCTGATTCGGTGGTCACCATCCAGTCGGTCAGCGATCAAGAGGGCATGCAGGGGTCCGGCTTCGTGGTCGACGGCCGCGGCTACATCGTCACCAACAACCACGTCATCTCCGAAGCGGCCAACAACCCCAGCCAGTTCAAGACCACCGTGGTGTTCAACGACGGCAAGGAAGTGCCCGCCAACCTGGTCGGTCGCGACCCGAGGACCGACTTGGCCGTGCTCAAGGTGGACAACGTCAACAACCTGACGGTCGCCAAGCTCGGTGACTCCGACAAGGTTCGCGTCGGCGACGAAGTGCTGGCCGCCGGTGCGCCGCTGGGTCTGCGCAGCACCGTCACGCACGGCATCATCAGCGCGCTGCACCGCCCAATCCCGTTGTCGGGGGAGGGCTCTGACACCGACACCGTGATCGACGCGATCCAGACCGACGCCTCGATCAACCACGGAAACTCCGGTGGTCCGCTGATCGACATGGACTCGCACGTCATCGGCATCAACACCGCCGGCAAGTCGCTGTCCGACAGCGCCAGCGGACTGGGCTTCGCGATCCCGGTCAACGAGGCGAAAATCGTTGCGCAGACGCTGATCAAGGACGGCAAGATCGTGCACCCGACACTGGGTCTGAGCGCGCGGTCGGTGAGCAACGCGATCGCGCAGGGCGCACAGGTCGCCAACGTCAAGGCCGGCGGCCCCGCCGAGAAGGGCGGCATCCTGGAGAACGACGTGGTGGTCAAGATCGGCAATCGCGGCGTGGCCGACGCTGACGAGTTCGTGGTCGCGGTGCGGCAATTGACCGTCGGGCAACCCGCGCCGGTCGAGGTGGTCCGCGACGGTCGTCACGTCACGCTCACAGTGACCCCTGGGCCGGACGGCGGCTAATGTTCGCCAACGTCGGCTGGGGCGAAATCCTGGTCCTCATGGTGGTCGGGCTGGTGGTCTTGGGCCCTGAGCGCTTGCCCGGCGCGATCCGGTGGACGTCCTCCGCCTTGCGCCAAGCCCGCGACTACCTCAGCGGAATGACGACCCAACTGCGTGAGGACATGGGCCCCGAGTTCGACGATCTGCGCGAGCCGCTGTCCGAGCTGACCAAGCTGCGCGGCATGACGCCGCGGGCGGCGCTGACCAAGCACCTGTTGGACGGCGACGACTCGCTGTTCACCGGCAACTTCGATCAGCCGAGAATCAGCACACCGGAAAAGATTGTGGCTCAGCCGGTTACACAGGCGAAGCCGGAGCAGACCGTCGCCGGGCCGGCGCCGTTCGACACCGACGCCACCTGAGCTCAGCGTCGACTGGTATCCAGTCCCAGTGACATACCGGCCAATCCGCGTCGCCGTGCCGACAGGGTGTCTGCGACGCTGAGTAGCTCCTTGCCGACCGGGGAGTCGGGGGCGCTGAGCACCATCGGAAGCCCGGCATCGCCGGCGGCAACCAGCGCAGGGTCCAACGGAATCTGACCGAGCAGCGGCACGTCCACACCCATTGCGCGGGTTAGCCGTTCGGCGACCTGCGCGCCGCCGCCTTCGCCGAACACCTGCATCGTCGAGCCGTCCGGCAGTAGCAACCCGGACATGTTCTCCACCACGCCGACGACGCGCTGGCGGGTCTGCAGCGCGATGCTGCCCGCGCGTTCGGCGACCTCGGCCGCGGCCAGCTGAGGCGTTGTCACCACGATGATTTCGGCGTTCGGGATCAGCTGAGCGATCGAGATCGCGATGTCGCCGGTACCCGGCGGCAGGTCGAGCAGCAGCACGTCCAGGTCGCCCCAGTACACGTCAGCCAGAAACTGTTGCAAAGCCCGGTGCAGCATCGGCCCACGCCACACGACGGGCGTGTTGCCCTCGGTGAATTGGGCGATGGAGATGACCTTCACCTCGTGCGCGATCGGCGGCAGGATCATCGACTCCACCTGGGTGGGCCGGTCGGTGGTCCCCATCATGCGCGGAATCGAGTGGCCGTGGATGTCGGCGTCGACCAGCCCGACCGACACCCCGCGCGCCGCCATCGCCGCGGCCAGGTTGACCGTGACCGTCGACTTACCCACGCCGCCCTTGCCGGAGGCGACGGCGTACACCCGGGTCAGCGATCCGGACTGGGCGAACGGGATTACGGGCTCGCGGGAGTCACCGCGCAACTGCTTGCGCAGTTCGGTGCGCTGCTCGTCGTTCATCACGTCCAGGCTGACCTTCACCGCGCCGGTGCCCGGCACGTCGGCGACGGCCTGGCGCACGCGGTCGCTGATTTCGGTCTTCTTCGGGCATGCGGAGGTGGTCAGGTAGATCTCGACGTGCACGTCGCCGCCAGGGTCTACCTCGACACCTTTGACCATCCCGAGTTCGGTGATGGGGCGGCGAAGTTCGGGATCAATAACCTTGGCCAGCGCGGCGCGAACGTCTGCAGTCGGATCGGACATCATCGCCGAGTGTAGTGCGGTGACGACGCGGGCCGAGACGGCCAGGTCAGGCGGGGGGAGCAGGCGGCGCGACCGCCGGTTGCGGCTGCGGGGCCACCGGCGGAGCGGCCGGCGGCGCGGGGACCGGCGGAGCAGCGGGCGGGGGAACCTGGGCAGGCGGCGCGGCTGGTGGCTGCAGGGCCAGGGGCGGAGGGGCCGGCTGCGGGGCGGATGGCGCACCAAACGGGGCGGGTGGCGCACCAAACGGGGCGGGTGCCGCACCAAACGGGGCGGGCGGCATACCAAACGGGGCGGGCGGCATGCCCGCCTGGGTCG
>DATDLZ010000003.1:0-18989 GCA_036519055.1 Mycobacterium sp.
TGCCCGCTGTCGGTGACGACGCGACCATTCCGCGCGACGCGCCGAAGCGCTCGGTCTCCGATGTTCAACTGCCCGAACCGGATACAGTCGCACCGCCGGCCGAGCCGACGCCGCCGATCGAGCCGGCACCCGCGGCAACGACGCCCGCAACCGGGGAGATCGCACCGCCCGAAGGGCGCTTGGAACGCCTGCGCGGCCGGCTTGCCAGATCGCAGAATGCGTTGGGCCGCAGCCTCTTAGGGCTGATCGGCGGCGGCGACCTCGACGAGGATTCGTGGGAGCAAATCGAGGACACCCTGCTGATCGCCGACCTGGGTCCGACAGTGACCAGCTCAATAGTGGCCGAGCTGCGCAGCCGGCTCGCCAGCAAGGACGTACAAACCGAGGCCGATGCCCGTGCGGTGCTGCGGGACGTGTTGATCACCGAGCTGCAGCCCGGTCTGGACCGCTCGGTGCGGGCGCTGCCGCACGACGACCACCCATCGGTGCTGCTGGTCGTCGGCGTCAACGGCACCGGCAAAACCACTACGGTCGGCAAACTCGCGCGGGTCCTGGTCGCCGACGGCCGACGGGTCGTGCTCGGCGCCGCCGACACCTTTCGCGCCGCCGCCGCCGACCAATTGCAGGCCTGGGCCGCCCGGGTGGGCGCCGAGGTGGTCCGTGGGCCCGAGGGCGCTGACCCGGCTTCGGTGGCGTTCGACGCCGTTGACAAGGGCATCGAGACGGGCGCTGACGTCGTCGTCATCGACACCGCGGGCCGGCTGCACACCAAGACCGGCTTGATGGACGAGCTCGGCAAGGTCAAACGCGTCGTGATGCGTCGTGCCGCGGTCGACGAGGTGCTGCTGGTGCTCGACGCCACCGTCGGGCAGAACGGGCTGGCGCAGGCCCGGGTGTTCGCCGATGTCGTCGATATCACCGGAGCGGTGCTGACCAAATTGGACGGTACGGCCAAGGGCGGCATCGTGTTCCGGGTCCAGCAGGAGCTGGGCGTGCCGGTCAAGCTGGTCGGATTGGGAGAGGGACCTGATGACCTCGCGCCGTTCGAACCCGCGGCTTTCGTCGACGCCCTTCTTGGCTGAATCGACCCTCCGGCTTTCTGTAACACTGGCGAAACCTCTCAGCGCCGCTTTTTGTAACAAGCAGTGCGCAAGGTTCTGGTTCAGGCCCCAGGCATCTGCCTGTCGGCTGTTCGCGGCCGACCGGAGGTGATAGCGAGTGAGTTTCCCGACACTGGGCCAGCCCAATACCGGCGATACCGCTTGGATGCTGGCAAGTTCTGCGCTGGTGCTGTTGATGACCCCAGGACTGGCGTTCTTCTACGGCGGGATGGTCCGCGCCAGAAGCGTGCTCAACATGATCATGATGAGCATCAGTGCAATGGGCGTGGTCACGGTGCTCTGGGTGCTCTACGGCTACTCGATGGCATTCGGTAACGACAAAGACAACGTCGTCGGTGACCCGACCGAGTACTGGGGTCTGAAGGGTCTCATCGGTGGCAACTCGGTGGCCGCGGATCCCACCAAGGGCATTGCGGCTACTGACATCCCGCTGGCCGGTACGTTGCCGGCCACCGTATTCGTGGCCTTCCAGCTGATGTTCGCGATCATCACGGTCGCGTTGATCTCGGGAGCCGTCTCCGACCGGCTGAAGTTCAGCGCGTGGCTGGTGTTCGCCGGACTGTGGGCGACGATCGTCTACTTCCCGGTTGCGCACTGGGTCTTCGCGTTCGACGGGTTCGCTTCCGAGCACGGCGGCTGGATCGCCAACAAGCTGCACGCAATCGACTTCGCCGGCGGTACCGCGGTCCATATCAACTCCGGTACAGCCGGCTTGGTGCTGGCGATCGTCCTCGGCAAACGCAAGGGCTGGCCCACCACGCTGTTCCGGCCGCACAATGTGCCGTTTGTGATGCTCGGCGCCGGCCTACTGTGGTTCGGCTGGTACGGGTTCAACGCCGGTTCAGCCACCAGCTCCAACGGTGTCGCCGGGTCGACGTTCATCACCACCACGATCGCCACGGGCACCGCCATGCTCTTCTGGCTGCTGACCGAAAGGATTCGCGATGGCCATGCGACGACGCTAGGAGGGGCGTCGGGCATCGTCGCCGGATTGGTCGCCATCACACCATCGTGCTCGTCGGTCAACGCGTTGGGTGCCTTGGCGATTGGTGCGGTAGCTGGGGTGCTGTGTGCGCTCGCGGTCGGGCTGAAGTTCAAACTCGGCTTTGATGACTCGCTGGATGTGGTCGGTGTGCACCTGATCGGCGGACTGGCGGGCACACTGCTGGTCGGTCTGCTTGCGGCCCCGGAAAGCCCTGCCATTAACGGCGTGGCTGGTGTATCTAAGGGCCTGTTCTACGGCGGGGGTTGGAGTCAGCTCGAGCGGCAGGCGGTCGGTGCGTTCAGCGTTCTCATCTACTCCGCCGTCGGCACCCTTATCATTGCCCTGATACTCAAATACACGATCGGGCTGCGTCTGACTCCCGAGGCAGAAGCGGCCGGTATCGACGAATCTCAGCACGCGGAGAGCGGTTACGAGTTCGCAAATGCTACCGGCTCTGTCCTTCCTCATGCGAGTCTTCCGGAAAGCTCATTTGGCCACAAAGATCCAGTGGGCGACAAAGTAGAGGCGGAATAGAGATGAAGCTGATTACCGCGATCGTGAAGCCGTTCACGCTCGAGGACATCAAAGCCAGCCTTGAACAGGTGGGCATTCTGGGCATGACGGTCAGCGAGGTTCAGGGGTACGGGCGTCAGAAGGGGCACACCGAGGTCTACCGGGGTGCTGAGTACTCGGTCGACTTCGTGCCGAAGGTCCGCGTCGAGGTCCTGGTCGAGGACTTCGACACCGACAAGGCCCTGGACAGCATCGTGCGGTCCGCACGCACCGGCAAGATCGGTGACGGCAAGGTCTGGGTCAGCCCGGTGGAAACCGTGGTGCGGGTACGCACCGGCGAACGCGGAGCCGACGCGATCTGATACTCGCGTTATGAATACTCTTTGGGGGTGGCCGAGCCGATTCGGACGGGAATGAGACAGGGCGAGCAAGAATCACCCGATTCGTCATCGCTGGCCGGGGCGGGCAAAACTCCCGGCGCGGCCAGCGATTTGGCGGCCGCCCGGGAGAAGCTGCTCGCCCGCGGACCGAATGAGCTCGACTCGGCCGCCCTGCGTGAAGCGTGGGGCGAACTGCACGAATTCTGGCTGACCACAAAGGCTTCCGAGATCGGCATCATGCCCGGCAGCGGCTTCGCGATCGTGGCGACAGGTTCGCTGGGCCGCCGCGAGCTGGTGCCTTACTCGGACTTGGACTTGCTGTTGCTGCACGATGGCATGAACACCGACGCCGTCCGGGACGTCGCCGACTCGCTGTGGTATCCGTTGTGGGACGCCAACATTCGCCTCGATCACAGTGTTCGGACCGTGGCCCAGACACTGAAGGTCGCCGGCGCGGACGTGTCGGCATGCCTGGCGATGCTGGATACCCGGCACATCGCCGGTGACGAAGAGCTGTCCGGTCGCCTCATCGAGGGAATCCGCCGCCAGTGGCGGGCCGGAATCCAGTCCATCTTCGGCGAAGTCGTCGACGAGACCCACTCCCGGTGGCGTCGCTGCGGTGAGATCGCCCACCGCGCCGAACCCGATATCAAATCGGGCCGCGGGGGCCTTCGCGATATTCAACTGCTCGACGCGCTGGCCATCGCCCACCTCACCGACCGCCTGGCCGTAGGAGAAGCGGACGACCCGCTGGGTTCGCTGACCGGCGCCCACCTGACCCTGCTCAACGTTCGCACCGAACTCCACCGGGTTTCGGGTCGCGGGCACGACCAGGTGCTGGCGCAGTTTGCCGACGAGATCAGCGCTGCGCTGCACATCGGCGACCGCTTCGACCTGTCGCGGGTGCTGTCCGACGTGGGACGCACGATCAGCTACCGCGTCGATGCCGGGCTGCGGACCGCCTCCAACGCGCTGCCGCGGCGCGGGATGTCGGCGATCCGGCGGCGTCCGCGTCGGCCGCTGGACGAGGGCGTCATCGAGTACGCCGGAGAGATCGTCCTCGCTCGCGATGCCCGACCGCAGAGCGACCCGGCGCTGTTGCTGCGAGTCGCGGCGGCGTCGGCGGTCACCGGACTGCCGATTGCGGTGTCGACACTGAGCCGGTTGGCCGATACCGCGCCGGAACTGCCCACGCCATGGCCGCGCGACGCGCTGGACAACCTCTTGGTCATGTTGACCGCAGGTCCGGACACCATCGCGGTCATTGAGACGCTGGACCGCACCGGGTTGTGGGGCCGGCTGTTCCCGGAGTGGGGCGCGGTACGGGATCTTCCGCCGCGCGACGTCGTGCATATCTGGACGGTCGACCGTCACCTGGCCGAAACGGTCTCGCGGGCAAGGATTTTCACCACCCGGGTGGCACGTGCTGACCTGCTGATCCTCGCGGCGCTGTTGCACGACATCGGTAAGGGACGCGACGCCGACCATTGCGTGCTGGGGGCTCAGCTGGCCACCCAGATCGGTACCCGGCTGGGTATGTGGCCGACAGATATCGAGATGCTGTCCAAGCTGGTGTACCACCACTTGCTGTTGGCCAAGGTCGCGATCCGGCAGGACCTCAACGATCCGCAGACCATCGCCACGGTCTGCGAGGCGTTGGAGGGCGACCCGGTGCTGCTGGACGTGTTGCACGCTCTGACGGAGGCCGACTCGTTGGCCACCGGGCCGGGGGTGTGGAGCGACTGGAAGGCCTCGTTGGTCGGCGACCTGGTGCGGCGCAGTCGCATGGCGATGAATGGCCAGGCACTGCCGCAAGCCGACCCGCTCGAGCCCGAGTACATTGCGCTGGCAGCCGACCGCAAGGTGCACGTCGAGCTGCGGCCCGGTAAAGATCAGCGCCTCCACCATGCGGTGGTGATCGCCCCCGACCAGCGCGGGCTGCTGTCCAAAGCTGCCGGGGTATTGACACTGAACTCGCTTCGGGTGCATTCGGCGTCGATCAACATCGAGGACGGCGTCGCGATCAGCGAATTCGTGGTGTCGCCGCACTTCGGCAGTCCGCCGGCCGCCGGCTTGCTGCGTCAGCAGCTCATCCGGGCCCTTGGCGGCCAGACCGACGTGCTGGACACACTGGTGCAGCGGTCAGCCGATGCGAAGCCCAAGCCGGTCGGCGACGCCCCGACCGCGGTTCCAGTGCACAACTCGTCTGCGCCGCCGCGGATCTTGTGGTTCGAAGGCACGCCGGGGCGACTGATTGTCGAGATCCGGGCGAACGACCGACCCGGTCTGCTCGCGCTGCTCACCGGTGCGCTGGAGCGTTCCGGGGTGGATATCGACTGGGCGAAGGTCAGCACGCGGGGGTCGATGGTCGACGACGTGTTCTGTATCGCGTTGCCCGCGCACAGCGCCGCCGCCAAGGCGAGTGGCGAGCCGGGTTCGGGCACCCGATCGGCGATCGAGCATCACCTGTTGTCGGCATTGGAAACGCACCCGGACGCGGCCGCGGTCTAACCAAGCTCGCGCGTGTCCAGCCACCCGTGAATGCGTTGGGCGACGCCGGCCCAACCGGGCTCCTGCATCATGTTGTGTCCCATATCGGGAAAGAATTCCGCATCGGTGTTGTATGCCTTTGCCGTGGCGCGCACCTCGGCGTTGGTGACCATGCCGTCGTCCGCGGCGCCGAGGACCAGCATCGGCGTGCTGACCCGGGTGGTTCTCACCCGTCGGAACAGCGGATCGACCAGCGACGCTCGCACCGCCTCGGGTTGGACGCGCGCGGCACACGATTCCACGATGTCGTCGGGCGTGTGGGCGCTGAACAGGTGCTCGCGGACCAGCGGCGTGGTGCCGATAAAACCGGTCAGGTTGCCGACCGGCAGCGACCGCATGGAAACCCATGGATGGCGGCTCCAGATGCGCGTCGCCAGCCCCAGCACGCCCTGCGGCGGCACCGATGCCACCAGGACGGCCGCCGGGGCGTCGTGGCTCTCGAGGTAGCGCTGCACGACGAAGCCGCCCAGGGAATGAGCAATCAGCACCGGGTGGCTGTCAAGGCTGCCGGCGGTGGCACGGACATCGTCGACGTAGTCGGCGATCGAACAGGCGTGGAATGGCTTGGCGGTGGGGCTGCCGCCGTGGCCGCGCAGGCTCAGCGCCACCGCGCGGTAACCGGCATCGGCGAAGAAGTCCACGAAGTTGGCCCAGCACGACGCGGAATGCCAACCGCCGTGCACGAACAGCAGTGGCACCGGATGCGCGTTATCGCAGGATCCCTTGTCGATCACCTCTAGCATGCGTCCATCCTCAGCCATCCCGCTAGGCTGGGCGGCGTGTTTGAATCGCTGTCCGATCGGCTCACCGGTGCCCTGCAAGGACTTCGCGGCAAAGGCCGGCTGACCGAGGCCGACATCGACGCCACCACCCGCGAAATCCGGCTGGCGCTGCTCGAGGCCGACGTTTCGCTGCCTGTGGTCCGTGCGTTCGTCGGTCGAATCAAAGAGCGCGCCAAGGGCGCGGAGGTATCCGGCGCTCTCAACCCGGCGCAGCAAGTCGTCAAGATCGTCAACGAGGAACTGGTCACCATCCTCGGCGGGCAGACCCGGCAGCTGGCATTCGCGAAGACGCCGCCGACCGTCGTGATGCTGGCCGGTCTGCAGGGCTCCGGTAAGACCACGCTGGCGGGCAAGCTGGCGCTGTGGCTGCGCGGCCAGGGCCACACACCGCTGTTGGTGGCCTGTGACTTGCAGCGGCCGGGCGCGGTTGACCAGTTGCGCATCACCGGCGAGCGGGCCGGCGTCGCGGTGTTCGCACCGCACCCCGGCACCTCGGCGGATGCCGAGGCCGATCAACTGGCCGGCCCAGCTGATCCGGTCGCCGTTGCCGCGGCCGGGCTCGCGGAGGCGCGGGCCAGGCACTTCGACGTGGTGATCGTCGACACCGCCGGACGGTTGGGTATCGACGAGGAGATGATGGCCCAGGCTTCGGCCATCCGCGCTGCCGTCGATCCCGACGAGGTGCTGTTCGTTCTGGACGCGATGGTCGGCCAGGACGCGGTGGCCACCGCCCAGGCGTTCGGCGAAGGCGTCGGCTTCACCGGCGTGGTGCTGACCAAGCTGGACGGCGACGCCCGCGGTGGTGCTGCGCTGTCGGTCCGTGAAATCGCCGGTGTGCCAATACTTTTCGCATCAGCCGGCGAGAAGTTAGAGGACTTCGACGTCTTCCATCCAGACCGGATGGCCGGCCGCATCCTGGGCATGGGCGATGTGCTGAGCCTGATCGAGCAGGCCGAGCAGGTCTTCGATGCGCAGCAGGCCGAGGACGCGGCTGCCAAGATCGGATCCGGCGAGTTGACGCTGGAGGACTTCCTCGAGCAGATGCTGGCGATCCGCAAAATGGGCCCGATCGGCAATCTGCTGGGCATGCTTCCGGGCGCGGGTCAGATGAAAGAGGCCCTGGCCGCCGTCGACGACAGCCAACTCGACCGGCTGCAGGCCATCATCCGCGGCATGACGCCACAAGAGCGGGCCGACCCGAAGGTCATCAACGCGTCACGCCGCCTGCGCATCGCCAACGGCTCGGGTGTGTCAGTGTCCGAGGTCAATCAACTGGTCGACCGTTTCTTCGAGGCGCGCAAGATGATGTCCTCGATGGTCAGCAGCATGGGCATACCCGGGTTGGGACGAAAGTCGGCGACCCGAAAGAACGCAAAAGGCAAGGGCAAGAAGGGCAAGAAGCGTGGGCCGACGCCGCCCAAGGTCCGGGGCCCGCTCGGCGCAGGCATGCCGGCCGGATTCCCCGACCTGTCCAACATGCCGCAGGGTCTGGACGAATTGCCGCCCGGGCTGGCTAATTTCGACCTGTCCAAGCTGAATTTCCCGGGCAACAAATAGTGCCGCAGCACGTTCGAGGGATCGGGCTGCCCGACGAAGACCCCATCGAACTGTGGATTGTGGACGGCCGCATCAGCCGCGAACCGGTCGGTGACGCTGACACGATTTTCGACGGCGGCTGGATTCTGCCCGGGCTGGTCGATGCGCACTGCCATGTCGGGCTGGGTCCGCAGGGCGGCGTCGAACTCGACGAGGCGATCGCCCAGGCCGAAGCCGAGCGCGAGGTCGGCGCTCTGCTGCTGCGCGACTGCGGTTCGCCGATCGACACTCGCAGCCTCGACGACCGCGACGACTTGCCACGCATCATTCGCGCCGGTCGGCATCTGGCCCGTCCCAAGCGGTACACCCCTGGTCTACCGATCGACATCGAAGACGAATCACAGCTCCCGGACGCGGTGGCTGAGCAGGCGCGGCGCGGCGACGGCTGGGTCAAGCTGGTCGGGGACTGGATCGACCGCGGCATAGGCGATTTGGCGCCGTTGTGGTCTGACGACGTGCTGAAGGCAGCGATCGACGCCGCCCACGCCCACGGCGCGCGGGTCACCGCGCACGTCTTCGGCGAGGATGCGCTGCCCGGTTTGATCCGGTCGGGGATCGACTGCATCGAGCACGGCACGGGACTGACCGACGACATCATCGAATTGATGGTGGAACACGGAACCGCGTTGGTGCCGACCCTGATCAACGTCGAGAACTTTCCCGGCATCGCTGATGCGGCGGGAAAGTACCCCGTCTACGCCGCCCACATACGCGACCTGTACGCCAACTGCTATCCGCGGTTGTCCGCGGCCCGTGAAGCCGGCATACCGATCTACGCGGGTACCGACGCGGGCGGCATGATCGCGCACGGGCGGATCGGTGACGAAGTCGAGGCGCTGACCCGCATCGGAATGACCCCCACCGACGCGCTCGGCGCGGCGTGCTGGGACGCGCGTGAGTGGCTCGACCGTCCGGGCTTGGACGACGGGGCTTCGGCAGACCTGTTGTGCTACTACGACGATCCCCGTTACGGCCCCGAGGTGCTGCACCGCGCGGACGTGGTCGTCCTGCGCGGGCAGTTCTACTGAACGACCGAGATGGTCGAGTCGGTCAGCCCTCGATGGAGTTCGGGTCGAGACGATCGGTCGGTACACCATTGATGTACGTGGCCACGCCGTTGCCCATGGAAAAGTCCGGCGGGTTGACGGTCATGAGGTTGAAGAAGACGTCCTCCCGCCGTACCTGCAGCTTCTCTTCCAACTGGTCTACGACCGCCTTGTAGAACGCGGCTTTTTGCTCAGGGCTCGCGACGTCGAGGAAAATCAGCTGAATGAAGATGCAGTTTTCGGACCGGTAGAGACTGAGGTAGTCGGGGTCGAAAAAGAAGTTCTCCGCCTTGTGTTCAGTGATGGTCTGAAATCGGTCCTCGGGCACGCCCAGACATTCGATCATCTTGTCGTACACGACGTCTGCGATGGTGCGGCGGTATTCCACCGACTTGCCCTCGATGAGGTCGATTCGTGCGAGTGGCATGACGGCTGTCCTTTCCTGCGCTGATGAGAGAACGAGAAGAGCTTAGAGGCGAACCCTGTGCGTAACAGACACAAGTTTCACGGGTCCGGTCATGGGCAACGGACGTGTCCTCGTGACGGTCTCTGTTAGAAACGGGATATGCCGATCCCGGAATTCATCGTCGAGCTTCGACGGCACGTCGGACATGCGCCGCTGTGGTTGACCGGGATAACCGCGGTGGTTATCCGCGATCAGCAGGTGCTCCTGATCCAACGGTCCGACAACCGGGCGTGGACGCCCGTTACCGGAATTGTCGAACCGGGGGAGAACCCGGCCGACTGTGCAGTCCGAGAAGTGTTCGAAGAGAGCGGTATCCACGCGGTCGCCAGACGATTGGCCTGGGTGCACGTGACGCGTCCGATCGTCCATGCCAACGGCGATCACGCGCAGTACCTCGACCATGTATTCCGGATGGACTGGGTGGGCGGCGAGCCCTTCCCGGCGGACGACGAAAGCCTGCACGCTCGCTGGTTCGATCTCGCCGATACGCCAGATCTATCTGACGACATGTGCCGGCGTATCGAGCTTGCCAGAGCTGGCAGTCTGGACTCGCCGACCGTTTTCGAGACAGGCCCGCCATGACCGACAACAGCCCCGCGTATACCGTCGACCGGCTCGCAGAATTCGTGGTCAACGCTGACCAGTCCGATATCAGCGGGGTCGCGCGGGCAACGCTGAAGCGCAATGTCCTGGACAGCATCGCCTGTGCGATCGGCGCACTCGACGGCGAACTCATTCCCGCGATCCGCGCACACGCCGAACAGTTCAGCGGCCGCCCGACCGCGACTTTCGTCGGCGGCGGGCGCGCGTCGGTGGATCAAGCCGCCTTCTTCAACGCGGTGCTGGTGCGCTATCCCGATCTACTCGATACGTTTCTGACGCCCGGCGGTTTGTGCCATCCGGCGGACAACTTCGGTGCGGTGTTCGCCGTCGCCGAGCACGTCGGCGCCAGCGGGTCGGACTTCCTGCTGGCTCTCGCGATCGCCTACGAGGTCCAATGTCGTTTCAGCGCACAGGTTCCCGTGATGGGCCGCGGCCTCAATCACGCGCTGCAACTGGCAATCTCGGCCGCGGCAGGCTCGGCGAAGCTGCTCGGTCTTGGCGTCGCCCAGACCGGCGACGCCGTCGCCGCCTCCGCGGTGGACAACGTGTCGCTCGCAGCCGTGCACACCGAACCGGTGTCGACATGGAAGGGCATCTCGCCGGCCATCACCGGGATGCGCGCTGTCTATGCGACCATGCTTGCCGGCCGCGGAATCACCGGTCCGCGTGCGCTTTTCGAGGGCCCCAATGGCCTTGAGCAGTTGTTCGATCAGCGAATCGATCTGCGTACATCCGCCCGCGCGCTGATCGCTGTCGAGCAGACCTACCTCAAGCAGTACTGCGCGCTGATTCACGGTCAGGTAGTTATCGACGCAACGCTGGCGCTGCGTGACGAGCACGGCATCACCGGCGCCGACGTCGCGACTGTGGCACTCGAGGTCTTCCAAGGTGCGTTTGACATCGCCGGCGGTGGCCGTTATGGCAACAAGGACCACCCGTCGACCAAAGAGCAGGCGGATTACAACCTCAAGTATCTGGTGGCCGCAGCGCTACTGGACGGTCAGGTCGGTCCCGAACAGCTTGAGACACAACGAGTCCGCCGCGGTGACGTCCAAGACCTGCTGGCGCGGGTACATGTCCGGGCCGCAGCCGATCTGACCGAGGCCTATCCCGAACGCACTCAGGCTCGCGTGCAGATCACGCTCAAGGACGGTCGTGAGTTGCACCGCGAACAGTCCGACTTCGAGGGATCGCCGACTCGGCCCATGTCATGGGATCGGGTGGTGGAGAAATTCCATTGGCTCGCCGAACCGTTCGCCGACGATGCACTGCGCGCCCAGATCATCGACGCCGTGCACCGACTGGACGACATCTCGGTCGCCGAGCTCACGGCGCTTCTCGGTGCGGTAACTCCATCGGTGCAGCGGCCGCGCACCAGGGGACGGCTCTAGCGAGGCAGGCCCAGAAAAGATTGCGAGTACTCGCTATCTATGCTAGCTTGGCGACACCCCAACGATGCGGAGGACGATAGTGAGCTACGACGTGATCATTCGCGACGGATTGTGGTTCGACGGAACCGGCAACACGCCGCAAACCCGCACGTTGGGCATCCGCGACGGTGTCGTGTCCACGGTGTCGTCAGCCCCATTGGACGAGACCGGCTGCCCCGAAATCATCGACGCGAAGGGCAAGTGGGTCGTCCCCGGATTCGTCGACGTGCACACCCACTACGACGCCGAGGTGCTGCTGGACCCCGGATTGCGCGAGTCGGTGCGCCACGGTGTCACCACGGTGTTGCTCGGCATGTGCTCGCTCTCGACCGTCTACGCCAACGCCGACGATGCCGCCGACCTGTTCAGCCGGGTCGAGGCGGTGCCGCGCAAATTCGTCCTGGCTGCATTGCAGGACAACAAGACCTGGTCGACTCCCGCGGAATACATCGAAGCAATCGACGGCCTGCCGTTGGGCCCGAATGTCAGCTCGCTGCTTGGTCATTCGGATCTCCGGACCTCGGTGCTCGGTCTCGATCGCGCCACCACCCGCGACGTGGAGCCCACCGACGCCGAGCTCGACAAGATGGCCGCGTTGCTGGACGACGCTCTCGAGGCCGGCATGCTCGGCATGTCCGGGATGGACGCGGCGATCGACAAACTCGACGGCGACCGCTTCCGCTCCCGTGCGCTGCCGTCCACCTTCGCGACGTGGCGAGAACGCCGCAAGCTGATCAAGGTGCTGCGCAAGCGCGGCCGGATTCTGCAAAGCGCGCCCAACGTGGCCAAAGCCGAATCCGGACTATTGTTCTTCCTGGCCAGCAGCCCACTGTTCGGGCTGCGCAAAGCCGTTCGCATGAGCCTGCTGGTATCTGCCGACGCCAAGTCGATGCCATTGGCGGTACACGTCTTTGGCCCGGGCACGCGGCTGATGAACTTCGTTCTGCGCTCGAAGGTTCGATTCCAGCACCTGCCGGTGCCGTTCGAGCTTTACTCAGACGGCATCGACCTGCCGGTCTTCGAAGAGTTCGGTGCGGGGACCGCCGCGCTACACCTGCGAGACCAGCTGGAGCGCAATGAGTTACTGGCCGACACGGAGTACCGCCGCAGGTTCCGTCGGCAGTTCGACCGCGTCAAGCTCGGACCGTCGCTGTGGCACAAGGACTTTCACGACGCAGTGATCGTCGAATGCCCCGACAAGACGCTGATCGGCAAGAGCTTCGGTGCGATCGCCAAGGAGCGAGGACTCCACCCGCTGGATGCGTTCCTCGATATCCTGGTCGAAAACGGTGAGCGCAACGTGCGCTGGACCACCATCGTCGCCAACCATCGGCCGAAGCAGCTGAACAAGTTGGCCGCCGAACCGAGCATCCACATGGGCTTTTCCGACGCCGGTGCGCACCTGCGCAACATGGCCTTCTACAACTACTCGCTGCGGTTCCTCAAGCGCACGCTGGACGCCTACCAAGATGGACAGCCCTTCCTCACCATCGAACGCGCGGTGCATCGCCTGACCGGTGAAGTGGCCGAATGGTTCGGTCTGGACGCCGGCACCTTGCGGGAAGGCGATCGTGCCGACTTCGTGGTGATCGATCCCGCCGGCCTGGATGACTCGGTGGATGCCTACCACGAGGAAAAGGTCCCGTTCTACGGCGACCTGAGCCGCATGGTCAACCGCAACGACGCGGCAGTGGTGGCAACGGGGGTGAACGGCGCAATTGTGTTCCGCAACGGCGAATTCCGCGACGGCTACGGGAAGACGGTGAAGTCCGGCCGCTACCTGCGGGCGGGCGCGGGTCGTCGACAACTCGCCGGCTCGAGGGCGTAGGTCACCCGATGGCAAGGACGCAGCAACAGCGCCGGGAAGAGACGGTGGCGCGACTGCTCGAGGCCAGCATCGCGACGATCATCGAGGTCGGATACGCCCGGGCCTCCGCGGCGGTTATCACCAAGCGAGCCGGGGTATCCGTCGGCGCCTTGTTCCGGCACTTCGACACGATGGGTGACTTCATGGCCGCCACGGCGTACGAAGTGCTTCGGCGGCAACTGGATTCGTTCACCAAGCAGGTCGCCGCGATACCTTCTGACCGGCCGGCGATGGAGGCGGGACTGACAATCCTGCGAGACATCACCAGCAGCTCCACCAACGCCGTGCTCTACGAATTGATGATCGCCGCGCGCACCGACGAAAAGCTCAATGCCACTTTGCAAAACGTTCTCGAGCAATACACCAGCAAGATCTGCGACGCCGCGCGCGCTTTACCCGGTGCCGACAGTTTGTCGCAGGAAACGTTCCCGGTTCTGGTGGCGTTGTTGACCAATACCTTCGATGGAGCCGCGATGTTGCGGGCCGTGCTACCGCAACCGGACATCGAAGATCGGCGGATCGCCCTACTCTCGTCGTTGTTGAGCGGCATCGGCCTGCCGGGCTGACCGCCTAGCCGTCGGTGAGTTTGCCGACGGCGTCGTCCAGCCTTCGGCACACGCTCATCAGCTCGTTGATGCCCAGCAAAGTGAGTGGTCGGTGCGTGGCGGGCCCGTCGGCGACCACACAGAACGGGATGGAGTCGCCGAGGTTGTCGCGGGTCTTCATCAAAACGCTGATGCCGGCCGAGCCGAGGAATTCGACCTTCAACAAGTCGATGATGAGGCCCTTGGGCTTTTTGGCGAGCGCGGAATCGATGGCCTCGGTCAGCCCGGGAGCGGTAAGCATGTCCACGCTTCCGCTCACGGCTACTACCGCCAGCCCCTCGACCTCCGACTCATGGGTGCTGAAGTCGTCTTTGTCGGATTGAGGTGGCGAACCAGATTCAGCGTGTTGGTTTTCGGCCATCAACGATCTCTCATTCCTTACGGACACCTGCGTCGGCTACTAACGACGCAGACATCGTTGACAATGGCTGTCGACTCAACCCACGGACACTGTCGACGCATGTCGACCGGACGCCGCGGATGCTCATATTGGATTCCTGCGCAATAAGTTCCCACGGCACTGGAAGACTAGCCGAAACCGTGGCGGGTGTCGTCTGAGACCTACAGCGTGCCGATCCCCGACTGAGGGTTGAGAGCAAAGCCCCAGTCGAGCAGGCCGCCGGCCTGATCCCAGTAGGTTGGTCCGCCCTCGCGCACCAGCCCGTACATCATGGCTACCACCAGGCGGCGGCCCCCGCGTGCCGCGGCGCCGACGAATGTCTTGCGGGCGGCGTCAGTGAACCCGGTCTTGCCGCCGATGGCGCCCGGGTATCGCGTCAGGAGCTCGTCGTGGTTGGCGATCGGGTGGTCTCCGTTGTCGCCCGGAAACACAGCCGACGGCTCGGCGGTGATCTGAGCGAACACCGGGTTGGCCATCGCCGCGCGGAAGATGACGGCCAGGTCGTGGGCTGTCGACCAACCCGAGCCGCCCGGCCCGTCCAAGCCCGACGGGGTCGACGCATGGGTGTTCACCGCGCCCAGCGATGCCGCCTTGGCGTCCATCTTGGCCACGGTGGCGTCCGGGCCACCCAGCATGTGCGCCAGCGTGTTGGCCGCGTCGTTACCCGACACCAGCAGCAGGCCGTCCAGCAGTTGGCGCGCCGTGTAGGTGCGGCCGGCTTTCACGCCCACACAGTTGCATTCGACCTGGCTGTCGGCCGGGTCGGCGACGACGGTCGAGTCCAGGCTCAGCTCGTCAAGGGCCACCAGCGCCAGCAGCACCTTGATGGTGCTGGCCGGTGGATGACGAAGGTTCTCGTCGCGAGCGGCCAGCACTTGACCAGAATCGAGATCTGCGACCAGCCATGTCTGAGCCGGCCCATCGGGGATGGGCACCGAACCGACCGGCTGCACGCCGGTGTCCGCCCAAGCAGTTGCGTTGGTGCCGACAAGGGAGAAGACAGCCGCGATTGCGGCGAGAAGCTTCCGCATGGCCACGCACCTTACCGGCCCGCGCCGCCGGTCGTCGACGTCGGAGGTGTTCAATCGACCCATGTTGAGCCATGCCGAAATCTCGGACCGGTTGGAAATCCAGCAGCTGATCGTTGATTACTCGACCGCGATCGACACGCGTCACTTCGACGATCTGGACGCGGTATTCACCCAGGACGCCTACATCGATTACACGGCCCTCGGTGGCATCGAAGGCCGCTATCCGGAGGTGAAGGCCTGGTTGGCCGAGATCCTGCCGAACTTTCCGATGTACGCGCACATGCTGGGCAACTTCTCGGTTCGCATCGACGGGGACACCGCGTCGTCTCGGACGATTTGTTTCAATCCGATGGTCCTCGGCGGCGAGAAGGAACAGGTGATGTTCTGCGGCTTGTGGTACGACGACGACTTCGTCCGCACCGCCGACGGGTGGCGGATGACCCGTCGGGTGGAGACCAAGTGCTTCCAGAAAATCTTGTAGGAGCCGCGTTCGGAGGTAGTGGGTCAGTTTGAAAGTCAGTTTCAAGGCGAGAGGGCAGCCCCCGAAATCGGGTGACTGCCCTCTCCGCCTTCACGCGCAACCCAACCCGCTGCCACTACACCACAGCCCCGTGAGTGGAGCTGACGAGAATCGAACCGGTCATTCCAGCAAGGCAATTGATTTTCGCCGCCGCTGGTATGGGGGCTGTTAAAAGCTTGTAAGGGTGCTGCTCTCTATCGAGTCAGCAAACACGCTCGTTGATAGCGTTTTGCTTCGTGTCACTCATCGCCGACTCAGTTGCAGCTGCGGATGATCGCCCTGGTGAGGTGAGGTGAGGCCGGACCTGCACGTGGCCGGGACCGTCGCGGTGCCGGCCCCGGCGCCCGAGCAGCCGGCGCGCAAACCGAGACGACGACATCTCCTGCTCGATGTCTCCATCATCGCTGGCGTCTTCGTTGTCTACGTCCTGTCGCTGGTCGGCTACCATTTGCTGGCCAGCGCGCCGGGCCCGCTCCCCGAGCCGGTCTTGAACACCGCTGACGGCACGGTGGTTCTGGTGCGCTTCGAGCAGCTGCACACTGTGGCAAATCGCCTCGATGTGAAGGTGCTGGTGATGCCCGACGATTCGATGATCAACAAACGCTTCAACGTGCTCAACACCGACACCTCGGTGCGGTTCTTTCCGCAGAACGACCTGGGAGACTTGCAGTACCCGGTGGGGAAGTTGCCGGCGCAGGTAGCCACCACCATCGAGGCCCACGGTGACGCGGGCGACTGGCCGTTCGACGCGTACAAGACCGACAACATCCAGGCAGATGTCCTGGTGGGGTCAGGAGAAAATCGCCAATACAAACCCGGCCGGGTCGAGGTGACCGGATCGCTGGAAGGCTGGGACATCGCCGTCACCCGGGTTGCTCGCAACAAGGACGACCTCAATCGCCCGGACAGCGTAATCATCACCCTGCATCGGGCCAAGGGGCCGCTGGTCTTCGACCTGGGGATTTGTCTGGTCCTCATCACCCTGCCGACGCTGGCACTGTTCGTGGCTATTCAGATGCTGACCGGCCGGAGACAATTCCTGCCGCCGTTTTCCACCTGGTACGCCGCGATGCTATTCGCCGTGGTGCCGTTGCGAAATATCCTCCCCGGCAGCCCTCCGGCGGGTTCGTGGATCGACCAAGCCGTCGTGATCTGGGTGCTGATCGCGCTGGCGACAGCGCTGGTCCTGTACGTCGCCGCCTGGTACCGGCACTCCAGTTAGTCCAGCCCGGGTCGCGTGGGCCAGATGCTCCACCTCTTTGCGGAAGGCGTTGGTGAGTGACCCAGTACCCATTTTCAAACTGACCCACTACCCGTTCGGACTGAATTTCTGACTTCAGGCCCGGCTCTGGCACAATAGGCGGCTGTCCGCCGCGCGACCCATCGTTTGCGCGATGCTTGTTCGGCGGTCACACACGCGAGGCAAAACCGGATCCGGGCATCCCGCCCGAATCGCTGAATTGCAGCGTGACATCCGTAGGAGAAGTTGCTTAACCATGGCTGTAAAGATCAAGCTCACCCGGCTCGGAAAGATCCGCAACCCGCAGTACCGCATCGCAGTCGCCGATTCGCGGACGCGGCGCGAAGGCCGAGCAATCGAGGTCATCGGCCGGTATCACCCCAAGGAGGAGCCGAGCCTGATCGAGGTCGACTCCGAGCGCGCGCAGTACTGGCTGTCGGTAGGGGCTCAGCCCACCGAACCCGTCCTGAAGCTGCTGAAGATCACCGGTGACTGGCAGAAGTTCAAAGGACTGCCCGGCGCCGAGGGCAGGCTGAAGTTCGCTCCACCCAAGCCGACCAAGCTCGAGTTGTTCAACGCCGCCCTGGCTGCCGCCGATGGTGGCCCGGGCACCGAGGCCGCGACGCCGAAGAAGAAGAAGGCTCCGGCGAAGAAGGCCGCCGCTGCGGACACCGCCGAGAAAGCGGACACCGCCGAGAAGGCCGACGACGCCGAGAAGCCGGCCGATGAGGCCGCGCCTGCCGCTGCTGGCGAGCAGGCCGAGCCCACGACCGAGAGCTGACCACCGCCATGAGTACCGTCGTCGTCGACGCCGTCGAACATCTGGTCCGCGGGATCGTCGACAACCCTGACGATGTACGCGTCGATCTAGTGACCAGCCGGCGTGGCCGGACCGTCGAGGTGCACGTTCACCCCGACGATCTCGGCAAGGTGATCGGTCGAGGCGGGCGCACCGCGACCGCGCTGCGCACCCTCGTTGCCGGCATCGGTGGTCGCGGCATTCGTGTCGACGTGGTGGACACCGACCAGTAGCGGAGAGCTCCCTTGGAGTTGACAGTCGGGCGCGTGGTCAAAGCGCACGGCGTCACCGGCGAACTCGTCGTCGAGGTTCGCACCGATGACCCAGAGCTTCGGTTCGCGCCCGGTGCGATATTGCGCGCCAAGGGTTCTGATCGCCGTGAGCGCAACTACACCGTCGAAACGGTCCGTGCCCACGGCAGCCGCCTGCTGGTGCGGTTATCCGGCGTCGCCGACCGTGGTGCCGCTGACGCACTACGGCGCAGCGTGTTCGTCGTCGACTCCGCGGACCTGCCGCCCATCGACGAGGCCGACACCTACTACGACCACCAGCTCGAAGGTCTTCGCGTGCGGACGATTGACGGCCGCGAAATCGGGGTCGTCGCCGAGGTTTTGCACACCGCAGGCGGTGAGCTGCTGGCCGTCAACCGCGAAGAGGGCGGCGAGTTGCTGGTGCCGTTCGTCGGCGCGATCGTCACGTCGGTCTCGCTGGAGGACGGTGCCGTCGAGATCGATCCGCCCGAGGGGCTCCTGGAACTGGAGAGCTGAGGGCGCAATGTGGTGAGAATCGACGTCGTAACGATCTTCCCGACTTATCTGGATCCGCTGCGAGAGTCATTGCCGGGCAAGGCAATAGAGTCAGGTCTTGTCGAGCTCGGCGTGCACGACCTCCGCCGGTGGACGCACGACGTGCACCGCTCGGTCGACGACTCGCCCTACGGCGGCGGTCCCGGGATGGTGATGAAAGCGCCGGTATGGGGCGAGGCGCTCGACGAGATCTGCTCGCCGGAAACGCTTCTCGTTGTCCCGACGCCTGCGGGCGTACTGTTCACGCAG
>DATDLZ010000004.1:0-14935 GCA_036519055.1 Mycobacterium sp.
GGGATTTGTGATGTCGCAGATCATGTACAACTACCCGGCGATGCTGGCGCATTCGGCGGATATGGCCGGTTATGCGGGCACGTTGCAGAGCTTGGGTGCCGATATCTCCGCGGAGCAGGCCGCGTTGCAGGCCGGTTGGCAAGGTGACACCGGGATGAGCTATCAGGCCTGGCAGGCGCAGTGGAACCAGGCGATGGAGCAGCTGGTGCTGTCCTACCGTGCGATGGCGGGCACGCACGAGAACAACACCACCTCGATGCTGGCCCGCGACTCAGCCGAAGGCGCCAAGTGGGGCGGCTAGCGACCGCGGCCGCTACGGCGTAAGCACGATCGAGCCGACCGTTTGACGGCCCTGCAGGTCGCGGTGCGCCTGCGCGGCCTCGGCTAACGGGTAGCTGCGGCTCACCGTGACGCTCAGCGATCCGTCGGCGATCGCGGTGAACAGTTCGCCTGAGCGCCAAGCGAATTCCTCGCCGGTGCGGGTGAAGTGAACCAATGTCGGCCGGGTCAGGTAGACCGACCCGGCCGCGTTGAGCCGCTGAGGGTCGACCGGCGGAACCGGTCCGCTGGATGCGCCGAACAGGGCCAAGGTTCCCCGCACGGCGAGGCTGGCCAGGCTGGCGTCGAAGGTGCTGGCCCCGACGCCGTCGAACACCGCCGCCACGCCGGCCCCGCCGGTTAGTTCGCGGATCCGCCCGCCGAACTCGGCCGCATCGTCGCCGGGGTAGTCCAGCACGTCGGTGGCGCCGGCCTGCCGCGACAGCTCGGCCTTCGCCGGGGTCGACACCGTCGTGATCACCCGGACGCCCAGATTCGTCGCCCACTGCGTCAAAATCAGCCCCACCCCACCCGCTCCGGCATGGACCAGCACCGCGTCGCCGGACTGCACGGGATAGACCGAGGTGATCAGATAATGCGCCGTCATGCCCTTCAACAGAGCTGAGGCGGCCACGTCCAGGCCGACTTCCGATGGCACGCGTGCGACCAATTGCGCTGGTGCGGTGCTGAATTCGGCATAGGAACCGGACGCTGCCGCGGTCACCACCCGGTCGCCGTCGCGCAGCCCTGTCACGCCGTCGCCGACGGCGGCCACAGTTCCGGCCACTTCGGTGCCCAGCACGAACGGCAGATCGCGAGGGTAAGCCCCGGAGCGGAAATAGGTTTCGATGAAATTCACGCCGATCGCTTCGGCCTTGATCAGGACCTCACCCGGCCCGGGCGACGGTTGCGGCCGCTCGACATAGCTCAGAACTTCCGGACCGCCGATTTCTGCCACTTCGATTGCATGCACGGTGACTATCATCCGCATGCATGGAGTCCGCATGAAGTTGGCCCGGCCCGACATTCGCCATCCCCGGATTGTGCTGGCCGGTTCGGCGGACGGCGACGATGCCGGCCTGGTGGCCGCGTTGCGCACGCGCGGCCTGCATGCGCACTGGTTGTCCTGGGACGACCCACGCACGCTCGACGCCGATCTGGTGATCCTGCGGGACAGCAGCGATCACGCCGAGTTTTTGGCGTGGACGAAGCGGGTGCCAAACCTGCTGAACGCTCCTGACGTCGTCGCCTGGAACACCGGACGGCGCCACCTGCGCGACCTTGGCCGCGCGGGAGTGCCCGTGCTGCGGGGCCGTCGTCCGTCAGGCTCCGCGGTTCGCACCGCGCTTGTTTTTATCGGCGGCATCCAGTCCCACGCATTCGTCGAGAATTCGCCGATCGAGGCCGATTTCGAATTGTGGGACCTCGGACAGGCCGCGTTGCAGGCAGCTGCCGAGCAGTCGGGTATCGCCGTCAGCGAGTTGCTGTACGCCCGCGCGGATGTCGTCGAAGAATCCGGTGATGCCGAGCTGGCAGACCTGAATCTGGTTGCCCCGTCCTTGGGTTGGCGACTACTCGACGACGACGTCCGCGACGACGCGCAGCGTCAGTTCGCCTTATGTGTCGAGTCAGCCCTGGACCGGTTGGGGCTCGGTCCGCTCTCGCATCGAGGCCCATAAGGCCGCGGTGGCCGCGGTGCATATCGCGGCCCCGGCGACGTGGACCGCGACCAGCGCCGCGGGAACGCCGGTGAAGAACTGCACGGTCCCGACTGCCGCCTGACCGACAACCGCCACCAGCAGGACGCCCAGCCGCAACAGGACCGGCCGCGGCGCATGCACGGCCAGCAGCCCGAAGCCAAGCCCGACCAGCAGCGCGAGATAAGCGATCAGCAGCGACGAGTGCGCGTGCACCAACGTGGTGATCTCGATCCGCAGCCGCGGCACGGTCCGACGCGGGCTGGTATCCCCGGCATGCGGGCCCGCGGCCGTGACCAGCGTGCCGGCCACCAGCACCGCGGCCAGCGTCAGTGCGCTGAGCAGAGTGAGCGCGCGCAGCGGCTTGACCACTTGGTGACTGATCACGCCGTCGTCAGGCTCGCCGACCTTGACGAACAGCAGCACCGAGAGCCACACCATCGTCATCGAGGTGAGCAGGTGAATGGCCACCGTCCACCACAACAGCCCGGTGCGGACGGTGATGCCGCCGATCATTGCCTGCAAGACCGTCGAGGCCGGCATCAACCAGGCGTAGAGCAGCACTTCGGTTCGGCGGTGGGCCCGGTAAACCACCAACACCGCCAGCGCCGCGGTGAGGACCACGGCCAAGGTGATCATTCGGTTGCCGAATTCGACGGCCTGGTGGATGCGGGGCACCTCGGAAACCGCGACCGGGGTGAAGCTGCCCGGAAAGCATTGCGGCCAGGTCGGGCAGCCAAGTCCGGAGGCGGTGACGCGGACGATCGCGCCGGTGACGGCAATGCCACCCTGCGTCAGGATTACCGCGGCCGCGACGATCCGCTGCGCGCGCAGGCTGGGTTCGGGCAGCAGGTCGACCAGCCGTCGCAAGAGTCGCCCGACAGCCATCGCCCGATCGTAGGGCAATGAAAACTACGTCGCGTAGTAGGGCGGGTCAGGTGAAGCGGAACCAGCGCAACGCGGCCAGTCCGGCCAGCGTGCCCCACGCAACAAGCACCAGCACGCCGAACCAGTCCACCGACAGGCTCATCGCGCGAGACAGCGCCTCGGTCAGCGCCCCCGCCGGAGTGAGCCGTGCCGCCCATCTGACAGCCGAACCGACCAGCCCGGATTCGATGGTCAGCGCACCGAGTCCGGCGAAGACAAACCACAACAGGTTGGCCACCGCCAGCACGATCTCCGCTCGCAGGGTGCCGCCGAGCAGCAAGCCCAGCGCCGCGAAAACCGCGGTGCCCAGCGCGATGACAACCGCGCCCAAGGCCAGACCCGCCGGAGCCGGCCGCCAACCGAGTGCAAAACCGATGGCGCCCAGAATGATTGATTGCAGGAACACGACAGTGACGACCGCTGCCGATTTGCCCGCGATGATGCCCCACACCGGCAGCGCCGTCGCGCCCAGCCGTTTCAGCGCGCCGTAGCGCCGGTCGAATGCGACCGCGATGGCTTGGCCGGTGAACGCGGTCGAGATCACCGCCAGCGCCATGATCGCCGGAACGAAGGTGGCGGCCCGGTTGTCGCCGAACGACCCGAGTGGCAGCAACGTCAAACCGATGAGCAGCGTGATCGGGATGAACATGGTCAATAGCAGTTGCTCGCCGTTACGCAGCAACAGCTTCAGCTCAAGACCGAACTGCGCGGCCAGCATCTTCGGTACCGCGGCGGGTCGCGGATTGGGTGTGAAAGTGCCTGCAGGGAAATGGGTTTCGGTCATCAGCGCACCTCCCGGCCGGTCAACTCCAGGAACACGTCTTCCAGGCTGCGCTGCTCCACCCGCAGGTCGGTCGCCAGCACGTTGATCTGAGCGCACCAGGCCGTCACGGTGGCCAGCACCTGCGGGTCGACCGGGCCTTCCACCAGATACTCGCCCGGCGTCGCCTCGGAAACCTGGTAGTCCTCGGGCAGCGCCGACACCAGCAGCGACAAGTCGAGTCGCGGCGGCGCGCTGAAGCGCAGCTGGCCTTTGGCGCCGCTGTGGGTCAACTCGGCCGGCGTTCCGGCGGCCACCGTCACCCCGTGGTCGATGATGACCAGTCGGTCGGCGAGCTCCTCGGCTTCCTTGAGTTGGTGGGTGGTCAACACCACAGTCACGCCGTCGCGGCGCAGCGCATCGATCAACTCCCACACCAGGATTCGTGCCTGGGCGTCCATTCCGGCGGTGGGCTCGTCGAGGAAGACCAATTCGGGCCGGCCGACCAGCGCGCAGGCCAGCGCGAGCCGCTGCTGCTGCCCGCCGGATAGCCGTCGGTAAGTGGTGCGGGCCGCGTCGGTCAGACCCAAAGTGTTCAGCAGCCACGTCGGATCCAGCGGGTTGGCCGCGTAGGAGGCCACCAGGTTGAGCATCTCGCCGGCCCGGGCAGCGGGATAGCCGCCGCCGCCCTGCAACATCACGCCGATCCGCGCTCGCAACCGGGCGTTGTCGGCGATCGGATCCAATCCGAGCACCTCGATGGTGCCGGCATCGGGGCGGACGAACCCCTCGCACATTTCCACGGTCGTCGTCTTGCCGGCGCCGTTAGGGCCGAGCAGCGCCAGCACCTCGGCGGCGTGCACGTCGAGATCGAGCTGAGAAACGGCGGTCGTCGCGCTCGCACCCGAGCCGTACTGCTTGCACACCCCGCGCAACCGCACGTGGATGTCTGCAGCCGGGCTCACGACGATTGAGCGTAAGCGCCGGGCAGCGGAGCGGGCTGCGGGGTCTGACCGGTGGGGACGGGATCGTCGCCCGCCGCATCGGGCCCGGGTCCCTCCTCGGGCAGCGGCCGCCACGGCAATCGGTCGTACGTTGCTGCGATAAGCAGCAGCACGATGACCGTACTGGCCACGGTGGCGTCCACGATCTGAAACAGCGCAAACCGGTCGCCGTTGGCCGTCGGGCCGAAGATGCCGACGACGATTGTCACGATGATCACTGCCATCCGGAAGCCCGGCCGGGTGGCCCAGGCCGCCAACGGGATGATGGCCCACAACAGGTACCACGGCTGCACCACGGGAAACAGCAACACAGTGCCGCCCAGTGCGACCCCGAGTCCACCGACCGGATGCAGGCGGCCACGCAGCACGGAGATCAGCAGCCAGGCGACCATGACGGCGATGATCAAAACGCCGATGCCACGGGTCAGCGACAGTATCGCGGTGGTGTGATCACCCAGGCCCAGGAGAATCCCCACCTGCCCGGTGCCCAGCGCGATCAGCGTCGGCGGTGACATCCAACTGCGCACCACGTTGGCGGTGCCCAGCGTGTAGATCCAGCCGAACCCGAGCCGGCTGGCCGAGCCGACCGCGGCCATCACGACCAGCGACAACCCCGCCATCAGGCCGCTGGCCAGCAGGAACGACTTGAGAGTGCCGCCGTAGCGCTGCGCCAACGCCATCGTGACGAAGCCCAGCGCCAACAGCGAGGGCAGCTTGATCTGCGAGGACAGCACGATCAGGATTGCCCCGGCCAGCAGCATGCCCAGCGGCGCCCAATCCGCCCGGTCGCCGCTGGCCCGCGGCCAGGGTCGCGGCCACAGCGGGCGCGCGGAGTCGATACCGCGCAACGCGAACTCGGTACCGGTCAGCATCAGCCCGAGCATCGGCGCCTCGTTGTGGATGCCGGCGACCAGATGCATGATCAGCAGCGGGTTGGCCGCCCCCAGCCACAGCGCGCTGACCTCGGCGACGCCGCAGCGGCGAGCCAACCGCGGTGTCGCCCAGACGATCAGGCCCACTCCGAGCAGCACCACCAGCCGATGGCAGAGCACCGCGGCGACGATGTTTTCGCCGGTCAACGCCGAGATGCCGCGGCCGATCCACAAGAACAGCGGCCCGTAAGGCGCCGGCGTCTCCCGCCACAGGCTGGGCACCGACAAGGTGAAAACATGGCCGAGGCCCAGCCCGGTCGCCGGGCCCACCCGGTACGGGTCGAGCCCCAGCCGGCAGATCTGACTCTGCGCCAGGTAGGAGTAGACGTCCTTGCTGAACATCGGCGGCGCGATCAACAGCGGCAGCACCCACAGCAACAGCGTGCGATCCAGCTCACCGCGAGACATTCGCCGCTTGCCCAGCGCGAACCGGCCCAGCATCAGCCAGGCCAGGGCCATCATCACGGCGCCGGTCGTCGTCATCGTCAGCGACACCGTCTGGATCCGCGACGGGAGGTTGAGCAGTCGGACGCCGAACGTCGGGTCCTGGACCACCGGCCGGGCCCCGGCTCCAAGCGCCCCGATTGCCATCAGCACCGTGCCGGTTGCGCCGAAAACCCGGGTGCGACGAAGCGCGACCCGCTCGCGGTCGTTCAGCGGCTGGCCGACGGCCTTTTCGTCGCCGTGCAGGCTGGCGATCGACGAACTGAGCGAGTGGTGGCGGTCGGCCATCACAGCAGCGTAACCGCCGCCGGGGCGGGGCCGAACGCGTCAGGTGTGACCAGGACAACGCCGGCAGAGGGTAGCCTTGCTGGACCCGCTGCCGGAATTGCGTCACACTGGTGTTGTGAAATTCCCGCCGTCCGTCCAAGGTGTCGAAGCAGCAGCCGCTGCTGCGACCCACGACGGTCAAACCCGCAGCGCCGTCGTGCGGTTGCTGCTGGAGTCCGGGTCTATCACCGCCGGCCAGATTGGTGAGCGCCTGGGTCTGTCGGCCGCCGGGGTGCGACGCCACCTCGACGCGTTGATCGACATGGGTGAGGCCGAGTCGGTTCCCGCCGCGCCGTGGCAGCAAGCCGGACGCGGACGACCGGCCAAGCGGTACCGGTTGACCTCGACCGGCCGCGCGAAGCTGGACCACAGTTACGACGATCTGGCGTCCGCCGCGATGCGGCAGCTTCGTGAGATCGGCGGCGAAGAGGCGGTCCGTAGCTTTGCCCGTCAGCGCATCGACGCGATCCTGTCCGGTGTCGAGGCGCCTGCGTCGTCCGCGGACGACGACGTCGAAGCGGCCGCAGAGCAGGTCGCTAGCGCGTTGAGCAAGGCCGGTTACGTCGCCACCACCGCCCGCGTCGAGGGCCCAATCCACGGTGTGCAGATCTGTCAGCACCACTGCCCGGTATCCCACGTCGCCGAGGAGTTTCCGGAGCTGTGCGAAACCGAGCAGCAGGCCATGGCCGAGGTGCTCGGGACGCACGTGCAGCGGCTTGCGACCATCGTCAACGGTGACTTTGCATGCACCACCCACGTGCCGCTGACTCCCACCGAGAAGCCGTCAACCCTTCGACGCTCAGCTCGCGTCGAAGCCACCGCAAGCAAGCAAGGAGCGTCGTCATGACGACCACCCCTGAGATCCAGAAGTTGGACGCACCGCTGACCCAAGAGGAGACCATCGCCTCACTGGGTCGGTATGGCTACGGCTGGTCGGACTCCGACGTGGCCGGTGCCAGCGCGCAGCGCGGGCTGTCGGAGGCTGTGGTCCGCGACATCTCGGCCAAGAAGAGCGAGCCCGAGTGGATGCTGGAATACCGGTTGAAGGCGCTGCGGATCTTCGGGCGCAAGCCGATGCCGAACTGGGGATCCAACCTCGAGGGCATCCACTTCGACAACATCAAGTACTTCGTGCGGTCCAGCGAGAAGCAGGCCGCCACCTGGGACGATCTGCCTGCAGACATCCGCAACACCTACGACAGGCTGGGCATCCCCGAAGCCGAGAAGCAGCGGTTGGTCTCCGGCGTTGCGGCGCAGTACGAGTCAGAGGTGGTCTACCACTCGATCCGCGAGGATCTGGAGAAACTGGGTGTCATCTTCCTGGACACCGACACCGCGCTGCGTGAGCACCCGGAGATCTTCCGGAAGTACTTCGGCACGGTGATTCCGGCCGGCGACAACAAGTTCTCGGCGCTGAACTCTGCAGTCTGGAGTGGCGGGTCGTTCATCTACGTCCCGCCAGGTGTGCACGTCGACATCCCGCTGCAGGCCTACTTCCGGATCAACACCGAGAACATGGGTCAGTTCGAGCGGACGCTGATCATCGTCGACGAGGGTGCCTACGTGCACTACGTCGAGGGCTGTACGGCACCGATCTACAAGTCGGACTCGCTGCACTCGGCGGTGGTGGAGATCATCGTCAAGCCCGGTGGCCGTTGCCGTTACACCACCATCCAGAACTGGTCGAACAACGTCTACAACCTGGTCACCAAGCGGGCCCGGGCCGAGGCGGGCGCCACCATGGAGTGGGTCGACGGCAACATCGGCTCCAAGGTGACCATGAAGTACCCGGCCGTCTGGATGACCGGCGAGCACGCCAAGGGCGAGGTGCTCTCGGTTGCGTTCGCCGGCGAGGGCCAGCACCAGGACACCGGTGCCAAGATGCTGCACCTGGCACCCAACACGTCGAGCAACATCGTCTCGAAGTCAGTCGCTCGCGGCGGCGGTCGCACGTCCTACCGCGGCTTGGTCCAGGTGAACAAGGGTTCGCACGGGTCACGCTCCAGCGTGAAATGCGATGCGCTGCTGGTGGATACGATCAGCCGCAGCGACACGTACCCGTACGTCGACATCCGCGAGGATGACGTCACGATGGGCCACGAGGCCACGGTCTCCAAGGTCAGCGCGGATCAGCTCTTCTACCTGATGAGCCGCGGCATGACCGAGGACGAGGCGATGGCGATGGTGGTGCGCGGCTTCGTCGAGCCGATCGCCAAGGAACTGCCGATGGAGTACGCCCTGGAGCTCAACCGGCTGATCGAGTTGCAGATGGAAGGCGCGGTCGGCTAGTGGTGGGATTGACTGAAGCGGTGGAGGGTTCGGCCCTCGCCGCTGCCAACAAGGGCGAGCTGTTCTCCTCGTTCGACGTCAACGCGTTCGAGGTTCCCGGCGGCCGCGACGAGATCTGGCGGTTCACCCCGCTACGGCGTTTGCACGGTCTGCACGACGGTTCGGCGCACGCCACTGGAACCGCGAAGATTGCGGTCGGCGAGCAGCCCGGTGTGCAGGTGGAAACCGTGCGTCGCGGTGACGAGCGGCTCGGGCAGGGCGGCGTACCCGCCGACAGGGTTGCCGCACAGGCCTTTTCGTCGTTCAACACCGCGACGGTGGTCACCGTCGCCCGCGACACGCAGATCGCCGAGCCGGTAGAGGTCGCGATCGAAGGACCCGGTGCGGGCGCCGTTGCGTACGGACACCTGCAGGTACGCGTCGAGGAGCTTGCCGAAGCGGTGGTCGTCGTCGACCATCGCGGCAGCGGAATCTATGCCGACAACGTCGAATTCGTCGTGGACGACGCGGCGCGGCTCACGGTTGTCTGGATCGCCGACTGGGCCGACGACGCCGTGCATGTCAGCGCACACCACGCCCGGCTGGGCAAAGACGCCGTGCTCCGTCATGTCGCGATCACGCTCGGCGGCGAGGTGGTGCGGATGACCGGCAACGTGCGGTTCGGCGCACCCGGCGGCGACGCCGAGCTGCTGGGCTTGTACTTCGCCGATGACGGTCAGCATCTGGAGTCGCGGTTGCTCATCGACCATGCGCAGCCAGACTGCAAATCCAACGTGCTGTACAAGGGTGCGCTGCAAGGGGATCCGGACTCGAACCGACCCGACGCGCACACCGTCTGGGTCGGCGACGTGCTGATCCGGGCCGAGGCCACCGGCACCAACACCTTCGAGGTGAACCGCAATCTGGTCCTGACCGACGGCGCACGCGCCGACTCGGTGCCCAACCTGGAGATCGAGACCGGCGAGATCGTCGGAGCCGGACACGCCAGCGCCACCGGAAGATTCGACGACGAGCAGCTGTTCTACCTACGTTCCCGCGGGATCCCCGAAGAACAGGCCCGCCGATTGGTGGTGCGCGGGTTCTTCAACGAGATCATCGCGAAGATCGCGGTTCCCGAAATACGCGAACGTTTAACCACAGCCATCGAACACGAACTGGCCATTACCGAATCGAGAATTACCGCCTCATGACAACTCTGGAAATCAAGGACCTGCACGTCAGCGTCGAGAACGCATCCGACGGCGACGAGATCGGCATCCTCAACGGGGTCAACCTGACGGTGCGCTCCGGTGAAACCCATGCGGTGATGGGCCCCAACGGGTCTGGCAAGTCGACCTTGTCCTATGCCATCGCCGGACACCCGAAGTACCGCGTGACATCAGGATCGATCACGCTCGACGGGCAGAACGTCCTGGACATGAGCGTCGACGAGCGCGCCCGCGCCGGTCTGTTCCTGGCCATGCAATACCCCATCGAAGTGCCCGGGGTGTCGATGTCGAACTTCCTGCGTTCGGCCGCGACCGCGGTCCGCGGCGAGGCACCCAAGCTGCGGCACTGGGTCAAAGAGGTCAAGACTGCGATGGAGGAGCTGGACATCGACCAGGCCTTCAGCGAACGCAGTGTCAACGAAGGCTTTTCCGGTGGTGAGAAGAAGCGCCACGAGATCCTGCAACTGGGGTTGCTGAAGCCCAAGATCGCGATCCTCGACGAGACCGATTCCGGTCTGGACGTCGATGCCCTGCGGGTGGTCAGCGAGGGCGTCAACCGCTACGCCGAAGCCGGCTGGGATGATGGCACCGGCCAGCCGGTGCGGGGCGGCGTTCTGCTCATTACGCACTACACCCGGATCCTGCGCTACATCCACCCGCAGTTCGTGCACGTCTTCGTCGGCGGCCGGATCATCGAATCGGGCGGTCCGGAGTTGGCCGACGAGCTCGAAGAGAACGGCTACGAGCGCTTCACCCATTCGGCCGCCTCGGGAGCCTGACATGACGGTCTCGGCCACTCGTCCCACGGCGCTGGATCTCGCGGCCATCCGGGCCGATTTCCCGATCCTGGGTCGCGTGATGCGGGGCGGAAACCAGTTGGCGTACTTGGATTCCGGCGCGACGTCGCAACGTCCGCTGCAGGTCCTCGACGCCGAACGCGAATTCCTCACCACCTCGTATGGCTCGGTGCACCGCGGCGCGCACCAGCTGATGGAGGAAGCCACCGACGCTTACGAGCAGGGCCGAGCCGACATCGCCGCGTTCGTCGGTGCCGACTCCGATGAGCTGGTGTTCACCAAGAACGCCACCGAATCGCTCAACCTGCTGTCGTATGTGCTGGGGGACAACCGCTTCGACCGTGCCGTCGGGCCGGGCGACGTCATCGTCACCACCGAGCTCGAGCACCACGCCAACCTCGTCCCGTGGCAGGAACTTGCCCGGCGTACCGGCGCCACGCTGCGCTGGTACGGCGTGACCGACGACGGACGGATCGATCTGGATTCGCTGCAACTCAACGAGAACGTCAAAGTCGTTGCGTTCAGCCATCACTCGAACGTCACCGGCGCGGTGGGCCCGGTCGCCGAGCTGGTCGAGCGGGCGAAGGCCGTTGGCGCCTTGACGGTGCTGGACGCCTGCCAATCGGTGCCGCACCAGCCGATCGACTTCCACGCCCTCGACGTCGACTTCGCCGCATTCTCCGGGCACAAGATGATGGGCCCCAACGGAATCGGTGTGCTCTACGGCCGCAGCGAGCTGCTCAACGCGCTGCCGCCGTTTCTCACCGGCGGCTCGATGATCGAGACGGTCACCATGGCGGCCACCACCTACGCCGCGCCGCCGCAGCGGTTCGAGGCCGGCACCCCGATGACGTCGCAGGTCGTCGGGCTGGCCGCGGCATCGCGCTACTTGAGCGGCATCGGCATGGCCACCGTCGAAGCTCACGAGCGCGAGCTGGTGGCCGCTGCGATCGACGGACTGGCCGGCATCGACGGGGTCCGGATAATCGGGCCGACTGTGCTGGAAAACCGTGGCTCACCGGTGTCTTTCGTCGTCGACGGCGTGCACGCGCACGATGTCGGTCAGGTTCTCGACGACGACGGCGTCGCGGTGCGGGTCGGACACCACTGCGCGCTGCCGCTGCACCGCCGGTTCGACGTCGCGGCCACCGCGCGCGCATCGTTCGCGGTCTACAACACCCTCGACGAGGTCGACCGGCTGGTCGCCGGCGTGCGCCGCGCCATCGATTTCTTCGGCAGGGCGTGAGCCGTCATGCGTCTCGAGCAGATGTATCAGGAAGTGATCCTCGATCACTACAAGCATCCGCAGCACCGCGGCTTGCGCGAGCCGTTCGCCGCGCAGGTCTATCACAAGAACCCGGTCTGCGGCGACGACGTCACCCTGCGGGTGACGCTGTCTGACGACGGCGAGACGGTCGCCGACGTGTCGTACGACGGCCAGGGCTGTTCGATCAGCCAAGCCGCCACGTCGGTGCTGACCGAGCAGGTGATCGGTCAAAGCGTCGGACAGGCGTTGAAGACGGTCACCGCGTTCACCGAGATGGTGTCGTCCCGCGGAAATATCGCCGGTGACGAGGAGGTGCTGGGCGACGGCGTCGCGTTCGCCGGCGTCGCCAAATATCCGGCCCGGGTGAAATGCGCGCTGTTGGGCTGGCTGGCTTTTAAGGATGCGCTGGCGCAAGCGAGTGGCGAGTTGGAGGAGGTCAAAGGATGAGCGAAATTGCGGCGCCGGACAACGAGCTGCTTGGCGACATCGAGGAGGCGATGCGCGATGTCGTCGACCCCGAACTGGGCATCAATGTCGTTGATCTGGGCCTGGTTTACGGTGTGAATCTCGAAGAAGCGGAGGAAGGCACCGTCGCGTTGATCGACATGACGCTGACGTCGCCGGCCTGCCCGCTGACCGACGTCATCGAAGACCAGTCGCGCAACGCGCTGATCGGCGCGGGTCTGGTCGATGAGCTGCGGATCAACTGGGTGTGGAATCCGCCGTGGGGCCCGGACAAGATCACCGACGACGGCCGCGACCAACTCCGTGCGCTGGGCTTCACTGTCTGAGCTGCTGTAAACGTCCTGTAAAAGACCCGGTCTTTGTCGGCTAAAAGTCGCGCGAGCGCGCCATTACCCGCAAAATCGTATGACCGGACTGAAAGGATTCGCCCTGTGACAAAGAAACTGATGATGGTTGCGGCCTGCGCGGCTACCGTGCTGCTGGGCAACGGGGTTGCCTATGCAGACCCGGCACCGGCACCTGAGCCGAACGGGCCGAAGTGTTGGGTCACGAACGATGAGGGGCATCAGCAACTCACGCCCTGCGGCTGGGCATACTCGGACCACACGGGGTGGTATGAGGTTCCTTGGGGTTTCCAGGCCATGTGATGAGTCGTCGTCCGGCCTGAACGCGTCAGGACGCTTCGGGCCGGCGACTTAATGTTCATCTCTGCAAGGTGTGAATCCGACCAGCCTTGGTTACCATCGTGAACGTGACGGACGCTGCGGTAGCCCAGGGAGCTAAGCAACACAAAAATGGTGCGGAGCCTCACGTCGTCGTAATGTTCGGCGCCACAGGCGACTTGGCCCGCCGAAAGCTCTTGCCGGGCCTGCTTCACCTGTCGTGTTCGAAGCTTGCTCCGGAGATGCGGGTCATTGGGACGTCGCTCGACGAACTGGATAGCAAGACGTTCCGCGAAGAAGTGGCGCACAAGGCGTGCAAGGAGTTCGCCCACCACGCCGATTCCGATGAACTCTTCGAGCAATTCATCGCCAATTTGACCTTTGTCCCCCAGCAGCAAGGCCCGGAGGCTCTGGCGAGCGCGGTGGCCGAGCAGGTTGAGGCACTCGGCGGCGAGGCTCGCTTGCTGCACTACCTGAGCGTGCCGCCGAAGGCGGTGATGGCCGTGATGGACACGCTGCACAAGGCGGACTTGGCGGCGAACTCCCGGGTCATCATGGAGAAGCCGTTCGGCGTCGATCTGGCCAGCGCGCGCGAGCTCAACAAGGCGATCCACGAGCGATTCGACGAAGAACAGATCTTCCGGATCGACCACTTCCTGGGCAAGGAGGCGGCACAGAACATCCTCGCCTTCCGATTCGCCAACGGACTGTTCGAGCCGATCTGGAACCGCCAGTTCATCGATCACATCCAGATCGATGTTCCCGAGCGGCTCACCTGTGAGGGCCGCGCCCAGTTCTACGAAGCCGTGGGTGCGTTCAAGGACATGGTGGTCACCCACCTGTTCCAGATCCTGGCGTTCGTCGCGATGGAGCCACCCACCGAGCTTGCGTCGGCGGCGATCAGCGACGAAAAGAACAAGGTCTTCCGGTCGATGCGGCCGCTTGACCCGCACAACGTGGTGCGCGGGCAGTACCGCGGCTACCGCGGCGAACACGGCGTCGCTCCGGAATCGGACACCGAGACGTTCGTCGCGCTCAAATGCGAGATCGACAACTGGCGCTGGGCGGGTGTCCCGTTCTTTCTGCGCACCGGCAAGGGTCTGGCCGAAGGGCAGCGCATCATCTCGATCGCGTTCCACGAGCCGCCGCGCAGCATGTTTCCTGCCGGATCTGGTGTGGGACAAAAGGGTCCGGATCACCTGACGTTCGATCTCGCCGACGTGTCGAAGATGTCGCTGTCGTTCTACGGTAAGCGGCCCGGCCCGGGGATGAAGCTGGACAAGCTGAGCCTGCAATTCACCATGGAGGACACCGCCCACGCCGGCGATGTCCTCGAGGCCTACGAGCGTCTGATTCTTGACGCGATGCACGGAGATCGGACGCTGTACAACACGGCAGAGGGGATCGAGCGGCTCTGGGAGGTCTCCGCACCGTTGCTGGAGGATCCGCCACCCTCACACAGCTATGACCTCGATTCCTGGGGCCCCAACGCGGTCCATCCGCTGATTGCGCCGCGCGCGTGGCGGCTGCCGTTCGAGCGTGGCTGGCGCGGCAAGTAGTAGAAGCGCCTCAGCGCCAGGGCAGATCGCTGTTCTCGCCCCGCCATCGTGACGGTGGAATCATCGGCGCCCCACGCAATCCCGATACTTCGACGTGGCGCAACGCAGCTTTGAGATGCTGTTTCATTCGGCGCTGCGCCTGCTGCGGATCGTTGGCGGTAATGGCGGCAGCGATTGCGCGATGCGATTTGGCGGCCTCGTCGCGGTCATACTGACTGATGTCCTGCTCGGCGGCTGCCCAGCGTACCGCCTGCTCGATCGCAGCCAAAACGGTTGTGA
>DATDLZ010000005.1:0-29245 GCA_036519055.1 Mycobacterium sp.
GGCCATGCTGGGCGGCGCACTGCCGGCAGTCGCGGCGGCGGGCCTGACCGGCGGTGCGGCGGCGTTGGACGGGTTCACCCTGCAGGTCGGCCGGCCAGTCGGCCCGATGCTGGCGCAGACCGCTGCGGGCGTCGGAGAAGCCCTGGAAAAGCTCGGCGGCACAGGAGTTTTCGAGGCGAAGCTGGACGGCGCCCGAGTGCAGATACACCGGGCGGGCGATCAGGTCACCGTCTACACCCGAAGCCTTGACGACGTCACCGCGCGACTGCCCGAGGTGGTCGAGGCGACCCTGGCGCTGCCGGTTCGCGAGCTGATCGCCGACGGCGAGGCGATCGCACTGCGCCCGGACGGCGGGCCACAGCCCTTCCAGGTCACCGCGTCGCGCTTCGGCCGGTCGGTCGACGTCGCGGCGGCCCGCGCCGCCCAGCCGCTCTCAGTCTTCTTCTTCGACATCCTGCACCGCGACGGCCTCGACCTGCTCGACGCGCCTACCAGCGAGCGCACCGCGGCGCTCGACGACATCGTGCCCGCGCAGAACCGCGTCGATCGGCTGATCACCTCAGATCCGGCTGCCGCCGGCGAGTTCCTGGATACGACGCTGGCCGCCGGGCACGAGGGCGTGATGGCCAAGTCGCTGACCGCGCCGTATGAGGCGGGCCGCCGCGGGGCCGGTTGGCTCAAGGTGAAGCCGGTTCACACCCTGGATCTGGTGGTGCTGGCCGTCGAGTGGGGGTCGGGCCGGCGTAAAGGAAAGCTGTCCAATATTCATCTGGGCGCCCTCGACCCGGCCGGTGGCGGCTACGTGATGTTGGGCAAGACGTTCAAGGGCATGACCGACGCGATGCTGGAGTGGCAGACCGTGCGGTTTCAGGAACTGGCAGCGGGCGGCACCGAGGGCTACGTCGTGCACCTGCGGCCGGAGCAGGTGGTCGAGGTGGCGTTCGACGGTGTGCAGGGCTCTTCGCGCTACCCCGGTGGCTTGGCGCTGCGGTTCGCCCGGGTGCTGCGCTACCGCGACGACAAACGACCCGAGGAAGCCGACACCATCGACACTGTGCGCGCCATGTACCGGGGTTAAGCTGCCACCGGCCCAATTTCGCGTGGTGACACGACAGGAGGCGCCGTGGCAGCACCACCGCAGCCGACGCCCGATACCCAACACCTGAACTACATCCACACTGACGCCGACCTGCCGCCGGTCGCCATCATCGACCGCTCCCCCATCGGCACCAAGCACAAAATCTTCTTCGGCGTGATCGCCGTGATGGGCGCAGTGGCCTGGGCCGTCATCGCGTTCGTTCGCGGCGAGACGGTCAACGCCGTGTGGTTCGTCGTCGCGGCGATCTGTACCTACGTCATCGGGTACCGGTTCTATGCGCGGCTGATAGAGGCGAAGATCGTGCGTCCGCGCGACGATTACGCCACGCCCGCAGAGATTTTCGACGACGGCACCGACTATGTGCCCACCGACCGGCGGGTGCTGTTCGGCCACCATTTCGCCGCGATCGCCGGGGCCGGACCGCTCGTCGGGCCGGTGCTTGCCACCCAGATGGGCTATCTGCCGTGCAGCATCTGGATCATCGTCGGTGCGGTGTTCGCCGGCGCTGTGCAGGACTATCTGGTGCTGTGGATCTCCACCCGGCGCCGTGGCCGCTCGCTAGGTCAGATGGCCCGCGACGAGCTCGGCGCCATCGGCGGTGCTGCCGCTCTGGTCGGGACCTTCGTCATCATGGTGATCATCATCGCGGTGCTCGCGCTGGTGGTGGTGCGAGCATTGGCGCAAAGTCCCTGGGGCGTGTTCTCCATCGCGATGACGATCCCCATTGCCGTCTTCATGGGCTGCTATCTGCGATTCCTGCGACCCGGGCGGGTAGCGGAAGTGTCCGTGATCGGCTTCGTGCTGTTGATACTCGCCGTGGCATTCGGGGATGTCGTCAGCGAAACAACTTGGGGCGCATCGTGGTTGAACCTGTCTCCGGTGACGGTGTCATGGCTGATCGTCGGCTACGGATTCGTCGCGTCGGTGCTACCGGTGTGGTTGCTGCTCGCGCCGCGCGACTACCTGTCGACGTTCATGAAAGTCGGAGCCATCGCCTTGCTGGCGATCGGCATCTGTATCGCGCACCCGGTGATTAACGCACCGGCGGTCTCGCGCTTCGCCACTCACGGTGATGGACCGGTGTTCGCCGGGTCCCTTTTTCCGTTTCTGTTCATCACCATCGCGTGCGGCGCGCTGTCGGGATTTCACGCGCTGATCGCGTCGGGCACCACGCCGAAGCTGCTGGAGAAGGAAAGCCAGATGCGGATGATCGGCTACGGCGGCATGCTCACCGAGTCGTTCGTCGCGGTGATGGCATTGATCAGCGCCGCGATCCTCGACCAGCATCTGTACTTCACCCTCAACGCACCGGCAGCTCGCACCGGCGGCACCGCCGCGACCGCCGCGGACTACGTCAATCACCTTGGCCTGTCGGGACCGCCGGTAACTGCGGCCGAGCTGAATGAAGCCGCTACCAGCGTGGGCGAAAAGTCGATTGTGTCGCGCACCGGCGGCGCACCGACACTTGCGATCGGCATGTCCGAAGTGCTGCAACGGGTTTTGGGCGGTTCGGGTCTCAAGGCGTTCTGGTATCACTTCGCGATCATGTTCGAGGCACTGTTCATCTTGACCGCAGTCGACGCCGGCACCAGGGTCGCGCGCTTCATGCTTTCCGACGCACTGGGCAACCTCGGCGGCCCGCTGTCCAAGTTGCGCAATCCGAGCTGGCGCCCGGGCGTATGGATTTGCAGCCTGGCGGTGGCCGCCGCGTGGGGCAGCATCCTGCTGATGGGCGTGACCGACCCGCTGGGCGGCATCAACACGCTATTCCCGCTGTTCGGCATCGCCAATCAATTGCTGGCCGCGATCGCATTGACCGTCGTCACCGTGGTGGTCATCAAGAAGGGCTACCTGAAGTGGGTGTGGATTCCAGGGATTCCGTTGCTGTGGGATCTGACGGTCACGCTGACCGCGTCGTGGCAGAAGATCTTCTCCGCCGATCCCAACGTCGGCTACTGGACGCAGCACTTCAAGTACGCCGCCGCCCAAGCGTCGGGTAAGACGGCGTTCGGGTCGGCCAAGACGAAGGATCAGCTGGCCGATGTCATCAGGAACACGTCCATCCAGGGCACGCTGTCGGTCATCTTCGCCGCCGTGGTGGTGATCGTGGTGCTGGCCGCAATTGTGGTGATATTCAAGGCAATTCGCGGCGGTGGCATACCGCTGACTGAAGAGGATCCGGTGCCGTCGAAAATGTTCGCACCCTCCGGCATGATCGCCACCGCCGAAGAGCGCAAGGTACAACGACAGTGGAGCGTGCTGGCTCTGATGCACCTTGACGGGTGAGTCGACGAGGCAGCGAATTCACAGCTGCCACATAGACACCCGCAGTACCGCACTAGGGATGCGTTAAAGCCCTTCGCTTTCAGCGTGTTTGGCCGATTAATAGTCTGAATGCCAATCGCCGCGAGAATGAACGGCTGGAAAACGGTCGGCAAAGGATAGGGTTGGGCTGGTGGTAGTAACAACCGATCGCCGGGTCCGGCTCTTCAAGCGCGACCCACAGACCGAACCTGCTGGGTGCCGTCGCCCCGGCCGGCCGGCCACCGTGCCTTCACAGCCACCCCATTCCGCCGGAACGTCCGATGCGGCCAGCCGCGGAGTTTGGCTCATGTGGGCCCGGCGCGTCGCCGTCAGCACGTGGGCCCTGGTGGTCACCTATCGAACCGTGACGGACGGGGTCGCGTTCAACCGCGAATTGCTGCTGCTGTACATCGCTACCGGGCTGATCGCCGCGAGCATCGGCCGCGGGCACAAGGTGATCACTGTCCTGCGCGATTGGCTGCCGTTCGCACTCGTGTTGGTGCTTTACGACCTCAGTCGGGGTGCGGCTGACATGCTCGGCGCGCCCGCGCTCTGGCGATTCCAACCCGATGCTGATCGCTGGTTGTTCTTCGGCACTGTCCCGACGGTGTGGCTGCAAGAGCGGATCAAGATGCCGCAGCCCCCGTGGTGGGAAGTGATCATCAGCAGCATTTACATGTCGTTTTTCATCCTGCCGTACGCGGTCGCGGGCGTGCTCTGGCTGTACAACCGGACCGAATGGGCGGCATTTGTCCGGCGGTTCGTTGCGCTGTCGTTCGCGGCGGTCGCCGTCTACGTGGTCCTGCCGGCTGCCCCGCCGTGGGCGGCCGCGCGCTGCACAGCGGCCGACATCGTCAGCGGCCCGTCAAACCCGCCGTGCATGTACCGAAGCGCTGCAGGCGTTCCCGACGGCGGACTGCTGGGCGCGATGCATATGAGCCAACCGGGTGCTCACCAATTCGTGGAGCGAATCTCCACCCGCGGTTGGGGGACGCTCCATCTGCAGTCGGCCGGCGCGCTGCTCAACTCCGGACAGGCCAGCGTGAATCTGGTCGCGGCGATTCCCTCGCTGCACGCCGCGTTGACCGCGATGATTTCGATCTTCCTGTGGCGGCGGATCAAGCGCGGGTGGCGTCCGCTACTGGTGGCCTACCCGCTGGCGATGGCCTTCGTGCTGGTGTACTCGGCCGAGCATTTCGTCGTCGACATCTTGCTGGGCTGGGCGCTCGCCGCAGCGGTGTCAGCGCTCCTCGCCCTCCTCGACTCGTGGTGGTCGCGGCGCCGTGCTTCGAAGTCAGCTGCCGCGGTCCTGGCTCAGCCAACGAGCGATCTTGGTCGCAGACTCCCCGTAGAAGACCCGATAGACCTGCTCGGCGACGTAACCGATGTGCGGCGTCGCGACCACGTTGTCCAGCGATCGCAGCGGGTGCCCGGCAGGCAACGGCTCGACGTCGAAGACGTCGAGGCCCGCGCCGCCAAGTCGCTGCGACCGTAAGGCATCGACGAGAGCCGACTCGTCGACAATCGGGCCTCGAGATGTGTTGACTAGCAACGCCGTCGGCTTCATCAGAGCCAACGCTGCGCTACCGACCAGGCCACGAGAGCGCTCGCTGAGCACCAGATGGATGGTCAAGACGTCGGCACGGCTGAACAATTCGTCTTTCGGCACGTAGATCGCCCCGGCTTGTTCGGCGGCTTCGGGTGTCAGGTTCGCGCTCCACGCGATGATGTCCATGCCGAACGCCTTGCCCACTTGGGCCACTCGGCTGCCGATTCGTCCCAATCCGAGCACGCCCAGCACGGTGCCGCCCAGTTGCGGGCCGACGGAGGTTTGCCAGCCGCCGGCGCGCACTGACACGGACTCGTCGACGATCCGGCGGGCGGCGGCAAGGACCAGCGCCCAGGTGAGCTCGACCGTCGACTCCACGTAGCCACCGGTGGTGCTTACGTGGATGCCGCGTTCCTTGGCCGCCGCGACGTCGACGGCGGCGTTGAACGGCCCGGTCGAGGCGATCATCTTCAGCCGCGGCAGGCGCTCGATGACGTCACGCGTCAACGGTGTGCGCTCCCGCATGACGCACACCACGTCGAACGGCGCCAGCCGCTCAACGACGGCGTCTGGGTCGGCGAGGTGATCATTGAACACGGTGATCTCGGCTCGGGCGGTCACGTCGGACCAGTCGGCCATGCTCAACGCGACGTTCTGGTAGTCATCGAGGATCGCGACCCGCATTGTGCCAATCTCGCACACGTGGTTTGACCGGTGCGGCGGCCGGGTAGTCATCCCGACGCAAGCAGCATTGTGCATAGCAAAGGGAGCTGAAGCTGATGGGAGCCCACGACAAGGTGAGCAACAAGATCGACGACGTTGCCGGCAAGGCCAAAGAGGCCGTTGGCAAGGCCACCGACGACCACAGCACCGAGACTGAGGGCAAGCTTGACCAGGCCAAGGCCAGCCTCAAGGACGCAGGCGAGAAGGTGAAGGACGCCTTCAAGCACTAACCGCAACGATCGAGCGCAGAGGACGGCCACCGGTGTACCCGACCCCGGTGGCCTTCCGCGTTATTACGGGGCGGTCCAGTGCTCGCCCGATGCGGCGCCCTCCGCGGGTTCATTGACGCCGAAGACAAACGGAGCGAATACCACCTCGCGACCGTCCGGATCGCGATAGGTGACCGATCCGGTTGCCGCCCAATACGGATGAGAATCAACAGGATTGACCCCTGCCGCCACGAGCCGCGCAGTCGCTCGCTGCTGAGCCGCGGTATCGGGGAAATACAGACACAGCTGCTCATGACTATCCACCGCCACCGGTTCGATGGCCTCCACGATCTCGAAGGTAAGACTCGATCCGGGTAAGCCAAATATCGCTCCGTTGCTGCCATAACTCTCGCCGAACGTGGCGCACAGTGGAAGGCCGACCAGGTCGCGGTAGAAGCTGACTGTTTCGTCGAAATGTGCCGAACGCCGGGCGAATCGGAGCGCGCCGATCGTGCTCAATTCCTCAGGCCAGTGAGTGCCCGACTGGATGATCGTTTGTGACATAGCCACGACGGTAAGACCTCAACCATGCTTCAGGTCAAGGGTGGATGCGGCCGCCAGTCTTTGCAATGCTGCCGGCGGCAGGCATCCTTACCGATATGCATCAGATCAACGGAGTCCGCGACCCCGCGACAAGTTTCCCGCTCGACATCGTCACCGACGATGCGGGCGAACGCCGGCAAGCGAACCGCGCCGTCGCCATCAGCGCCTTGGGACTGGCCCTAACCGGGCTCGTCGAATTGTCGATCGCACTGGTGTCAGGTTCGGTGGCGCTGCTGGGCGACGCGTTGCACAACCTGTCGGATGTGTCGACCAGCGCCCTGGTGTTCGTCGGATTTCGGGCATCGCGCCGACTTCCCACCGAGCGCTACCCGTACGGTTACGAGCGCGCCGAAGACCTCGCCGGAATCGGTGTGGGGCTGGTGATTTGGGGTAGTGCCCTGGTCGCCGGGTTCGAAAGTGTCAACAAACTGTTGCGTCACGGCAGCACGGCTCACGTCGGCTGGGGCATCGCCGCCGCGGCGGTGGGGATCGCGGGCAACCAACTGGTGGCGAGATACAAACTGACTGTGGGCCGGCGGATTCGCTCGGCCACCATGGTGGCCGATGCCAAGCACTCATGGCTGGATGCGTTGTCATCGGCGGGCGCGATGCTCGGCCTGACCGGCGTGGCCCTGGGCTGGGCGTGGGCTGACGCGGTCGCAGGAATCGTCGTCACCGGATTCATCTGCCACGTCGGTTGGGAAGTGACGGGGGACATCGCCCACCGCCTTCTCGATGGCGTCGACCCGGAGATCATCACGACCGCCGAGACCGCTGCCATCGAAGTGCCGGGTGTTCAGCACGCGCATGCTCGCGCCCGCTGGACGGGACGGACACTGCGCGTCGAGGTGGAAGGGTTCTTGGATTCCGAGACTTCGCTGGCTACATCAGATCAGATCGGCCGCAGCGTGGCCTCACTACTCACGTCTCGCATACCCGAGATGCAGAGCTTCACCTGGTCGGCGCGAGCTTCCTGACGACGAACTATGACTCATCAGATCCGCGTCGAGGTGTCAGCCGAGCACGTCGCCACGGTCGAGTTCGAGAACGGCGCACGTAACCATTTCGACGCTGCCCTCATCGCCGGGTTGGCCGATACCTTCGAGCGTCTCGATGCCGATGTGGACGCGCGGGCGATCGTGCTCTGCTCGTCGGGCCGGCACTTCTGCGCGGGTGCGGACCTGCCGGGCGCCCTGAGCGGGGATGAGCAGTCGGTCGCGGGCTCCACGGGCTCGCTCTACGAGGAGGCTGTGCGACTGTTCGCCACCCGCACGCCGATCGTCGCGGCCGTGCACGGCGCGGCGGTCGGAGGCGGTCTCGGCTTGGCACTGGTGGCCGACTTCCGCGTGGCCGGGCCGTCCACCCGCTTCATCGCGAACTTCAGCCGACTCGGCCTGCACCAGGGATTCGGAATCACCGTCACGCTCCCGGCGGTGGCCGGGACGCAGCGCGCTCAGGAGATGCTCTACACCGGCCGCGCGGTCGCTGGCGAGGAAGCGGCGCGCATCGGCTTGTGCGACCGGCTGGCAACCGATGACGCGGTGCGGTCGACGGCGCACGCCTTCGCGGCCGAGATCGCTGCCAGCGCCCCGCTCGCAGTGGTGTCGATCCGCCAGACGTTGCGTGGCGATCTCGCGGATCGCGTGCGAGCGGCCACTGCATTGGAACAAGCCGAGCAGATCAAGCTCGCGGCGACCGCGGACTTCGTTGAGGGCGTCTCCGCCACCGCCGAGCGGCGCGAGCCGCGCTTCACCGGCTCGTGATCGCCTAGCCGGCGCCTTTGCCGTTGTCGACCCGATAGACGGCGCCGTGAACAGCGGCTGCGTCGTCGCTGGCCAGGAATGCGATCACGTTCGCCACGTCGAGGGGTTGCATCATGCCGCGCGGTGAGGCCGTGCGCATGATCAGGTCGTAGTTCGGGTTCTCGGGTGCGGTGAACTGTTCGATCTGCGGTGTCAGCATGCCGCCGGGGCAAACCGCATTGACGCGCAAGCGATCTGCGGTGTACTCGACTGCCAACGCCCGGGTGAGCCCGATCAGGCCGTGCTTGGCAGCGCAGTAGCCGGCCGAATAGGCCTGGCCTTCGACGCCGGCAATCGAGCTGACGTTGACGATGTTGCCGCCTCGCTCCAGCAGATAGGGCAACGCGGCCCTGCACAAGTGGAACGGCCCGTTGAGGTTGACCGCTAGATCTTGCGTCCACTCGTCGTCGGTCATCGACTCCGTACGTCGCATCTGGTGTCGGCCCGCGATGTTGATCAAGACATCCAGACCGCCCAATTCGCGGACGCACTGCTCGATCGCGTCTTTACAGGCTTGCGCCGATGCGATGTCCACCGATGCGTGTGAGCCTTTTTCGACGTCGCCGAAAACCTCGGCCAACCGTGCGGTGTCCCGACCTACGCCGAAAACCGTTGCGCCCCGGCGTGATAACAGTCGGGCTGTCTCAGCGCCGAGGCCCGACGATGCGCCGGTCACGAACGCGATCTTGCCCTCAAGCGCTGACATACCGTTGCCTCACCAACCTGGCGCACCCCGGTAGGAGCGCATCCGGGTAACGCTACCCCGCAGCAGATCAAGTGGCGCAAGGATTCTCAGCCCGAACAGCTCGACGATGGGCTCGGGTCGCAATCTTTGCCGAATACGACGGGCCGCGACCAGCACGAGCAGATCAGCCGCCCGCCTCCCCAACGCGATCCGACTGGTTCGCTTCTTCCAGGTTGTCGGCGTGGATCCCGCACGCCGACCGAAGTAATAGCCGACGCACGTCGCCATCGCCAGAGCGGCGAACGCCGCAAACACCGTCATGATGATGAGCGTTCTTCCTCACCATCGCGGTGAGGTCACGCCCGAGACACACCTCGGCTAATAAATAGAGGTCGCCGTTAGCCGAGCTTGATGTTGACGGCGACATAACCGATCGGGATGCCGGTCCACAGTGCGATGCATTCCCGGGCCGCCAGTTCCACTGCAGCGCGGCGACTGGCGCGGGTGACCCTGCCGATCTCTGGGATCCGGATCATCCACCCGTCCGCGTCGCGAGTGGCTTCGATGTCGAAGCACTGGCCGACCGTTGGGCACTTGACGCGGGAAGCGAATCGCTGGGCGCTGCGCACCTGTCGTGGGCGCACCAACGCGGACTGAATGGGCATGGCCGCTTTCCTGAGTTGAGGACAAACCGCGCGCTAGCGTATTGCGAATCGAAGCGAAAACCTAATCGACGCCCCGAACCCGCGCGTTGATCTAGAAATACACCGCTTCAGCTGCCGTTTCGTTGCGTGTCGTTACGCTTTTGGTCCCGCTCGTCACCTGCTGTTTTCTTTCCGGCCGACGCGGGAGGAATGAAGACCACCATCCGGGGTGTTGCAACATGCTGAGCTTGACCACCGCTAGGTCGGGATATCAAAATGACCGACGGCATTGACGCCGGAGGCCGCACTGCGCGGGAGTCTTCCACCGCATACGCTTCAAAAGAATCCTCGCTCGACGAAAGGCAACAGCGTGCACGAGACAACCCGCTACGGCGTATCGCCGCTGTCATGGTGTGCGCAGCCAATGACGAGGGCCCTGCAGTTCGCAGCTGTCCTGACGATGCTGTTTGCAGCGGCGGTGACGACCCCGGCCATCAGCAAGGCCGCCGCCGATGGACAGTGCTCCGACGTCGAGGTCATTTTCGCCCGCGGCACCATGGAGCCACCCGGTCCCGGCACCGTCGGACAGCAATTCTCCGACGCCCTCACATCCCGTCTGGGCGGCCGTTCGATCGACGTGTATCCGGTCAATTACCCCGCCTCGCTCAACTTTTCGCAGGCGGGCGACGGTGTCGCCGACGCCGCCAACAAGGTCCTGGACACCGTCAACACCTGCCCCGCCACCAAGATTGTTCTCGGCGGCTACTCGCAGGGCGCGGCCATCGCGGCCTACATCACGTCCGACAGCGTCCCGCCCGGCTACGCACTCCCCGCGGGCATCACCGGACCGTTGCCGCCCAACGTCGCCCCGCACGTCGCGGCCGTCACCCTGTTCGGCAAGCCCTCCAACGGGTTTCTCAACCTGATCGACCACGACGCCCCGCCGATCAGCATCGGGCCGCTCTACGCACACAAGACGCTCGACCTGTGCACACCCCAGGACCCGGTCTGCTCGTCGGGCCAGGGATTCAGCCGGGCCGCCCACAGTGCCTACAAGACGAACGGCATGACGGATCAAGCTGCTGATTTCGCCGCTAACGCGATCCACGGTCGCTAAGCCCGACGTACACGTTTCTCACATCGCGCAGAGGCCGGCGATCAGCATGTCGAGGCCCTGCTGGAAGCGAGATTCCGGCGCCTCGGTCAGCTGATGCGGCAACCCGTCGAGGGCCTGCTCAAACGACACCGAACCCAAGATGAAGATCATCAGGAGCATCCGCGCCGACTCGCGCCGGGCAGGCGGAACCCCGGCATCGACGAGGAGCTGCTGCATCAGCGCATCAACTTGTCGCGCTGCACCCTTCGCGGGCTGAGTCTGTAGTACATCGGCGATGCCGTCGATTCGCAGCATTGCCTTGCGCGCGCTGTTCGCGACCACGCGAATCCGCTGCTGCCACGGCCCCGATTCCGGTAGCTCGACCGAGGCGAGGGTGGCCTCGGCGATCAGATTCAGCAATTCGGCTTTGCCGTCGACATAGCGGTACATCGCCGTGGTCGACAGGCCCAGTTCGGCGGCCAGGGCGCGGACGGTGACACTGCGGACGCCGCCGCGCTCGGCCACCCGCACTGCCGCCGCAACGACGACGCTGCGGTCGAGTTCCCCGTACCGCAGCGACTTGACCCGTATGTCGGGCTGGGAGTCAATCGTGCTGTCGTTCAGCATCTTCGGTTACGCCGTCGCCATCGGCCGCGAGCCGCGGACGAGGCCTCCTGGCCGGCTGTCGGTGAGCTCACCGTCGGCGACGATGGTCTGGCCGAGCACCAGCGTTTCGACATAGCCGTCGGAACGCTGAATGAGCCTTCCCGCGCCGCCGGGCAGATCCCGCACCTGCTCGGGGTAGTGCAGAGCCAAGTTGTCCAGGTCGATGAGATTGATGTCAGCGCGCCTGCCCGGCTCCAGGACACCGCGATCACCGAGGCCGTAGAAGCCGGCAGGATCGCCGGTGAGCCGATGTACGGCCGTCTCCAGCGGGAGCCGCGGGCCGCGCGTGCGGTCACGCACCCAGTAGGACATCAGGTAGGTCGTCATGCTGGCGTCGCAGATGATGCCGCAGTGGGCTCCCCCATCACCGAGGCCCTGCAGGCTCAGCGGGTCCGACATCATGTCGTGGAGATGGTGGTAGTCGTTGCCCGCGTAGTTCAACAGCGGGAACAGCAGAAACTCCTTGCCTTCGGCGTGCAGCAGAGTGTCGTAGGTGACCTCCCACGGATCGCGACGCTCGCGCGCTGCGATGGCCGCGATGCTGTCTTCAGCCGACGGTTCGTAGTCGAGTCGCTCTCCGAGCGGGTAGAGCCGCTTGAACATGTGGCGGTTGAGTTGATCGGCCGACGGTGTATCGCCCGCGTCGGGCGTCTCCGCGAGGATCCGTGCCTTCATCTGCGGGTCGCGAAGAGCTTGCACGCGTTGGTCGAGCGGTAGATCCATCAGAGCGCGGTAACTACGTCGGTGCCGGAACGGATTCATCCGCGACTGGTGGCCCATCAACATCCCGAACGCGCGGCTGGCTACTTGTGGTCGCACGTTCGCGCCGGCGGCGTTGGCGGTACGCACGGCACTGAACCAGTGCTGCCAGTCGTGCGGGTCTTGCTCGTTGACCATGGCCAAGAACGTCATTGGTATCCGAAACCGCTCGCCCAGCCGGCTGATCCACTCGACCTCGCCGTCGATGGAATGCCTTTGATCGCCGCCCATTTCACCGCCCACACCGGCCGGTACCACCTGCAGGACACCACTTCCCGCCTCGGCCATCGCTGTCATCAAGGCAACGAGTTCGTCTTCGTCCGAGTACGTTCCCGGCACGGGTTGCCCGCTCGCGCTGCGATGCCCGGCGGTGCGACCGAACGACATGCCGAGGGCTCCCGCGCGCAGGCCGTCGGTGACCGCTTGGGTCATCGCAGTCAGGTCATCGGCGGTGGGGGCGTCGAGTGCGCGGTCGCCCATGACGTAGGCGCGCACAGCGGCCTGCGGTATCTGCGTGCCGACATCGACGGCGCGTGGCATCCTCTCCAGCGCGTCGAGGTACTCGCCGAAGGACTCCCACTCCCACGTGATCCCCTCCGCCAGCGCGCTGCCGGGGATGTCCTCGACGCCCTCCATCAATTCGATGAGCCAGTCGTGCCGGTCGGGCCGCACCGGAGCGAAACCGATGCCGCAATTGCCCATGATCGCGGTGGTGACGCCATGCCAGCACGACGGCGTCAGATGCGGATCCCAGGTGGCCTGACCGTCGAAATGCGTGTGGATGTCGACGAATCCTGGTGTGACGGTGAGGCCGTCGGCGTCGATGGTCCGCCGGGCCGCGCCGTCAATCCGGCCGACCTCGGCAATCAGTCCGTCCTGCACGGCGATGTCTGCGGTGCGCGCTGCCACTCCTGAGCCATCGACGACCCGCCCACCGCGAATGATCAAGTCGTAGCTCATGACACGCTGATCCGTCCTGGAGGAGCCACGTCGGAGTGGCCGCGGACTTCAATATTTACACCGTTAACTTCTTGCGGACAAGAGCTCGGCACCTGCGCCGCGCGCTACGGTGCATGATGTTTCATGTGTGTACTTCAATTGTGCTGAGCGGAGCGTCTTTCTGTAGGTCCCGGCACCCGAGTCCCGACGATCCGCATGGTTCGGAAATAACTTGATGTGTCACGTAGTTGAGTGTTACGGTTCTGCTCGCACAGCTTGCGGATCCCGTCGGCGCGCGATAACTGGCGTCGACGCCGGAAATCGCTAGGGAAGGTGCCGACGATGGACACGCGGACGGGCGATCGCTATCGCTTGGCAGGCAAATCGGTGTGGCGCGTCGGCTACGGAGCGATGCAACTGGCTGGCGACGGCGTGTACGGTCCGCCCCGGGATCGTGACGAGGCGCTCGCGGTCTTACGCGCAGCCCTCGACGCCGGTGTCGATCACATCGACACCGCCCAGTATTACGGGCCGGGCGTAGTCAACTCGTTGATCCGTGAGGCGCTCTTCCCCTACCCGGACGGGTTGGCCCTGGTGAGCAAAGTTGCTGCACGACGCGATGATTCCGGCGGAGTGTTGCCGTACGACGACCCCGATCAGCTCCGTGCCGGCATCGAAGAAAACCTCGCAACGCTCGGTGTCGAGCAGCTCACCGCGGTCAACTTGCGCGTGTTGGACAACGCGGTGCCCGATCAACGGTTCGTGGATCAGCTGGGCGCATTGGTAGCGGCGCGGGATGAAGGTCTGATCGCGGGCGTCGGGGTCAGCAATGTCACGCACCGGCACTTGCTGATGGCGCTCGAGGTCACCGACATCGTCTGCGTACAGAACGTCTACAACCTTGCGAATCGGTCTTCGGCGCCAGTACTCGAGGAGTGCACCGCCCGGGGTATCCCGTTCGTTCCGTTCTGTCCGCTGGGTTGGCCGAAGGCACAGCATGACGCGATTCGGACCAATCCAGTTGTCAACCGTATTGCTGCCAGCCACGGCGCGACACCAGCCCAGGTCGCTCTCGCGTGGCTGTTGGCGATCGCTGACAACGTGTTGCTGATCCCCGGGACCAGCAGCCGAGGCCATCTTGTCGAAAACCTTGCCGCCGGTTCGTTGTCGTTGCCCGACAACGACATCGGCAGTCTCAACGAAGCAGTTATAACCATCCCCTAGGAGGACATTATGAATCTAGCGCTGTGGATCGTCGCGAGTGTTTTAGCGGCAAGCTTCGCCGGAAGCGGGCTGATGAAACTCCTTGTTCCCAAGGACAAGCTGGTCAGCTCCGGCCAAGGTTGGGCACAGGATGTCACTCCGACGAACATTCGATTGATCGGCGTGGTTGAGGTTCTCGGCGCGGCTGGGTTGATCTTGCCCGCAGTCACGCATATCGCCCCTATCCTTGTCCCGTTGGCTGCGATCGGCTTGGTCCTCGTGATGGTCGGCGCGGCAGTGGTTCACGCTCGCCGCAACGAGGCAATGAACATCGGGGTCAATGCCGTGCTGTTGGCGCTGGCCGCTTTCGTTGCATGGGGCAGGTTCGGGCCGTACCCGTTGGCCTGACGTTGTCGCGGGAGCCATCACCATGACAATGCCGGCAGTGGTACTCACCGCTGATCGAACGATCGCCTTCCAGGAACGCCCGCGGCCGTCACTGCGACCCGATCAAGTCATCGTCGAAGTCGAGCTATGCGGTATCTGCGGAAGTGATCTTCACGCAGCACAACTACCGCAGGTCTACACGGGTGACTGCATCCTCGGACACGAATCGATGGGGCGAATTATCACCGTCGGCGCCGACGTGACCGATTGGAGCATCGGCCAACGAGTCGCAGTCAACCCCAACGGAAACGTCTGTGGGGTCTGCGATTTCTGCAGATCCGGGCGACCCAACTTCTGTCATAAGGCGACACTCGAAACGGCCCTGGGTCTGCAAGCTAACGGTGCACTCGCGCCATTGATGGCCGCATTTCCGTCCCACCTGCGGGCAATCCCACCCGAACTTTCCGCTCGGCAAGCCGCTTGGGTGGAGCCCGCCGCGACGGCCCTACGCGCGGTAGAGCTCGCCGGTGATATTCGCGGACTGACGGTGCTGGTGACCGGCGGCGGCCCCATCGGCCAGCTTGCGTGCCGATTGGCTTTTCTCAAAGACCCGGAGCACGTTCTGCTGATGGAGCCAGCGGGCGACCGGGCGGCGTTCGCGGCCAGTTCGCACGCCACCGTCATCACAACCGACCAGTCCGTCAACGGCGGAGTGTCCGTCGATGTGGCTATCGAATGCTCGGGTAATAACGCAGCGGCGGCGACCGCGATGGCTCTGCTCGCACCCGGAGGCACCCTCGTCGTGGTCGGCTCCGGTTCAGGAACCAGATTGGATGCGACGACCATCCTGCTCAAAGAGATTGTGGTGCGCGGGTCCTACACCTACACCGACGAATTCGACAGGGCCATCGACCTGCTCGCGACAGGCCTACTCGTAGTCGACGATCTCACCAGCGTCGTCGCACCGCTGCCCGACACACTGGCTGCGTTCGACGATCTGCAGGCGGGCCGAATCATGAAAGCACTCATCGCACCGAACTGGTAAGTGGTACAGCAAAATTCGCAGAGGGAAAACATATGACCGACACACGCCTTACAGCCGGCGACTTGGTTCGGACACTGATCCGCGCCGTCGACGCTGCAGACCAGAACGCCATCGCCACACTCACGGCGACGGACGTGCACTTCCGTTTTGGAAACGCCGACCCGACCGACACCCAATCGGAACTTCTTGCGGCAGCTCAGTCGTTTCGCGATGCGATCGCCGATTTGCACCACACCCTCCTCGACCTCTGGGAGGTCGGTGACGGCACGGTCGTCGCACTGATGGATGTCCACTACCGGCGCCTCGACGGCCGCGAGCTGAATTTGCCCTGCTGCAACGTCTTTGGAGTACGCGACGGAGTCGTCAACGACTACCGCATCTACATGGACGTCAACCCCGTACTGGCGCCTTAGCAGTCCACCGACCTACAGGGGTACCGGCGGCAGCGACGCATTGAGATTCAGGCTCGCCTGAATGTGTTCCAGCGCCGCGGTGAAGGGAGCGACAAGTTCGTCGGGCAGCGGCTCGAAGAACAATTTCTTGACCAGCATCGCGTGACCCGGCGCCGCGTCGACCATGGCGTCCAAGCCTTTCTTGGTCAACACCGCATCGGTCGCCCTGCCGTCTTCGGTGGACTGCAGGCGCTTGGTGAGGCCGCGCTCGCTCAACCGCCGCAGGTGGTGGGAGAGCCGGCTGCGTTCCCAGCCGATCAAGGCAGCAAGATCGGTGACCTGCATCTTGTGTTCCGGCGCACTGCTCAACGCGTTGAGTACGTGATAGTCGGGCAACGAAAGATCGCTATCACGCTGTAACTGGCTGTTGATCTCGTAGTTCATCCGCAACTGGACCCGCATGAAGGCAACCCACGCGCGGAGTTGTGACGGGGACAGCCACGGACTGTCACCAGCTGGCGATCGGCGAGGACGCGGCATTTCACGGTCTTTCTGCTGGACTGTTCATGCTCATTATCCGCGATCGTGTCTGGCCCAACCAGATACCTGCCTTCAGGCCACTTGACGCCGTTCGGCGCGGAGGTACCAGAACGCCATTTCGACGTGCGCGCCGTCCAATTCGCCGGGCAGCGTGGCAGGTTCCAACGACGTGATGTCCCAGCCAGCGCCTCCGAGGACCTCGCGCAGGGTGTCTTCAGACACCGCCGGCCGCCAATCCTCGCCCGCCGGATTGGCGTCGGAGAAGCAGCTGAGCAGCAGGGTGGCACCCGGCCGGGTGGCTCGGTAGACCGCGGCGGCGTAATTACGACGGCCATCGTCATCCAGGGAGTGGAACAGGCCGCTGTCGATCACGGTGTCGAACGCGTCTGTGTAGCCGTCGAGTTTGGTGGAGTCGGCCACCGCGAAGCTCACCTCGACCTCGGCATCTCTGGCCCGCTGCTGTGCCGTAGTAAGCGCGGTGGGTGAGATGTCCAGCGCGGTCACCGTGTGACCCTTCTTGGCCAGGTAGATGGCATTGTCGCCGAGCCCGCAGCCGATGTCGAGGACGTCGCCCTGTACCCAGCCGCGGGTTTGCCACTCGATGACGCTCTCGCTGGGCGCCTTGTTATCCCACGGCGGTGTCGTCATCGCCGCGAACCCTTCGGCCGGGCTTTCGCCACGGTAAAGCGCGTCAAAGTCGAAGTGCTGCGATCCGGAGGATCCTTGGGCGGAACCCGAGCCTGCCTTAGTCATACCTACCAGAGTAATGACTTTACATGATATATCAAGCAATATGGAATACCGAACAAATCGGCGTATCGGGAATAATGGCGGACGGCCGCCTCGACGCGGCACTGCAATTAGCAGGTTCTTCGCTCGAGAATCGGCTTTGACGGTGCCGACGCAACGATAGGCTTCCCGCAGCCGCGGCTGATCGCTGTGAGCGAAATATGATTGATATGTCATCTAAGTTGGCTAGAGTGTTGGTCATGTCCAAAGCAGTGCAGTTCGATTCGTATGGCGGCGTCGACGTCCTCGAGGTGCGCGACGTACCCCGCCCCGTTCCCGAAGCCGGTGAGGTTCTCGTTGAGGTCAGAGCGGCCGGCATCAATCCGAGTGAGGCGGTGATCCGGAATGGCGCCCTGGCCAACCAGTTCCCGGCCACGTTTCCTTCCGGTCAAGGCAGCGACCTGGCGGGGGTGGTGGCCGAACTCGGTTCCGGCGTAGGCGATTTCGCGGTGGGCGATGAGGTGATTGGTTTCTCCATGCGCCGCTCCAGCCACGCCGAGTACGTCACAGTGCCCGCAAACCAATTGACCGCCAAGCCGTCGGAGGTTTCCTGGGAGGTGGCCGGCTCGCTGTTTGTCGCGGGCGCTACTGCCTACGCCGCGGTGCGGGCGGTGCGCCTCATGCCGGGTGAGACGGTAGCGGTCGCAGGTGCGGCCGGCGGTGTCGGTTCGATCGCGGTTCAACTCGCCCGACGCACCGGGGCCACCGTCCTGGGCATCGCTGGACCGTCCAACGACGGCTGGCTCGCCGACCATGGCGTGATCCCGGTCAACTACGGTGACGACCTGCCGGCCCGGCTGCGTGCCGCGGCACCGTCCGGACACATCGACGCCCTGCTGGATTTCTTCGGTGGTGGATATGTCGCCATGGCGGTCGAGGACCTCAAGGTGCCGCGCGACAGGGTCGACACCATCGCCGATTTCGCTGCCGTCGAGCAGTTCGAGGTCTTGTCAGCGGGCGGTGCAGATGCCGCGACGGCGGCGGTAGTCGCCGAGTTGGCCGACCTCGTCGCACGCGGCGAGCTGGAGGTGCCGATCGCTGGAGTCTTCGCCCTCGAAGATGTTCGCGACGCGTTCCGACAGGTCGAACTGCGGCACAGCCGCGGCAAGGTGGTGCTGAGATTGGGTACCAATAAGTAGGACCGACTACAAGACGTTCGTCGATGTGAGGAGAACCAAATGAGCGATGGCAATGACTTCAACGCACGCAACATCGCGGAGTTCCGCGCTAATCACGGTCGGGTCGGCGGACCGTTCGAGGGCGCGCCGATGGTCATCGTGCACACCGTGGGCGCAAAGAGCGGTCAGCCGAGGACCAACATCATGATGTATCTGGCCGACGGTGAACGCTATCTTGTGTTCGCCTCGAACAATGGTCGCGACGATAACCCCGCCTGGTACTGGAACCTGAAGGCCAACCCCGACACCCACATCGAAGTTGGCGACGACATCATCGACGTGCATGCCACCGTGCTGCAGGGCGCCGAGCGGGACGACAAGTACGCAGTGCAGGCCGAGCGGTATCCGGGATTCGGGGAGTACGAACGCAATACGTCGCGGACCATCCCCGTTGTCGCCCTCACGCCCACCGGTGTGGCCAAGTCGCGCGAATGAAGCCGGCGCCTCACAGGGCCAGACTCAGAGCACCGAACAGGATCATCGCCGCGGCCGCGACCCTTCCGCTCACGTCACCGAAGGGGATCGTATTCTCCAGCAAAACAAATATGGCGATCGCCGCGATCCACAAAAGGTTCATCACGCCGCCGACGAACAGCAATGCCATCAGGATCCAGCAGCAACCTACGCAGTAGGCGCCGAGCCTCAGTCCCATACGGAAGGCGCCGAGGTTACCAGTGCGCCAGTAGCGGGACATGAAATGCGCTGGGGTCCGGCAGTTTTTCAGGCAGGCGTTCTTGAGCGGGGTGAGCTGGTATAGGCCGGCCGCGATCAGAATCGCGGCGCCGAGGCTGCCGCTGGCGGACACCATCATCGGGGAGAGCAGCGCGGCCTGATCGAGAGCGTGCTGGGAGACGGTGGCCACGAGGCTAAAGATCACCCAGATCGTGATGTAGCCGGTGACGAAGATGAACGTCGGGGCCAGCGGGTCGTGCTGTGCCGCGGCCTTGCGCGCGACCGCCGCGTACATCAGAGTCATGGGTGCCGCAGTGGGAACCATCATGGCGACCATCATGAAGGCCCACATCGCGAATGTCAGACCGAATTCGGTTGCTGTCCATGGCTTTACGCCTGCCATGGCATCCATCTGGTCACCGTTCATGCCGCCCGACGCGGTCACCATGCGGTGCGCCGTCACCAGGACGTACACCCAGGCTGCGATGGTGATGCCGCCCAGGCCGACCAGTACGGCCAGACGGTCTCGGTAGCGCCAGACCCAAGATGTGGTCAGCGGATCAGTCCGTCCTGGTTCAGGTGCATGACGTTGAACTGGCAGTAGCTGTCCTTGAAGTCGAGATCGATTCCCGCCCGCGCCGTGGTGTTGCCGTTGCCCATTTCGGCGTAGAGATAGCGCGGCCCCTCCGGCGTACTGAGCTGTATCCTCGGCGGCAATCCTGGGTTCCCCGGAATGGCGAGCGGCTCCCCGCGTGACTCGACTAGCCCTTCAATCGTCATGCTGGCCGTTCGCTGATCGACATCGACCGACAGTTCGATGGGCGCGTACAGCGTCTCGAGCACAGTCGACATTGTGCTGTTGTACACGAAGAAAACTGTCGCTCCGGGGGTGGTCGACTCGCCGTGAAGGATCTTGCGCAGTGCTTCTCGCTGAATCGGATCCGCACGTTCGTCGATGATGGCCTGCTGCGTGCCATCGCCCTCGGGGACCGGGCCCGGCCAGGAGAGGAGCATCGCCCAGTCAAGCCCATCGAGATTCGTGTCGTTGAAGTTGCCCTCGTCGATATGGCCGCCCATTACCGCCTGGCAGCGCCCGTAAGTTGGTTGGGCACCGAACTGGCACGGGCAGCCCCAGGCGCAGGGGCAATTCTCGAACTCCACTCCGTGAAGCGTCCATTGGTCACGTGTCATCGTTCGCCATACCTCAATTGATTGATGTATCACGTAAATCTACTACCGCAGCGCTCTTCGTCAAAGCGTTGCCGAGACGGCTGGCCCCGTAATCGGGAAGAACCGCTATCGGCTGTACACCGCGGCGTCGTCGATGTCGACGCGGGAACGGTCCGGCAGGGCAAGGACGCAGGCGACCGTGACGACAGCGGCGAAGACGATGTAGGCCGAGATCGCGTACGGGGTTCCGGTTCTGTGCAGCAACCATGTCGCGATCAGCGGCGCGGGGCCACCGGCGAAAACCGAGGCCAGCTGGTAGCCGAGTCCGGCGCCGCCGTAGCGCAGGTGTGTTGGGAAGTTCTCGCCGATCAGCGCGGCCTGCGGGCCGTACTGCAACGCGTGGATGATCAGCGAGGCGACGACCGCGATGAAGATCAGCCCGGCCCCGCCGTGGGTCAGCACTGCGAAGTACGGGTACGCGATCAGGCCGGTCAGAACCGCTCCGGTGAGATATACCCGCTTGCGGCCGAAGCGGTCGGACAGGTGCGAAAACAGGGGGATCGCGACGAGTTCGCACACGGCGCCCGCCAGCACGGCGGTGAGCACGAACGTCTTGGCGAACCCGTGCCGCGAGACGACGTAGATCAGGACGAAGGTCGTGAACAGGTAGAACGGCATCTGTTCGCTGAACCGCACCCCCGCCGACAGCAAAATCTCTCGCCAGTGATGGCGGATCGCGTCGAGGACAGGAGTGCGGGCGGTTCTCCGCTCCTCGGCCGCCTTTGCGAACATCGGCGTCTCGAGGATGGACAGCCGAATCACCAGGCCGACGCCCACCAGCACCAGGCTGAACAGGAACGGAATCCGCCAGCCCCACGAGTTGAACTCCTCAGCCGACAGCGTTGCCGACAGCAAGGTCATGCCGCCGGTGCCCAGGACCAGCCCCATCGGCACGCCGAGCTGAGCGAAACTGCCAAGCAGCCCCCGCTTGCGTTGGTCGCCCCACTCCATCGCGATCAACACCGACCCGCTCCACTCGCCGCCGATCGCGAGGCCCTGCACCAGTCGCAGCAGCACGAGCAGTAGAGGCGCGGCCACCCCGATCGCGGCGGTGCCGGGCAGGATGCCGACGATCGCCGACGAGATGCCCATCACCAGCAGCGTCACGATCAGTGTCGCTTTGCGACCGATCCGGTCGCCCCAGTGCCCGAAGATCGCGGCGCCGAGCGGGCGGGCGACGAACCCGACCGCGTAGGTCGCGAACGAGGCCATCGCGCCCGCGTACGGACTGGACGCGGGGAAGAACAGGTGCGGGAAAACCAACGCGGCGGCGGTGTTGTAGAGGAAGAAGTCGTACCACTCGATCGTGGTGCCGATCGAGCTGGCCAACGCCGCGCGTCGCACCTGCGCCCGCTGCCCCGCCGGGTCAACCTCCAAGCTAAGGGCGACCTCGTTGTCTCCGACGACCACTATGACCTCCGCTGGTGTAGGCGAATCCATCCATAGTCTGAAGGGCGAAGCGCGTCGGCACGGTGAACACAAAGCGAACTAGTTGTCTAACTGCTGTTTCGTTGTGTTAGAGCGCGACCGTCATGAACCGCGGTTTCGAAAGGCCGCCCATGCCCCTGTGGACCACAGCGCCCAGATCACGAGCAACGGCTGGAACAGCAGCCGAATGCCGCGGGCGAGGTCAGAGTCGAGCCCGAAAGCATTTGCATGCGTGCTGAATTGGGAGATGTTGCCGGGAAACACCACTACGAAGAAGACGGCCACGACCCATCCGACCGGCACTCGCCACCTGTTCAGCAGCACCAGGCCCGCTCCGAGCGCGATTTCGACTACGCCCGAGGCGATGATGACGAAATCAGCGTTCAACGGTAGCCACGGCGGTACCTGGGCGTAGAAGGCGGTTCGGGCGAAGCTCAGATGACTAACCCCGGTGTACAGCAGGAAAGCGCCAAGCAGAACACGCGCGACGCTTCGCGGCAGGGAGGAGGACACGGGTCGATCGACGGCCGGCTGGCGTCGCCGTCTCCGACCAATCGGACGCCATGCGCTCATACCGGTCAACTCTCGCAGCTAATTCGTCGAGCAGAGCACTTAGATCACCGGGTCCTTGTGCGCCTTCACCGGGACAGTGCTGGGTGGCTGAAATAGGTTGCCCTGCAAGCTACCTCTCGCTGTACGGATCGCTACCAGAATCCACGTGCCGAGCAGGCAAACGTAGGCCACGACAGTACGAGCCGACGCGATGCCCCGCAGCCCCGGAACTGTGCAAGTGCGCTGCCGAGAACCGCCGGACCTCATAGCGACCCATAGACGCGACCGCGCCCGACGCGAACTTGCGTCGGGTTCTGGACCTGCAGACGGTGGTTGGATTGTTCCGTGCCTATGGACGTCGTGTCGTCGCTCGGGTTGAATTAGATACCGAGCAGATGACACCAAAGAAACGGAAATCCTGCCGTGCGCACCGGCATCACCAGCCTTGCAGACGCTCTGGTTAGCGCCTCGGTGGTGCTGACCGCCGCAATTATTTGCGCTGGCGCGGCAAGCGCCGACCCAAGCCAGCAGGATCAGTTTGTGGCGCTGCTCGAACAAGATCAGATCCCCCTCATGGATAACTTGCCTGCTCTCGTCGCCCGAGCCCATCAAATTTGTCGCGAACTCAATGGCGGCGCCTCGGTCTATACCGTGGTAGACGAAGAGATGAACGGTATGTTCGAGGAAAATCCGGCTTACCGCCAACAGTCCGCTCGGGTTCATAGAACCGCGGTCAGATTCATCGCCGTATCAGCGGAAGTCTACTGCCCAAGCCATCTTACCGATCCGTATGTAAGCGACGACGTCGGCTTCTCTATCCTTGGTCCAGTGGCAGGGGTACGTCACCGCACGTAGACGGGATTCGTTGTGGGGCAAGAGAATCCCCGCGACACATGTTCGACATGCATTGTTGCGGAACATATGCTTGATATGCAATTCAATGCTGCTCACCTTCGCGGAGACTGCATGACTAGGGCACTCTCCTAGGCTCCTATCCGGGCGTCGTGATGACCCTCGATCGTCGGGATGCCGTCGCGGCGCGGGCGCAGCGAACCGATCGCCGGCGTCAGCGGGATGTGCAGTGCGTCAACCAGTCCTGGGGGCGCGTGGCAGACCCACGGGACAGCGTTGATGGCGCGCATACCCGTGGCAAGCAGGCCGTGATCGGTGGAGTCCTCATGGGAGTTGAAGCCGGTTTCGAATTCCGCATCGAAGCTGGGCTCGCCTTCGATCATCACGCGCCACACGCCGTCGATGCCGCCGGCACGGCTCTTCGGCCAGTCGGGCGCTACGTCTGCTGCCATCCGGTCGACGTGCTCGATGGTGATCACTTCTTGTCCGTCGACCACGCCGATGCAGCGGAACCAGACTGCCGCGACGGCACCGGGTTCGATTATCCCGGAGAGGGTTTCGAGCTGGCGCGGGGCCGGTGCGAACTCGCACGTTTCGCGGATCTCGTCCAGTTGTACGCCGAGCGCCTCGGCGACCATGGTGACGGCCGCACCCCACCCGTACTTGATCACGCCGGGCATCATGATGCCGCCCTTATAGTCCATGGGCTGACCGAAGCCGAACAGCTCCCGCATTTCGTAGAGGGTGTTGTCACGGGAGTAGTCGGTGATCTCCAACCCGCGGATCGAGTAGATCCGGTTCGACATCGACGCCATCGCGACGGCCAGCAGATCGCAACCGAACCCCGGTTCGATGCCCGATGAGTAGATCGAGCTGCCGCCCTTGATCGCCGAGTCGACGATGCGCTGCACGGTCGACTCCTTGATCGATCCGCGTGGATAGACCAGGCCTGGAACCGAAGTGGTGACGATGTTCTTGCCCGATTCCAAGATTCGACAGAAGTCGGTGATCGCCTCTCGAGGTCGGCTGGTCGCCGGACCGGTGTAGATGATGCAGTCCGCGTCGCCGGCCAGAATGGCGGCGTCGTCGCGGGTCGCCGCCACGCCCAACGGCTCGATGCCTGCGATGGTGCCGGCATCCTTGCCTTCCTTGGATTCCGAGTGCACCCACACGCCCACGAGTTCGAGGTTGGGGCGGTCAGCCACCGCGCGGATGGCCAATCGCCCGACCCGTCCGGTCGCCCACACCACGACCTTGTACGGCTGCTCCGGGTGATCCAAGGGTTCTGGCCGCATCGTTGCGACTCCTCTCGCTCTTGTCCCGTAATGATTACACATGTAATTTTTCCATCACAGGGCTGCCGATTTCATCGGTCTGAAAGGACTCCAGTGACCCGTCGGATCGTCCAGTTCTCCACCGGCAATGTCGGCATCCACGCGCTACGCAGCATCATTGAGCGTCCCAACCTCGAACTCGTCGGCGTCCACGCACGTGCACAGGACAAGATCGGGCGTGACGCCGCAGACCTGTGTGGGCTCGACCGGCCCACCGGTGTGCTCGCCACCGACGACATCGAAGCGCTGATAGCCCTGAACGCGGACTGCGTGGTGTACACCTCGCAAGCCGAGACCCGGCCGCACGAAGCGCTGGGCGAGATCAGTCGATTCCTGCGAGCAGGTACGAATGTCGTTGGCACGTCGTTCGTTTGGCTGGTGGCGCCCGACCAGGCCGACGATTGGCTACGCAAACCGCTCGCGCAAGCCTGCGCTGACGGCGATACGACTTTGTACATCAACGGAATCGACCCGGGATTCTCCGGCGATACCCTGGTATACGCCGCATTGAGCTTGGCAGCGCGCGCCACCACCGTCACGGTGCAGGAGATCTTCGACTACGGAAGCTATGATGACGCCGAATTCACCGGTGTCAGTTTCGGTTTCGGGGCGGCAGCAGACCACACTCCGGTGATGTTCTTGCCCGGTGTGCTCACATCGATGTGGGGCGCCCAGGTGCGCAGCCTGGCAGTCGATCTCGGCATCGAGCTTGACGAGGTCCGCGAACGAGTCGAGAAGTGGGTCACGCCCGTACCGATTCAGTGCACGATGATGCGGGTCGAGGCCGGCAAGGTTGCGGCCGTGCGATTCGGCGTCGACGGCTTCCGCGGCGGCGACGCGGTGATCACTATGGAGCACGTCAACCGGCTCACCGATGCCGCGGCACCGGACTGGGCGTATCCACCCGACGGATATCCCGGCGTACATCGCGTCATGATCGGGGGCAGCCCGGGCATCACGATCAACACTCACGTGGGCACCTCGGGCATCGACCACAACCAGGGAGGGGTCATCGCCACTGCGGCCCGTGCGGTCAACGTCATCGACGCCGTGTGCCGGGCTCCGAGCGGAATCCTTGCCGCTCATGACCTGCGGCCCACCGATCATTTACAGGGCGTGCTGTGGTAACTCCGATGTCATGACCGCGCCCCGACGGCCGCCCACCGGCGCGCAGGCCCGGGCCGAACGCACCCGCGCCGTCGTCATCGACGAGACCGTGCGCTGCATCCTCGACGAGGGATTCGCTCCACCCAGTGTCCGGCACATCACCGACCGCGCCGGCCTGACCTGGGGCGTGGTCCAATACCACTTCGGCGATCTGGACGGCTTGCTGATGGCGTTGGTGGACAAGGGATTCAGCGAACTGCTCGACGCACTGGACGAGCTGCCACCGCAGGCCGTCCGCGAGAGCAGCGTGCGGGCGCGCACCAAGTTCGTCATCGACACGATCTGGGGCGCATTCTCCAGTCCCACGTCGATGGCTGCACTGGAAATTCTGATCTCGACCCGGGGCCTGCGCGACTCCGTTGCCAACACCCACCTCGCTGACCTCATGGCCACCCTGACCAGCCTCGGCCGCCACCTGGGAGAAGATCTGTCGGCTCCGCACGCCGGCCGAATCGGCAACCTCATCTGGGCGACGTTGCGCGGCCTGGTAGTCGCGCAGATGGTATGGCCAGAACCCGTGGACTCTTCCCGGGACCTCGAGGCGCTTGTTGACATGATTACGGCGTACGTCGAGTCACGCGGCGACTGAACGGGTTACGGCAAATCGGTAGACAGGAATGTCAACGGTAGCCCGAGCACGCTGATCTCGGTCTCGTCGAGTTCGTACCCGTCACCGCCGCGGTGCTGACGGAACCGAGTCCGCGCGCCGTATCGCTGCGCCACCTGCTCGGCGGCCGACGCGTCACCAACGCGGATTACCACCGAATAGACGCCGGGGCCGTTCTGCTGCAAGAACTGCGCGACGGCATTATCACCGTCAGCTTCCGATGACAGTGGCGTCACCAGTTCAAGCCCGCCGTCCCAGTCCAGCAGCACCCGCAGGCCCACGTCTTCCAGCTCAATGGTCTGAAATCGAAAACCCAAGTCCGAGAAGAACTGTGCCATCTCGGAGAGCTGCTCCTGCGGCGTTGCGAACACCACGTGATGAACGCTGCTCGGTCTACTCGCGCACTCGGCCACGGTCAGCCGGTCCGTTCGGGACCGGACAGCTCCAGGTACGCCACAATCGCGTCCGTTAGACCTTGCCGCGCTAGGTCGAGGTCGTAGTAGCTGCCGAGCTGACGCTCCGAGGTAATGCCGCGCATCGCTCCCGGAATGAAGGTGGCGACTGCACGCACTCGTTCGGGGTCAATGTTCAAGTCGGCGAAGGCATTCTGGCAGGTTGCGAGCCAACCCCGCCCCCACGACTGGAGTTCCGCGGAAGTGCGGGGGTAGAGGCGTTCGAGCTCGGCGGGGTCGCGCGGCAACGCGGCGCGCAGGTTCTCGATCGCCCGCGAGTCAGTGGCCGTCAGGCCGTCATAGAGAGTGTCGATAATGGTCGCGACTCGTTGTCGTAACGGCGCCGCGGCGTCGGTGGGCGCGAACACGTCTGCCCGGTGCTCGGCAGTGCGGTGTAGCACTGCAGCCCATAGACCGTCAGCGCCGCCGAATTGGTACTGCACCACACCCCAGGTGGCTCCGATCTGCTTTGCGATCCGATTCGCTGACACCGCACCGGGATCGCCAGTAGCCAGTGCCTTCAGGGCGGCCTCCAGCATGTTCTGGCGGGTGGCATCCCCCCGCCGGTTGGTGCGCTGAGGCTGAATGCCCGCGTCAGTCATTGTGCAGATGGTACGGCCCGACCACTCGCTTCAGTCAGATTCAGAGAACATTCTATGATTTTTTCATTGAGGCTACTATGCTTTCTGCTTGGACGACTCTCGGGTACAGCCCCACACGCCAGTCAAAGGAGCTCAGATGGCGAAACCGCCGCTGTCGATGAAGCCGACCGGTTGGTTCCAAATCGCGTGGTCAGACGAGATCGCCGTCGGCGACGTGCACAAGATGCACTACTTCGGCCAAGAGATGGTGGCCTGGCGGGCTCAGTCGGGACGGCTGACCGTGATGGACGCCTATTGCGAACATCTGGGCGCTCACCTCGGTTTCGGCGGCCACGTCGAGGGCGAGGTCATCGAGTGCGCCTTTCACGGCTGGCAATGGAACCATGAGGGTCGCAATGTCTGCATTCCCTACGAGAAGCGACCCAACCGCGGACGCAAGATGCGTACCTACCCCGTGGTAGAACGCAACGAGTCGGCCTACGTCTGGCATGACGTCGAAGGTCGTGAGCCGTTCTTCGATGTGCCCGACATCTTCGCCAGCTTCGAGGACGGCAGCAGTCTGGCCGACTACTACCCCCGCCAGACCCTGCACGAGCCGAGTCGCGAATTGCATCCGCAGTACGTGATGGAAAACGGCGTCGACGTCGCCCACTTCAAGTTCGTGCACAAGACGCCGATCGTGCCGGTGTTCACCCGGCACGATTTCGATCAGCCGACGTCCTACGTCGACTTCACCATTACCTTCGAAGGTGACGAAAACCAATCGATCGACGACATCGACAGCAACATCCAGGCCATCAACGGAGGCCTCGGCATTGCGGTGACCAAAAGCTCCGGCATGATCGACAACCGGACCATCTCGGCCACCACCCCGGTCGACGACTACACCTCTGACGTTCGGTTCACCGTGTACATCGGCCGGGTGCCCGGTAAAGATGCCCCTCGGCACGAAACAAAGGCGCGAGAGTTCGGCGAGGACGTCATCCGGCAGTTCAAGCAGGACGTCCACATCTGGTCACACCAACGCTATTCGGACCCGCCCGCACTGTCCTCCTCCGAGTTTGAGGGGTTCACCGCGATCCGCAAGTGGGCCCAACAGTTCTATCCCGACGGACGAGGCGGCAGTGCCGCGGAGCTGCAATCCATCACCGCTGAGGCTCACTGAACTCGATGACCGCGACCTCCTCGGTCGTCGCGGCCCCACTCGACACCACATCAATCGAAAGGCCCCATCGAATGAACGCTCCCGTCCGTGTCTTCCAGGTAGCCACCGGCAACGTCGGGTCCGAGATGATCAAGCGACTCGGCAACCGCACCGACCTGGAACTTGTTGGTCTGCACTGCTATTCGCCAGAGAAGATCGGCCGTGACGCCGGGGAGATCGTCGGCCTACCTGCGATCGGAGTGAAGGCGACCGGCACGATCGACGAGATCATTGCGGCCAAGCCCGATGTGCTCACGTTCCACGGCGTCTTCCCCGACGAGGACCTCTACGTGAAAGTCCTTGAGGCCGGGATCAATATCGTCACCACCGCCGACTGGATCAACGGGTGGCACCGCGACAAGAACCATCCCCACCGGTCCGGCAAGCCGGTGACCCAACTGCTGGCCGAAGCCTGCGACAAGGGTCAGGTCAGCTTCTACGGCACCGGCATGAACCCCGGCCTGAACCAGATCCTGGGCGTCGTGTGTTCCGCCGACGTCGCCGAAATCGAGAACGTCATGACCCTCGAGTCG
>DATDLZ010000006.1:0-10652 GCA_036519055.1 Mycobacterium sp.
GCGCTCGCCAAGGTGGTCATCCAGTCCGGTGAAGCACCGCAGCTGAGCCGCACCCGAGCGCGCTACGAGATGACGATTCAGGCCACCAGGGATCCGGCGATCGCCGCGACCCTGCAACGCGCCACCGACGCCTTCACCAAGTTGCACCACGACATCCTGGTCCAGCTATTGCCGCACGGCGCCGACCTGGATCCCGACGTGGTCGACGACCTCAGCAACATCACGCTGACCTTCATCAACGGGCTCATGCTGCGGTTCGTCCACGGCGACCGGATCATCGACAGCCCCGAGCAGCTCGACGGCGTCTTGTCGGCCATCGTCGCCGGCGTCCTGGGCAGCGACCAACAGGGGCGACTCACCCAAGCCGGCGCCGCGCTGCAACCGCATTCCAAATAGGTCCACAGCTCTTGCCCAATGCGGGCCCATATGGTTCTCTACGGCAATAGAGTTAGCCCGTCGCAGGTTGGCGCGCGAGCGCAGTTGGGTTAAGCGAAAGGTACAAATCGCCCGCACCGCCTCCGACGCTGACACACTGGCGACAACGATCCGGTATGCGGCCCATCCGGATCGCCGAAGTTGTGGCGAAAGGCAAGATTTCGTGACGATCAGCACCGACTTGGGCGTCCAGGACGTCCACTATGACCCCTACGATGTCGTCGTCAACGCCGACCCTTACCCGACTTTCGCGCGGCTGCGTGAAGAGGCGCCGCTGTACTACAACACCCAGCACGATTTCTATGCGCTGAGCCGCTTCGCCGATGTCGACAAGGGGCTGGTCGATCACGGCACATTCAGTTCGGCGCGCGGCATCATCCTCGAGTTGATCAAGGCCAACCTCGATATCCCGCCCGGCCTGCTCATCATGGAAGACCCGCCGATCCACGACATTCACCGCAAGCTGCTGGCCCGGATGTTCACCCCACGCAAGATCGCGGCGCTGGAGTCGCAGATCCGCGACTTCTGTGCTCAAGCGCTCGACCCGCTGGTCGGCACGGGACATATCGACTTCGTCGCCGACCTCGGCGCGCAGATGCCGATGAAGGTCATCAGCATGCTGCTCGGTATCCCCGAGGACGACCAGGAATTCATCCGCGACCAGACCAACGCGCAGATGCGGACCGAAGCCGGCAAGCCGATGAACGCCGACCACGGCCTGGCCACCGGGGAAATCTTTGCCGCATATATCGATTGGCGCGCCACCCATCCCTCGGACGACATCATGACCGAGCTGCTCAACGTCGAATTCGTCGACGAGACCGGGGCTACTCGCCACCTGACCCGCGACGAACTGTTGATCTATCTCAACGTCGTCGCGGGCGCAGGAAACGAGACCACCACCCGACTGATCGGGTGGGCCGGAAAGGTTCTCGCCGAATACCCCGACCAGCGCCGCGAACTGGCTGAGAACCCTCAACTGATACCGCAGGCCATCGAGGAACTCTTGCGCTTCGAACCGCCGGCCCCGCACGCGGCCCGCTACGTGACCCGTGACATCAGCTTCCACGGCCAAACCGTGCCCGCGGGTGCGGTGATGATGATGCTGATCGGCGGCGCCAACCGCGACCCGCGCCAATTCGGCTCGGACAGTGAAGAATTCAACATCCACCGAACGCCCCGGCAGCATCTGGCCTTCAGCGTCGGCACCCACTTCTGCCTGGGCTCGGCGCTGGCGCGACTCGAAGGACGAATCGCCATCGAAGAGATCCTCAAACGCTTCCCGGAATGGGAGGTCGACCTGTCGAAAGCCAAACTCAGCCCGACATCGACGGTGCGGGGATGGGAGTCGATGCCGGCCTCGACACCATGACCGGTCGCGTCGAGGGCAAGGTCGCGTTCGTCAGTGGGGCAGCCCGCGGGCAGGGCCGCAGCCACGCCGTCCGGCTGGCTGAAGAGGGCGCCGACATCATCGCCATCGACGTCTGCGGGCCGATCGACAACCTCAGCTACCCGCATGCAACGCCGGAAGACCTCGACGAGACAGTGGATTTGGTCAAGGGTCTGGGCCGGCGCATCGTGACCGCACAAGTCGACGTGCGTGACTACGAGGCGTGCAAGGCCGCGGTGGACAGCGGCGTCGAACAGCTCGGTCGTCTCGACATCATCGTCGCCAACGCCGGTGTCGGCACCGACGGCAGAATGCTGCACAAGATCCGGGAACCCATCTGGCAAGACATGATCGACATCAACCTCAGCGGCGTGTGGCACACGGTCAAAGCGGGTGTGCCACATGTACTTTCGGGCGGCCGCGGTGGGTCCATCGTGCTCACCAGCTCAGTGGGTGGCCGTAAGGCCTATCCGAATACCGGCCACTACATCGCCGCCAAGCACGGTGTCATCGGTCTGATGCGCGCCTTTGCCGTGGAACTCGGGCCGCACATGATTCGGGTCAATTCGGTGCTGCCCACCCAGGTCAGCACCACGATGCTGATGAACCAGCAGACGTACCGTCTGTTCCGTCCGGATCTGGAGAATCCCGGTCCGGACGACTTCGCTCCGATCTCCCAGATGATGCATACCCTGCCGGTGCCCTGGGTCGATCCGATCGATATCAGCAACGCCGTATTGTTCCTCGCCTCTGATGAATCTCGTTACATCACCGGCGTTTCGCTTCCCGTCGACGCGGGCAGCTTACTCAAATAATCAACTAACAACAATGGAGATGACTGATGGTTGAGTTCGATTACGAAAAGCTGAAGAAGGAAGCCGAGCAGTACATCAAGTTCGAGAAGGACAAAAAGAACCGCATCGCCTACATCACCTTCGATCGCCCCGAAGCCCAGAACGCCACCAGCCTGGGTATGCGGCAGAACTACGCCGACCTCATCCACAAGTGCAACGTCGACGACGACGTCAAGGTCGTCGTCATCCGCGGCGAGGGTGATGATTTCGGGAGCGGCGGCGACCTGCCCGAGCAGCGCCCGATGCTCGAGAATCCGGGCATGCCGCTGCATCACGAGGTCGCGATCAATGATGACGACGTCAAATACCCGCCAGGTGGTTCCTACCGCTACCTGTCCACCGTCACCGACTTCTACGCCAAAGCCCGCGCCGGAAACCGCCCGCTTCAGGAGCTTCGGAAGATCAGCATCATCGAGGCCAAGGGCTACTGCTATGGCTGGCACTTCTATCAGGCCGGCGACGCCGATCTGGTGATTTCGTCCGACGACGCACTGTTCGGGCACCCGGCTTTCCGCTACGTCGGCTGGGGACCGCGGCTGTGGTGGTGGGCCGAGACGATGGGGCTACGCAAGTTCTCCGAAATGCTGTTCACTGGACGGCCTTTCAGCGCGAAGGAGATGTACGACTGCGGCTTCGTCAACAGCGTGGTGCCGCGCGACAAGCTGGAGGCCGAGACCGAGAAGTACGCGCTGGCGTGCTCGCGTTCCCGACCGACCGACACCGTCGCGGTGCAGAAGACCTTCCTCGAGCTGTACAAGCAGCACAAGGGAGAGTACTTCGGCAGCCTGCTCACCGGCATGGTCGAGGGCATGCTGCCGATGATCAAGAACGACGCAGAAGAGGTCGACCTCACCGGTGGCACCTTCGAGAAGGGCCTCAACAACGTCGTGAAGGACAACGACCTCAACTTCCCGCCGGAGTGGCGCCTGAGCCGCTCGGGGCGCGCCAAGCCCTGACGTCTCGAGGTATGGCATGTCGGCGCTGACCGGTATCAGGATCGTCGAGCTGGCCGAATCGGTTGCCGGAGAATACTGCGGGAAGCTTCTCGCCGATTTCGGCGCCGAGGTGATCAAGATCGAACGCCCGGGTGGTAGCCCCACCCGGGCGACGGCACCGCTGGTCGGCGATGGTGATGGGCCAGAACGCAGTGCGGTGTTCGCGTATTTGAACACCAACAAGCGTTCGGTCCAGCTCGACCTCGCCTCGGCCGATCAGCTCGGGCTGCTGCACACGATCATCGCCAGCGCCGACGCGGTCATCGACGATCACGCACCGGCGTGGGCCGACGCGATGGGCTTCTCGGAGGCCGAGGTCGCTCGTCGTCACCCGACTGTGGTGTTCTGCTCGGTCACGCCGTATGGCATGCAGGCGCCGCCGGAACTGCACAACGCCAAGAGCCTCAACGTCTTTCACAGCAGCGGTTGGGGTCTTCACACTCCCAGCCATGCCGACCCGGCCAAACCGCCACTGAAAGGACCCGGTCGCTTCCTGGCCGACTACGAGGCCGGACTCGATGCGGCCCTCTGCGTCGCCGCGTCGCTGTTCTGGCATCTGCACACCGGAGCCGGCCAGTACATCGACGTGTCAGCGCACGCCGTCCTGGCGTCGCGCGCCGACTGCGTGCTCGGCAGGTTCATCACCGGCGAAGTGACGCCGGAGAACACCCGCGACGACTACGAGCAGCAAGGCCCCGCCTCCTTTTTCGCCTGCGCGGACGGATTCGTCTACCTCTATATGACCAGCGGTAATCACTGGGCCGGTCTGAAAATGCTGATGGGCCAACCGGACTGGCTCAACGAGTTCGAGGACGACTGGCTTGAGTTCTCGGTCACCCCGGAAAAGGTGGCGAAATTTCACAACCGATTCGCCGCATGGGTCCGCGAGCTCGGCAAGGACGCGGCATCCGAAGAGGCCCAGCGGCTGGGAGTTCCGCTGGTACCCGTCGAAAGCGCTGCCGATCTGAAGACCTCACCCCAGTACCGTCACCGCGGCTTCTTCCACGACGTCACTCATCCAGTACTGGGGGGCGCGGCCTACCCCGGCGTCCCGTACCTGTTGAGCGCATCACCCGCGCGCATCACCAGCGCGGCACCCGCCCTGGGTGAACACACCGACGAAATCCGTCGCAGCGTCGAGATGCCGCGCGCGACACCAGCGGTCAAATCACCACAACTCAAGCCGCCCAAGGTGTCCCGGGGTGGCCCGCTGGAAGGCGTTCGGATCGTCGAGCTCACCAAGGTGTGGGCCGGTCCGTACGCCGGCAAGCTGCTGGCGTTCCTGGGCGCCGAGGTGATCAAGGTGGAAAGCTCGAGCCATCCTGACGAGATGCGCGCGTACGGCGGCACCGACATCAACCACGCCCCGTTCTTTCTCAGCATCAATCCCGAAGTGCTCAGCGTGGAGTTGGACCTCAAGTCCGTGACCGACATCGGACGGCTCCGCGAGCTGATCGCCCGCAGCGACATTGTCATCAACAACCTGCGGCCCGGCGCGATGGAACGGATGGGTCTCGGCTACGAGCAGCTGAAAGCCATTAAGCGGGACATGATTTCGGTGTCGATCAAGATGTGGGGCAACGACGGGCCGTTGGGCTACCAGACCGGCTACGCGCCGTGCTTCGCGGCGTTGGCCGGGGTCGCTTCACTGGTGGGTTATCCCGGCGGGCCGCCGCTGGGCACCAGCATGCGTTACGGCGACTCCACCGTCGGCGCCGCCGCCGCGTTCGCCGCCGTCGCGGCGTTGCTGCACCGCGAGCTGACCGGCGAAGGCCAATTCGTCGACGTGTCGGCGGTGGAAACCCTGTCGTCGATGATCGGCGACTGCCTGCTCGCCCAGGAACTCACCGGGGCGCAGCTGCTGCCCGACGGCAACCGTCACGCCGACATGGCCCCGCACAGCTGCTACCCGTGCGTCGGCGGCGACTGGATCAGCATTGCGGTGGACGACGAAACTCGATGGCGCCAGCTGTGTCACGAGCTCGATGCCACCGCGCTGGTCGACGACCCGCGCTACGCCACCCTGGCGGATCGACTCGAGCACACCGACGCGCTCGACCTCGACATCGCGAAGCTCACCCAAAACCACCATGCGGGGCAGCTGGCGCAGCGACTGAGAACGGCCGGTGTGCCGGCCGCCAAAAGCGCGACGGCTCTGGACATCATCAGCGATCAGCTGTTGTGGGACCGTGGGCTGTACCGTTTCGTCAGCGATCACCGCGAGGGTCAACGGCCGGTCGTCGCGGCGCCATGGCGGATGTCGGCGGTGGAGGCCGAGATCGCACGCGGTGCGCCCGATCTCGGCGAGCACAACGACTATATTCGTGACGAGATCTTGCGCGCTCACGCGATGGAGGGAAGATGACCACGACGCTGGCCGGCACCGTGGCGCTGGTCACCGGCGCCAGCAGCGGCATCGGCGCCGCCACCGCGCGGGCATTGGCCGACCACGGCGCTGCCGTCGCGCTGCTTGCGCGTCGCGCCGATCGTCTCGATCAACTCAAGGCCGACATCGAATCGGCCGGCGGCACGGCGCTATCGGTGCCCACCGACGTGACCGACGCCGGACAGGTCGCCGCCGCGGTGCAGCGCACCGTCGACGAGTTGGGACGGCTGGACACCGTGGTGAACAACGCGGGGCTGATGCGGATGTCGCCGGCCGCCGAAGCGCCACTGCAGGACTGGGACGACCTGGTGCGGGTCAACATCCAGGGCGTCTTATACGTCACCCGCGCCGCCATCCCCCACCTGATCGACGCGGCCGCCAACTCGCCACGCGGCGTCGCCGATCTGGTCACCATCAGCTCGACCGCCGGCTGGGTCGCCCGACCGGGTACCGCCGTCTATTCGCTGACCAAGTTCGGCGTGAATGCGTTCAGCGAGGGTATCCGCCAGGAACTGATCGGAAAGCGGGTGCGGGTCGCCGTGGTGGGCCCTGGCACTGTCGATACCGAGATCAGCGACCACCTGCCCGACCAGGCGCGTGCGGCGTTCGATCGGCAGACCGCGGGCATGGTCAAGCTGGCGTCCGAGGACATCGCCGACGCGGTGTTGTACGTCGTCACCCGCAACCGCCGCGTAGCCGTCAACCACATGCTGGTCCGCGCTGCCGAACAGACCTGGTGATGTCCGCGGATCGATGGGTGACCGGCGACCACTTCGGCCTTCCGATCCCTGCCGATCCCGCAGCGTTACATTCCGGTGGCGCAGCGTTTCTCACCGAGGTGTTCCGCACCTCGGGTGCGCTGGACGCCGGTAATGCGGTCAAGCGGATCAGCCAATTCGACGAGGTCCCAGGCGGAAGCACCGGCCGCAAGCTGCTTCTGACCGTCGAGTACGACAAGCCCGGCACGCACACCAACTTGTTCGTGAAGTTCTCCCGCGACTTCGACGACCCGATCCGCGACCGCGGGAAGACCCAGATGGAATCGGAAGTCCTGTTCGCCTCGCTGTCACGCGAACCGGGTTTTCCGATCACCGTTCCGGCCACTCAATTCGCCGACTACCACCGCGCCACGGGCACCGGATTGCTGATATCGGAGCGAATCCAGCTCGGGGTCAACGGTATCGAGCGCCAGTACCACAAGTGCCTCGACTACGAGATGCCCGAACCTCTGGACCACTACCGGGCTCTCGTGTCGGCGCTGGGCCGGCTCGTCGGCGGCCACCGGTCCGGACGCATTCCTGCCGGCGACCAGTTCTCGGTCGACATGCAGACGGCACAGGTTGGTGAACGGGCACCGATCGGCCCTGAGAAGCTGGACCGTCGACTGGACCAGCTCGCCGACTTCGCCGAAGCCAGCCCCGGACTGCTGCCCGCGAACGTCCGGTCACAGCAATTCATTTCGCGCCTTCGCAACGATGCGCCCCGCTTCTTGGCGAACGAGCCAGCAGTGTGGAGATATCTGGCCGATCACCCGGACTACATCGCGCTGTGTCACTGGAACGCCAACGTCGACAACGCCTGGTTCTGGCGCGACAGCGACAACGCCCTGCATTGCGGCTTGCTGGACTGGGGCTGCGCCGGCCAGATGAACGTTGCCATGGCGTTGTGGGGCGCGATGTCGGGCGCCGAGACCGACCTGTGGGATCGACACCTCGACGAGTTGCTGCGCCTGTTCGTCTCCGAGATACACGCCTGCGGCGGGCCAGATCTCAGCGTGACCGAGCTGCGCAACCAGGTCATGCTCTACGTCGGGGTCATGACGGTCGCCTGGCTGCTCGACATACCCGCGTTGATCCGCTCACGCTTCGGCGACGCCGCTCACACCATGACCAGGAAAGACCCCCGCATCAAAGACGACGAAAGCGTCCGTGCCCCGTTGCAGATGCTGGCCAATGCACTGAACCTCTGGGAGACACAGCGATTCGGCGATCGTCTCGACAGGATGCTATTGCCATGACGGGCTGGCGGTCAGCACGTCGGGCCCGTCGTCGGTGATGACGACGGTGTCGCGGCGAAGCACACCGCCGAGGCCTTCCTGCCACACGTAGCCGGTCAGCGCGAGCACCATCCCTGGATCCAGCCGTTCGGCGTCGGCGGTGGCCGGAAGCTGCCGCGTGATCACCGGCGGATCGAAGCCGAGCCCCAGGCCGTGCGCGACCGCCATCGGCGGCGCCGGCTCGCCGGCCTCGTCGTAGGCAGCGAGCAGATCGGCGGCGCGAGCCCCGGGCCGGCAGGCCGCAATCAGCCTGTCCCACAGCTCATTCGAACGCTGATACAGCTTGCCGGTCGCATCGTTGGTGGCGTCTCCCACCGGCCAGGTGCGGCTGACCTCCGCGACGTATCCGTCGGCCAGCGCACCCGCGCCGAACACGATCAGGTCGCCGGACCGCACCTCGCCGTCGCCGTGTGCGCGCCGCCACGGGTGCTCCCGCGAGGTCACCCACGCAGCGTCCTGGGTGGCCGGTGTACTCACCCCGCCCGCGGCCATCGCCTCCAAAACCGCACCCACCAGCGTCTGCTCGGTCAGCCCGGGCCGCAACTCCGCGACGGCCGCGGCGATCCCGGCTTCGGCGACCCGCACCGCGGTGGACATCGCCGCAACCTCGTCGGGCGTCTTGATCCGCCGCGCGGTTCGCATCGGCAGTTCGCCGTCGACGAATTCAGCATTCGGAAATGCGATCGGCAGCAACTTGGCGAAAGTCGGTGTGATCGCGTCGGTTCCGACGCGACGGGCGGTCGATGCCCCGTCGATGTTCTTCAGAACCTCGATCAGCGTCAGCGGATTCCAGGCCAGCCCGTAGAGCCGGTCGCGGCCGATCTCCTCGGGGACTCCCTCGTCATCCGTGCTCATCAGGTAGATCTCGCCGGTGCCGCGCAGCATCACGCAGACCGGACCGAACGGCCGGGTTCCGCCGATCCACAACTGCGGCGCCCCAGTCACGTAGCGGACATTGGCCTGGCGGCCCAGTACCAGCACGTCGATGTCGTGGGCTTCCATCTGCGCCAGCGCCCGTTGCCGACGGCCGAACCGAAGGTCCCGGCCGTCGGGCGAAACCTCAGTTGCCATAGGGCGTATAGGGGTAGTCGGTAATCCGGACACAGCCGTCTTCGGTGATCACCACAATCTCCTCACTGCGGTAGCCGCCGGTGCCGTCTTCCCACACCACCGGCTCCAGCACCAGCGCCATCCCAACGGGGAAGACGAAGTTGTCGTCGAACTCCTCACCCAGATCGGTGCCGATCATGGGTGGCTCGGCGGGATAGAGGCCGATGCCGTGCCCGAGATAGAAGTGCGGAAGCCACGGCTTGCTTCCACCGTTCGCGGCGATCGCCGCCCGTGCGAGATCACCTGACGTCGCACCGGCTTTGGTCACCTTGAGCACCGCGTCGAGGATGTGCTGCCACTGCTCGTACTGAGCCTGCTGGCGCGCGGACGGTGTGTCGCCGACCACCCAGGTGCGCCCGAAGTCCGAGCAGTATCCCTCGTAGCTGATGCTGACGTCGGTCCACAGCACATCGCCTCTGGCGAGTTCACGTTCGTTGGTCAGCAGCGGCAACGCCAGGTCACCATGGGTCGTCCACACTCCCTCGGCGCGAGACGACGGCATCACCTGCCAGATGGCCTCCAGCATGTTGGCCGTGGCGCCCAGTTCGAAGGCGCGGCGCACCAGGTTGGCCGACAGATCGGTCTGCCGCACACCGGGAGCCAACTGTTGTTGCACATCGATCATCGCCCGTTCGGTGATGCGACTGGCCATGCGCAGACAGGAAATCTGGTCCGGTGTCTTGACCAGGTTCGCCGCGCCGACCACCACCGCGGCCTCCGAGGGTGGCCCGCCCGGGAAGATCCGATCGGCGGCGCGGCGCATCGCGCCGGTCATCTCGTCGACCGCGACACGGGCACCACGGGGAATCAATTCGCCGATCACCCGGGCGAATTGCTCGACGCCCTCGTCTAATTCGAGATACAGCGGATCGTGCAGATGGTCCGCGGGCACCTGGGATTCCGACGCGGCGCCCTCCCGGAACGGGATGAACAGATGTGGATGCTCGTCGTCGGCCAGCACGATCGCCACCGGACGCTCGACATGCGACAGGCCGGCGTCCAGCACCGGCCAGCTTGCACCGGTGGCATACACCACGTTGTCGTTCATCAACAGGATCAAGGCATCGACGCCCTGGTCAGCCATCGCGGCCCGAAGCCGCGAGCTGGTATCGCGGTGCATTCGCGCCCGGTCAGGCTCGTCGGGGATGACGAAGCTCTGCACGCGGGAAGCAGCCGTCATCTCAGATACCGAGGAACTTCTTGATGTTGCCGCTGACGATGCGGACGGCGTTGTCCGGTCCGACGGCTTCGACGACGGCGGCCAGCGATTTCTCCGAGTAGCCGAAGCTGCTCTCGTTGTGTGGGTAATCGGACGACCACATCACCTTGTTGACGCCGATCTGCTCGATCAGCTTCAAGCCGAGCGGGTCGACGATAAACGAGGCACTCATGTGGGTATTCCAGTAGTACTGTATGTCGTGCTCCA
>DATDLZ010000007.1:0-4313 GCA_036519055.1 Mycobacterium sp.
CGGGGCTGCGGCCGCTGATCGACACCGGAGCCGGCCGCACCGCCGACGTATCCCGCGACCATGCCGTCGTCGAATCGCCGGCCGGGCTGATCAGTGTGATCGGCGGCAAGCTGACCGAGTACCGGCATATGGCCGAGGACGTGCTCGACCGCGCGATCCAATTGCGGGAACTCGACGCCGGTAAGTGCCAGACCCGAAACCTGCCATTGATCGGTGCGCCCGCGAATCCCGGGTCGACGACCGCGCCGATGGCCGGGCTGCCGGAGTCGCTGGTGCTGCGCTTCGGGGCCGAGGCCGCCAACGTGATCGCCGCCGCAACATGCGAGCGGCCCGCCGAGTCGGTGGCCGGCGGGATCGACGTGACGCGCGCGGAATTCGAGTACGCGATCACCCACGAGGGTGCGCTGACGGTCGAAGACATCGTGGACCGTCGCACCCGAATCGGCTTGGTGGCCAGCGACCGCGAAAGAGTCACCGGCGCAGCCGAGGAGCTTCTGTCGCAGTTCGGCTGAGGCGCCGCGATACCATGACGCGGAACTAATCCGTATCGGTCAGGATGGATCATGGAGCAGGCGGCTAGCACCCCGCGTCCGGCACGAAGCCCGGGACGCCTCGATCGGTCGCTGGATGCGACCATCCTCGATGCCGCGCTGGCCGGGGTGGCCGAACAGGGTTACGACCGGTTGAGCATGGATGACATCGCGTCCCGCGCCGGTGTCGGGAAGGCTGCGATATATCGTCGTTGGCCGTCGAAGGCCGTGGTGGTGGCCGATGCGATCGCCCACTGGAGACGGCGACTCGGACCCGTCGAGCCGCCGAACACCGGCAGCCTTCGCGGCGACATCGATGCGCTGATCGCAGCCGTTCCTGACCTGAATGCCGCTGATGTCAGCACAATTCAGGTCATTGTCGGGGTGGCGACCGCCGCGATGCACAATCCCGTCCTGGCAGCCGCCTTGGATGACCTGGTGCTCTCTACTCCTCGCCAGGTGGTCCGGGCGGTACTGGACCACGCGGTGGCTCGCGGGGAGATAACCGCCGGCCGCGATCTGAGTCTGATCCCTGACGTGGCCCTGGGTCTCAACGTGCTGCGGGTGATGACGGGACGGCCGATCGACCGGGTCTACGTCCGGCGCGTGCTCGAAGACGTGATTTTGCCGCTCGCCGGCGCGTCGGCGCCCTAACAGTTGCGCGTTCCATCTGTAGGTGCCACTCTGGCCTAGACGGAACTAGTTAGTTCCGTTTAAGAGGAGAAGGCAATGCGCGCCGTCCGAGTACCGGTCCTGATCGTCGGCGCGGGAGCCGCCGGACTTGCCACCTCGGCGCTGCTGGCCAAGCACGGGGTCAGCTCGCTGCTGGTGGAAAAGCGGGGCGAGATCTTCATTTACCCGAAGGCCCGAAACCTCAGCTTTCGCAGCCTGGAGATCCTGCGCGGTCTGGGCCTGGGCGACCAGGTCCACGCCGTCGCCGACCGAGTTTCCGACATGGTGGTCAAGCCGACGCTGAACAGTGCCGAAGAAAAGCTGGCCATCGACATCGACGCGTTTTTCGCCGGCTTGGATCAGCTGAGCCCCGAGCCTGCCGTGCAGTACTGCCCGCAGAGCAGCCTCGAGCCGATGCTGCTCGCCGAAACACGGCGGCGTGGCAGCGAAGTGCGCTACGGGACAGAGGTGCGTTCGTTCGAACAGGACGACGCCGGTGTCACCGCGGTGCTGCGTGATCGGGATTCCGGCGAAGACCAGACGGTCCGGGCGGATTTTCTGATCGCCGCCGACGGTGTGCACAGCAAGATCAGGGAATCGCTCGACGTCACAACATCGGGATACGGGGCGTTGCCGATTTTCGTCGTCTTCATCTATTTCCGTGCCCCCTGGCGGAAGTTCGTCCCGCATCTGAGCGAAGGCGACGGCGTTCAGATCAAGAATCCCGACGTGGACGGCATATTCCTGGTGGCCAAGGACGATCTCGGTATGTTCATCACCACCTACTTCCCTGGCAAGGGGGAGGCCGCCGCGCAATTCACCCCGCAGCACTGCAGCGAAGTGCTCACCAAAGCCGTCGGCGAGCAGATCGATCTCGAGATCATCGAGGCTGCGGCATGGCAACCATACGAACAGGTAGCCGACCAATTCCAGTGCGGGCGAGTCTTTCTGGTCGGCGACAGCGGACACACCATGCCGCCGTTCAAGGCCGGGGGAGCCAACACCGCCATCCAGAGCGCCCACAACCTGGCCTGGAAGCTGGCCGCGGTTCTGGGCGGTACGGCCGATGCGGCGTTGCTGGCCAGCTACCACGCCGAGCGGCATCCGGTCGGCCGGTTCGCCGCTCGTCAGTCGCTCACCGGGCCGACGGTGGCCTTGATCGATCTGGACGACCAGGGTCCGGGATTACCGCCGGAGGAGGAGGCGTCGATGTTCTCCTTGCTGGTCGGCTACCAATACCGCTCGGCCGCAGTCGTTTCCGATCAGCCAGCTCCCGATGATGCAGACGCCGTGTCGTTGGTCGACGAATTGGGTGGCCAGCCCGGTAGCCGCGTCCCGCACGGCTGGGTGGACTACGGCGGCCAGCGGGTATCGACGCTCGACCTGGTTGGCCACAACTTCGCCCTGCTCGCTGACGACGGCGCGCCATGGACCGAGGCTGCCGCGTCGGCGTCCGCCGTGCTGGGCATCCCGATCACCGTCCACCGGATCGGGCCCGCGGGCGATGTGCGTGATCCCGACCGCGCCTGGCTGCAGGCCGCGGGAATCGCGACCGGCGGAGCTCTGCTGGTCCGCCCCGACGATTTCGTCGGCTGGCGGGCCGCCACTCTTCCGCAATCGCCGGCAGACGACCTCCGCCGGGCGCTATGTCAGATTCTCGGCAGGGCGCCGTGACTGAACCGTGCCCGGCCGCTCTCCAGCCCATCAGTCCGTGACTGTTGACCAAAATCGATTTCTGGTCATAGACTGACCGCGGTGGTGGTGGAACGCTCCCGCGGCGACCGGCGAGAAAGGGCGGATCGCATTCTCGATACCGCTCGAGAGTTGTTGCTGTCCTGGGGTTATCGGCGGGTGACGATCGATGAACTGGCTCGTCGGGCGGGTGTTGGCAAGGGCACCGTCTACCTGCACTGGCGCTCTCGCGAGGAAGTGTTCCACGCGGTCAGCGCCCGCGAAGCGGCGACGATGGCGGACGCGATTGTGCAGGCGGTACGCGATGATCCGGCCGAGGTTGCACTACACCGTTATCTGCGGCGGCTGTTCGTCGAGGCGATGAACCGGCCGGTATTGCGCGCGCTCTACACCCGCGACGCCGACACTCTCGACACTTTCCTCGCCTCGACACATCATCATCACCTCGAGGAAAGCAAGCTCGGGGTCAACCGCGACTATCTGGGTGTGCTCGCCGCGGAGGGCATGCTGCGACCGGGCTTGCGGCTGAACGATCTCGACTACACCTTGCCCACCATCGTGTTTGGCTTCTTTGCGGCGGAGCCGTTTCTGCCACTGTCTCTCGGGCTGACCCTCGACCAGAAAGCCGATCAACTCGCTGACACGGTACGCCGGGCTTTCGAGCCGACCGCTGTACCGAGCAGTGCCGCCGTCAAACGCGCTGCAGCGAAGTCTATTCCGATTTTAGGACGAATTGCTCGAGACCACCGCACGGCTACCTATGGAGGCGATCCGAATGACTGAGTTGGCAACTGAGCTCACCCGACCGCGCGGTCGGTATGGAGTGGACGGCGATTACCGGCTGATTCCGGCCCCGGTCATTTTCGGCGGCTATCTGTTGTTATGCCTTGCCACAGCGGTTTTCGCGGGCAAGTTGCTGGTGAGCGGACGAACCCTGTTCGGTCTCGGCGTCGCCGTGGTTGCTTTCCTACTGATTAGCGTGGTCGTCAGCATCCGACGGTTCAGCCGGCGAGGGAAGTTCGAAGTCTGGGCACGCCTACTCACCCGGATAGGCCTGCGCGGCGACGAACGTGTGCTTGACCTCGGCTGCGGACGTGGCGCGGTCTTGCTCACAGCGGCCAAGCTGGTTCCGCGCGGAAGTGCTGTGGGAGTGGACATCTGGCGGGCCGACCAGACTGGGAACTCCCCGGAAGCCACTCTCGCGAACGCCGATGCGGAGGGCGTCGCCGACCGGGTCGAATTGCACACCGCCGACATGACCGATCTTGCGTTTCCCGACGACTCATTCGATCTTGTCGTCAGCAACCTCGCGATCCACAATCTGCCGGACAACCACGCGCGGCGGTCCGCCATCGACGAGGCCGTGCGCGTGCTGCGGCCCGGCGGCCATGTCGTGATCGCCGATCTTGGTTTCACCCG
>DATDLZ010000008.1:0-20303 GCA_036519055.1 Mycobacterium sp.
GCCCTGGCGGTTCGCGGTGTTCACCGCGGCCACCTTGACCGAAAAGATCTTCTCGATCGCAATCTTGATCTGCGTCTTGTTCGAGTCAGGGTGCACCAGGAACGTGTACACGTTGTCGTCGATCAGGCCGTAGGACTTCTCCGAGATGACCGGGGCCAGGATGATGTCGCGGGGGTCAGTGACGGTCGCCATCAGGCCGAAACCTCCTCGGTGTCTTCTGCGGCATTGGGTGCCGCAGCCCCGATGTAGGCGTTGAGCGCCTCCACCGAGAACACCACGTCGTCGGCGCGCAGCACGTCGTAGGTGTTGAGCTGATCCGGCGTCAGGATGTGCACACCGGGTAGGTTGCGCACGCTCTTCGCGCCGGTCTCGTCGCTACGTCCGATGACCACCAGCACCTGCTTGTGATCGGTCAGCGTGCCCAGGAAAGCCTTGGCGCTCTTGGTCGACGGGGTCTGCCCCGACACCAGCTCGGTGATCGCGTGGATGCGGCCGTTGCGGGCCCGGTCCGACAACGCACCGCGCAGCGCGGCGGCGATCATCTTCTTCGGAGTGCGCTGGCTGTAGTCGCGAGGCTGGGGACCATGCACGACACCACCACCGGTGAATTGCGGCGCACGCGTCGAACCCTGCCGGGCGCGACCGGTGCCCTTCTGCCGGTATGGTTTCCGGCCACCGCCGCGGACCTCGCCCCGAGTCTTGGTCGAGTGCGTGCCCTGGCGTTTCGCGGCGAGCTGAGCCGTGACCACCTGGTGTAACAGTGCGATGTTCGCGGGCGCGTCGAACAGCTCGGCCGGCAACTCAACGGAGCCTTCGGTCTTGCCGGCGGGCGTCTTGACGTCGATCTTGAGCGCCTTCGCGCCTTTTTCGGCAGCCATTACTTCTCACCTCGTTTGATCGCGCTGCGGACCACGACGAGTCCACCTGTGCGGCCGGGGACAGCACCCTTGATCAGCAGCACGCCGTTCTCGGCATCGACCAAGTGCACCAAGAGGTTCTGCGTGGTCACCCGGTCGCTACCCATCCGGCCGGCCATCCGGGTGCCCTTGAACACCCGCGCCGGCGTGGCGCAACCGCCGATGGAACCCGGACGGCGGTGCACCGCCTGGGCGCCGTGGCTGGCGCCCTGACCTTTGAAGCCGTGACGCTTCATGGTTCCCGCGAAGCCCTTGCCCTTCGAGGTGCCGGTCACATCGACATAGGTTCCGGCAGCGAAGATCTCGGCCGTCAACTCCTGCCCGACCTGATAGTCGGCTGTGGCGGACTCGTCGTCGAGACGCAACTCGGCCAGGTGCCGGCGCGGGTTGACCCCGGCGGCGGCGTACTGACCCGTCAGCGGCTTGTTGATCTTGCGGGGACTGATTTCGCCGTAGGCCAGCTGCACCGCGCTGTACCCGTCAACCTCCGGAGTACGGATGCGGGTCACCACGTTCGGCCCGGCCTTGACCACCGTCACGGGGACAACGCGGTTGTTCTCGTCGAACACCTGCGTCATGCCCAGCTTGGTGCCCAGAATGCCCTTTCTCGCCATTGCTCGCAGCTCCTACTGGATGTTGACGTCGACGCTGGCAGGCAGATCGATGCGCATCAGCGCGTCAACGGTTTTCGGGGTCGGGTCAAGGATGTCGATCAGGCGCTTGTGAGTGCGCATCTCGAAATGCTCCCGCGAGTCTTTGTACTTGTGCGGTGAGCGAATAACGCAGTACACGTTCTTCTCAGTGGGCAGCGGCACCGGGCCCACCACGCTGGCGCCCGTCCGGACAACCGTCTCGACGATCTTGCGCGCCGAGGCATCAATGGCCTCGTGGTCGTAGGCCTTGAGCCTGATGCGGATCTTCTGTCCCGCCACGCTTCCTCACTCTCCAGGTCGAGACCCGGTTTCCTGCCGGGCGCTGGTCGCCTTGATCGGTCTGGCCGATCAAGCCGCGCGCCCGGTTGTTGCGCCGCTGTTTACCTGTCTTGGTCCACCGGCCCCCGCGGTCGGGTGTGTCGCCCTCACGCAGCCTGGTCCGCGACCGAAATTGGTCTCGTTCCAAGATTGGGACCGGAGGCGCCCGTTTGGACGCCGGTCGTATGCCCGGCCAGGCGCAAACCCGGCGCAAGGCAACCCGAACAGTATGCCCTAGATCCCGGTATCGGCCAAATCCTTCCGACCAGGCCTCCGGTCCGGCTCATCAGCGGCGAAACCGCCCGCGGCGCAGTCACGCCGGATGCCCCGGCAACCGGTTCTTACTCCAGAGTAAGGTATGCCGCTATGACGAGCTCGACCAGCACGTATGCCGCATGGCAGCGCCTTTCCGGTCGTCCCGGCGGCAGCCGGCTGTTTTCGGTGGCGGCGATGGCGCGCGTTCCCTACTTCGCTTCGGTGCTGCCGCACGTGGTGCGGATGGAGCCGGGCCTGGCCGAGGTCCGGGTTCCGAAGTGGTTCTTCGTCTACAACCACCTACATACCGTGCATGCGATCGCGTCCTGCAATGCCGCCGAAATCGCGATGGGGATGCTGATGGAAGCCACCGTCCCGCGCAGCCACCGATGGATACCGAAGGCGATGACCGTTCAGTACCTGGGGAAGGCCACCACGTCCCTGCATGCCCGGGCCCAGTTGGACCCGCCGGATTTCAGCCAAATCGCCGACGGTGTCGATCTCGTCGTGCCGGTCAGCATCACCGATCGGAGCGGCAACGAAGTCGTGCACGCCGACATCACCACCTGGGTCACGCCGGTCAGCTAGCCACGCACCAGATACGTTCCGTGTCCACGACGCACCAGGCCACCGTCGAACTCCAGGACCTCGTTCACCAACGTGCCGCCCTGATTGCGGTAGTTGATCACCAGCACCGACGCACCCTCGTAGACCCCGACGATGTCGAAGTGCAGGTTGGGGATGGCTTTTATTGCGGTGCACCAGTATTCGCGTAGCGCCGCTTTGCCGCGGACGACTCCTGCTGAGCCGGGGACGAATTCGGCCGCGTACGGCGATGTGAAGACGACGTCGTCGTGAAAATGCGCGAGCACGGCGTCGACATCGCGGCGGTTCCAGGCCGCGGACCACTCCTCGGCGAAGCCGGCCGCTTCCGGTGTGGTCACGACTTGCCCTTCAGCGTCGCCCAGAACGGGCACTGGTGTGCCGCCTCGAAGTCGGTGATGAGCTGACTTCCCCCGGGGCGCAACGACATCCAGCTGTTGTGGTCGGGGCTGCCGTCTTGGGCCGGCCAGTCGGGCAGGCCGGCGGCCTTCGGCGCGCCATTGGTGACGAAATGGCTCCAATAGCTCATCATCTGGTCGGACAACATCTGCTGAGCGGGATCCAGCGGTTGCGCACCGCCCATGCTGAACAGGTACCGCAGCTCCAGGGAGTGGCTGGCGCCGACCGGAAACGGCGCGTCGCGCAAGAACTTGGGCGCCGGCGCGTGTGGATCGTCGAACTCGTAGGCGTATACCGGCGCGTTACGGCTCAGTGAGTCCGCCAATCGGTCTGCGGCGCAAGCGAAGACACCGTCGGTGGCCGCCGCCGAGTAGGCCAGCGAGGCGTCGCCGCCGTAGTGGTCGGGCGAATAGTGCGCCAGCACAGGGGCGCTGTCGGCGGCGCCGACGATGTCGGCGAGCAGATGCGGATACTCACCGGACTTGACTCCCCGATCCAGCCTCGACGCCCGCAACGCCGCGAAGAGCGTGAATTCGTCGTGGTTGACCCCCATCAGCACCGGAACCCGGGCTGCCTGATCGCCAGCCAATCCCGCGATCGGATTGTCCGGCAGTGCAGCCGTTCCGGTGACCGGCCCGGAGAGCCCGTCGGAGTCGCCGATGAAGTAGTACCAGGGTGGCCGCTCGAGCCGGGTCGCCGGCAGCGCACGCAGACACCGCGCGGTGGTGGCGGGATTGCGACAGCCTGCCGCGATCGCATAATCCACGCTCCGGCGCTGCCCGACCTCCAGGTCGGCCTGCGCCTGACATGGCGCGCTCTGGATGATCGCCGCGCGGAACAGCCCGGCCGACCCCGGCGCCACCAGGTGATCGCACACCGACATGCCGCCCGCGGATTCGCCGGCGATGGTCACCTTCCGCGGATCGCCGCCGAACGCGGCGATGTTGTCGCGGACCCATCGCAGCGCGGTCTGCTGGTCGGCCAGCCCGTAGTTGCCCACCGTGCCGGGCGCACCGAGCGACGGGTGGGCCAGGAAACCGAGGGCACCCAACCGGTAGTTGATCGTGACGACAACGATGTGGCCCCTGGCGGCCAGCCAGCGCGCGTGATAAATGTCGCCGCTGCCGTTGACGAAGCCTCCCCCGTGAATCCACACCATCACCGGGCGCTTCTCGTTGTGTTGTCCGCGGGCCGGAGTCCAGACATTGAGCGTCAGGCAGTTTTCGCTGGTCGGCTTGCCGACCCGCGGATTGGGTCCGGTGTCCTGCATGCACTGCGGCCCGGCCTTGGTGGCGTCCAGCATCCCCGACCATCGCGCCGCCGGCCGCGGTAGTTGCCACCGCAACGGCCCCACCGGCGGCGCGGCATACGGAATGCTCTGGAACAAGCGGTAATCCGAGGCGACCTGACCGCGCACGGATCCCATCGCGGTGCGCACGACGCCGGCATCGAGCGGACCGGCGTACGGCGGTTCGGCTTTTCGGGGCGCGACGAGGGCTCCCTGCCCGCAAGCCGCCGCCGTCACGACCGTCACCAGCAGGGCAGCCCAGGCCCGGCGGCGACGAGATGATCGGATCGGCACGAAAAGACAGCCTACGGATTAGCCGAAAGTACTCATCGATAATCCGCAATCACGGAGACTTAAACCTGACACGTGTCAAGTAATCCCGATCAAACCCCGCAGGTGAACAGGCACCGCCGAATTGCTGCCGCGGCTGAAAACCATTGAGCTCAACGGAAACCCAGAGCTCATCTCGACGACGTTCGTCGGCGGACTCAAGCACCGGCCGATTCGCTACCAGGTTCGTTGAGCGCCGCGTTCTGCACGCGCTGCACGTGCAGGAAGCCATCGACGGCGGCTCGGGTGCACTCCCGGTAATCGAAGTTGGGCAGGGTGGACAATCGACCCAGAACCACCGGGCCCATCAGCAAGGCGATCGCCCGCGAGCGGTCGATCTCGCCCAGTTCGGCGGCGTCAGGGCTGTCGAAGATCGCGTCGAACGGCGCGGCGTACTGCTGGGCGATCCGCTCCCGCAGCGTGGTAATCGCGGGGCTGTCGGCGGTCCGGGTCTGACGCGATTCCGGCAGCTGCTCCAGGTCTCGCCCGAGTGCCAGCCAGCTCATCGCCATCACCATGCCCGGGGCCTCGGCGATCGAGTGCCCGAATGCCAGCACCACCGCGATCAGCCGATCGCGCAGGGTGCCGTCTTCGGACGGCATTGGTGCCGGCGGGATCAGGCCGCTGAAAGCCGCTGCCAGCAACTCGTTTCCGCTCGGGAAGTGGCGGTACAGGGTTGCCCGGGCCACATTGGCGCCACGCGTGACCGCGTCGACGGTGACTGCGCTTGGCCCACCGGTGCGAAGTAGCGCGGTGGCGGCCTCCAGCAACCGAGCCCGGGAACGCGCCGGCCGAGGATCGGTCTTGTCGGTGATGCAGACCACCTCCTTCATCCGATCAGAACAGCGTACGCAAAGCGCCTGCCCGGCCCGATACCGACCGCGCGGCGAATCAGCTGACGAACTCCGCGGCCCGATGCCCCAGCATCGCGATGGTGGCGTGTGGGCCGCGCCTGGTGATGGTCGGCAGCACCGACCCGTCGATCACCCACAGCCCGTCGATACCGTGCACGCGGCACTGATGGTCGACGACTGCCAACGGATCCCCGACACTGCCCATCGGCGCGGTGCCACACAGATGCTGCGACGTCGACCAACCGGGATCACCGACTTGGGTTGTCGGGCTGACTATTTCGCGAGCCAGATCGCAGCCGGCCTGCAATGCCGCGACGTCGCCGGGCTCGCTGTCGTAGCGATGCTCGATCCTCGGCCGGACCAGCGGATCCGCGGAGACCAGGGTCAGCCGGCCGCGGGCCCGCGGCCGCATCAGCGCCACACCGAGGTGCGGCCAGTCCGGGTGTCCCGCGGTCCCGTCGCCGACCATCGCCACAAAGCCACCGGTATACGGCCGGATTTCCACGTCGTCGGGCGTGCTGAGCACCACTTCGAGTACCGGCCGGCCGGTTGCGACCGCCCAGGTCGTTGGTAGCACCCATTCCGGGTGGTCGCTGAATGCCAGACCGACCGGCAACCGGGCCACCAGGTCTACTCCGGCGGTCCGCAGCATCGCCTCGTCGCCGACGCCGGAAAGCATCAGTAGGTGGGCGGATTCGATCGCACCGGCCGACAACACGATGCGATCGGCTGCCACCGTGATCGGCCCGCCCGGGCCGACGGCGTCCACGCCGACCGCCCGACTGCCAGAGAAGCGCAGTCGGACGGCGCGCGTCTGGGTCAGCAATGAGAGGTTGGCGCGCCCCAGCGCGGGCAGCAGATACGCGGCCCCGGGGCCGATCCGCGTCCCGTCGACGATGTTGAGCGGCACGGCCCCCACGCCTGATGGCAGACCGGCGAGGCTGTCCACGTCGTTGAGATCGGGTAGCCAGCCGAACCCGTGCCGCTGCGCGTAGTCAACGAACGTCGCTGTGCTACCGATAATTTCACGTGTTCGCCGGACGGCGATGGGACCCGAATCACCGTGGGCCGGCCCGGTGAAATCCAGATCGGTCTCGATCGCGCGAAAGTGCTCGATGACGTCAGACCACGCCCAGCCGGGCAGCCGGTAGCCGTCGAAGTCGCGTTGCAGACCCCGGCAGAAATAGCCGCCGTTGACGGCGCCTGAGCCGCCGACCGTCGCGCCGCGCAGGATCGCGATCTGGCGGGCCGGACGATCGGTGAGTTGCGTCTGGTAGCGCTGGACCAACGGGCTGGCGGCGCCGATGGGCAGCCGTAGCCCGTTCGCCGTCTCGGCGCGAAGTACCGGATCGGCCAGGCCGACCCCGGCCTCCAGCACAGCCACCGAACAGCGTGAGTCAGCCGAAAGACGGTTTGCGACAACGGATCCAGCGCTTCCCGCACCGATGATCAGGACATCGCTGTGCAATGCCGCAGCGGTCAGGGGTCAGACTCGAATCTGCGGCTTGAGCGGACCGATGTTGCGCTCCCGCACCACGCCGTACCACAGCCCGAGACCGTAGGCCAGGTCATCGACCCGCTTGAGCAGCAAGTAGGTCAGTAGCCCGATCGGCTGGGCGTCGTCATCGGCGGATTGCCGGCGACTGGCCCAGTCCACCACGCCGTCGAGGATGGCAGCGACGAGCACGACCCGGCGGCATGGTCGGAACGCAATGGCCGCCAGCAACGCGACGGGCCAATAGTGCCGACAGATCGCCGACGCCAGCTGCAGCGCCGCCGACCAGAGGCTGCGGGCGGCCACGGTCAGAACGTCCCACATCCGGGTCTCGGCGCCTTGCATGCTTTTCGCGATCCGGCGACCGGTCAGCGCTGCTACAAACAGTGACGCCAGGTATCCGAAGCTCGAGCCGATAGCCATCAGGATCCACGCCGTCAGCGCCCAGCCCGATATCATCAGCGGCGCGATCTTGTCCGGGTGACGAACCGACAGCGGGGCGGCCGAACCACCGTAAAACGCTTTGCGCACAACCCAATCCCGCAATTCGGTCCGATGATCATGCGCCACTTGGGCGATCGGCTCGTAGCGCAGCCGGGCGCCGGCCTCGACCAGTCGCCAACACAGGTCAACGTCCTCACCCGAACGCATGGTCTCGTCGAACCCACCGACATCACGCAAAAGCGAAGTGCGACAAATGATTGCGGCGCTGGGAACGTAGGAAACGCTGGTGTAGGGAATGATCGGAGCTTCACGGTGACCGAGATCCAGTGACGAGCGAATCGCCTCGTAGCGCGCGACCGGATTGTCGGTGTGCGCCAGGCCGACGATCCGTGGGGCGACCAGCGCCACGGTCGGGTCGCAGAAGTGGCCGAGCAGAGCCTCCAGCCAGCCGCGACGCGGGATCACGTCGGAATCCAGGAACGCGACGTACCCCGTCTTGCAGGCGGCGAGGCCGGTATTGCGGGCCGCGGCCGGACCCCTGCTCTGCGCGTGCCGCAAAATCTCGATGCCGGGATGTGCCGCGGCGAAATCCGCATGCGTGATCGGCGTTGATGACCCGTCGTCGACCACCACGATCTGCAAGCCGCGCAACGAGGTGAGCAGCCGACGCAAACCACAAGTGTTGTCGCGCACCGGAATTACGACGGTCACGTCACGGTGCGATGGACCGCCGGCGGGCCGCGGGTGAGCCACCGTCGCGTCGAGCAGGGTCCGGGCCAGCTCGGCGCTGACCGCGTCGCTAACTTTGAGCCGGCCGTCGGCAAGCATGTCCTGGGCAGCGGGGGCCAGCCGCAAGATCCGGGTGGGCGACCCACCCAGCAAAGCCGCCCCCTGGCCGAGCACCCTGACCCGCCGGTCGACTTGCACAGCAAATCCATCCGGCAACCGCGCCTGAGTCATAAGCGCCACTCTCCCCCGCAAGCGGGTGGGGGTCCCCCCAGGCGCGCAGCGGCGAGGGGGCGTGCCCCCACCGTGCCGGCTGCGCCGGCACCGTCGTCGGCGGCGCGGGTCATGTGAGCATCCCGTCGGCTGCGGGCACCCAGCGGCGGATCCGGCGCAAGCAGTCCTCGACCATCTCGGCCAGTATCCGCTCACCGTCGGCAGCGGTTGCGGTGGTCGGGTCTCCCAGCACCCCCACCTCACTGACTGCCGCGACTCCACCGCTGCGCATCGAGGGCAACAGGTCGGACAACGGCGCGCCGTTGCCCGCGCGCCACCGGTCGATCAGAACATGGGCCGGCGAAATACGCAGTAATACTGAAGTTTCTGTGTGACCGGCATGTGCATCGCCGCCGGCGACCACGCACGGACACCACGCGGCGTCACGCCCTTCGAATCGCAGTCGGTTCACCGCGCGGCTCAGCGCCGCGATGTTGCCGCCATGGCCGTTGACGAAGAGCAGCCGCCGCGCCCAGCAGGTCGCCGACCTGCCGTACTCCAGCAATAACGCGCTCAGCGCGTCGGTGCCGATCGAGATCGTTCCGGGGAAGCTCTGGTGCTCGCCGCTGTCGCCGTAGGCGATCGCCGGCGCCAACATCCACTCCAAGCGGGGGTCGCCGGCGAGTCGTGCGGTCACTTCACGGGCGACGGCGGTCGCGATCCGGGTGTCGGTGTCCAGCGGCAAATGCGGCCCGTGCTGCTCGGTCGAGCCAACCGGTATCGTCAGCCCTAACGGCACGCTCTGCAACTGGCTCGACGTAGAGCCCCCGAGTTCGGACTGGACCACTCGGTGATGGTAAGACGAATTCACCTGCAGTGCATCGGTTGTTGGCGCTCTCGAAGAATATTTTCCTGCTGGCCGTTCACTAAGACCGGTCACCGGCGCCACGTCCGCCACGTGCGCACCAACATACCCGCTGGTCTCGCATCTGCGAGGGGGCTACGTTCCTCCCGCCGCGGGTGGGCTCGCCCCGAGCGTTCGGGTGAAACCATCCGGCACCAGAACGTCGTCCCGATTGAGGTCGTGCACCGAGGCGCGCGCCAGACCCATCAAGGCGGAGTCGATACCGCCGTGAAGAATGTCGAGCACGTTCTCCACGCCGGGCTGCCCGGCGGCCGCCAGACCCCACAGGTAGGCGCGGCCGATCATCACGGCGCGCGCGCCCAGCGCCAGCGCCTTCACGACGTCGCTGCCACGCCGGATGCCGCCGTCCAGCAAAACCTCGACCTGGTCGCCGACAGCGTCGGCAACGGAGGGCAGTGCGCGAATGGCCGCCGGGGTGCCGTCCAGGTTGTTGCCGCCGTGATTAGACACCGAGATCGCCGAAACACCGGCATCCACGGCCCTTTTCGCGTCGTCGAGCCGCATCACGCCCTTGAGCATGAATGGGCCGCCCCACAGTTCACGCAGCCAGGCGATGTCCGCCCAGGTCGGCGGCGGAGTGCCCATCCACTCCCCGTAGGCGGCAAAGAACGGCGGCCCGAGCTCTCCGCGGCGGGCCAGGTTAGGCACCCGCAGATCCGGTGGACGCAGCGTCTTGCCGAATCTCCACAGCCAACCGGGCCGAGTGATCACCTCCGGTGACATCCGCAGCATGGTCCTCAGATTCATCTGCTCCGGGATCTTGGGGCTGCCCCAGTCCCGGCCATGCGAGAACGACCAGTCGGTCGTGACGATCAAACCGACGGCGCCGGCCTGCCGGGCTCGCTCGACACGCTCGGCGATCACGTCGCGCCCGCCCGACCAGTAGACCTGGAAGAACAACTTCGGGTTGGCGGCGATCACGTCCTCGATCGGCTTGCTGGCAAACGACGACAATCCCATCGCCGTGCCGCGTGCCGCGGCCGCGCGGGCGACAGCCACCTCGCCATCTGGATCGACCGCCTGCACACCCGTCGGTGAGATGATCACCGGTAGGGAAATGTCTTGTCCCATAACGGTGGTCGACATGTCACGCTTCTCGAGCGCGCCGACCACATGAGGCGCGAAACCCAGCTCACCGAACGCCTCGACGTTGTCGGAAACGGTCAGCCCTTTTTCGCTGGCGGCCACCAGCGCGGCATAGGACGACTTGGGCAGCCGCCGCTTCGCGCGTTCCTGCGCGATGGCAACCGTCTCGAACCAGACATCACGAGCCACGGCTAGACCGGGCTTTCGTTGCACAGCCGCTGCGGCGGTGAGGGTGGCTGCGTGGACAGCATCAGCGGTACGGGTCCGCCCTTCCGCCGGCCATGCGAGTGGTCACCTGCCGGACGTGGTTTGTCGCGTTCCTGTGCCAGCGCCGGCGCGCCGTAGCCCTGAACACACTCCGGGTCGGGTCCGTCCATCGGCAGGCCGGTGAAGAACTTGGCCGCCATGCAGCCACCGCGGCAGCTGTCGTAGTGCCCACAGCTGCCACAGGCGCCCGCGGACTGCGGCTCGCGGAGCTCCCGGAACAGCGGGGCATCCTTCCAGACCTTGTCAAACCCGCCGTCGGACAACACGTTTCCGGCCAGGAAGCGGTCGTGGATGGCGAACGGGCAGGCGTACACGTCGCCGACCGGGTCGATCAGGCACACCACCCGCCCCGCGCCGCACATGTTCAGGCCGGCCAACGCGCCCGGTTCGCCCAGCCCGGACAGATGGAAGAAGGAGTCGCCGGTCAGCACTCGATCGCCCTTGGTGACCAGCCACTGGTAGAGCTGGACCTGCTGGTCGGCGGTCGGATGCAGGTCGTCCCAGACATCGGCGCCGCGGCCAGAGGGCCGCAATCGGGTGATACGCAGCGTGGCGCCGTATCGGCTTGCCAGCGAGGCGAATTCGTCGAGCTGATCGACGTTGTGGCGAGTCACGACCACGGAGATCTTGGCGTCGGAGAATCCGGCGGCGGCGAGGTTCTCCAGCGCCCGGACGGCCATCGCGAAGGACCCGGGACCGCGCACGGCGTCGTTGACCTCGGCGGTCGCGCCGTCCAGCGAGATCTGGACGTCGACGTAGTCGCTGGCCGCCAGCCGGCCCGCCACCTCGGGAGTGATCCGCACGCCGTTGGTGGAGAACTTCACCCCAACGTGATGAGCGGTGGCATAGTCCACCAACTCCCAAAAGTCCGGCCGCACAGTCGGTTCCCCGCCGCCGATGTTGACGTAGAAAACCTGCATGCGTTCCAGCTCATCGATGATGTTCTTGCAGTCCTGTGTGGACAACTCACGCGGATCGCGTTTGCCCGACGACGACAGGCAATGCACGCAGGCCAGATTGCAGGCGTAGGTCAGCTCCCAGGTCAGGCAGATGGGTGCGTCCAAACCATGTTCGAACTGCTCGATGAGACGTGGCACCGTCGATGTCATATGCGCCGCTCCTTCCCATCGCTTCGCTTCGCATTGTCGCCGGCGCGCGTCATGCTGCCTCCTTCGCTTCGGCCCGGACCAGCATGTGCGACCCGGCCAGCACGCCGAGCGCATGCAAGTAGGGCTGCTGCTGCGAGTCCTCCACGCCCGCGGCCCGGCAGGCGGCGCGGACGTCGGGATATTCGGCCAACGATTGCACCACCGCGAGGATGGTGCGGTTCTTCAGGAACGACAGTTTGCGAGTTCCGAAGTGATACAACAGCGCACCGAAGGGCTCTGGCCGCACGGCCACCTGTGGGTGCAACCGCCATGCGCGATCGGGATCGAACTCGCCCCGCTCCTGTGCAGGGGCGCTCACGATCAGTAGACCCCGCACATCCCGTCGATGGAGACCTCTTCAACCAGGGTCTCGGTGACGAGCTCTGATTTGGATGTCGCCGGCGAGGCGGCTCCGGCGTCGCTATCCATCGTTTGCTTCGGCTCCATGACGTTGCCTTTCCTTCGTTCGGGGCTCGACAATTCGAGTCGATGTGGTCAAAATCTCAGTCAGAATATGGCATCGAGTGCCGGAATGGAAGGGCGGGGATCATGGCGCAGCAGCAGCCTCGGGCCGGCCGCCGCCGGTCCACCACGCGTGAGCACATCTCCGACGCCGCGCTCGGGCTGTTCGCCGACCGCGGATTCTCGGAGGTGAGCGTCGACGACGTGGCGCAAGCGGCCGGGATCGCCCGCCGGAGCGTGTTCCGCTACTACGCGTCGAAGAACGCAATTCCCTGGGGGGACTTCGACGCTCACCTGCAGCACCTGCGAGACCTGCTGGACCATGTCGATCCCGATATGCCGCTCGGCGAGGCGCTGCGCGATGCGCTCCTGTCGTTCAACACCTTTGACGAGTCCGAAACTGTCCGACATCGGCAGCGGATGCGAGTGATCCTGCAAACGGCTGAGCTGCAGGCATATTCGATGACGATGTATGCGGGGTGGCGCGACGTGATCGCGGGCTTCGTGGCACGCCGAACCGGCGCCAAGACCGCCGACCTGAAGCCACAGACGGTCGCGTGGATGATGCTCGGCGTGGCGCTGAGCGCCTACGAGCACTGGCTGGACGATGAATCCGTCTCGCTGCCGGAGGCGATTGGGGACGCGTTCGAGGTCGTCCGCGCCGGACTGAAGGAACTGGACCGATGAGCCGGCTGCTGCAGACCATCCAGGTGCAGGGCCAGGTTTGCGCGGCCATGGGTTCGTCGATGTACGGCGACGTGTTGCAGCAGGTGGCCGCCGACGTCGAAGCCGACGGTGTGTTTGCAGCGATCCTGGCCGGACACGAAAGCGAATCCGGCCGGCTGGCTCTCCCGCTGAGACTGCTCGGCGGGTTGCACCGGTTGGTTCTCGACGGCCGCGCGCCGGCGCTGCGCCGCTGGTATCCCAGTGTCGGCGGGCACTGGGATACCGAAGCCGGATGGCCCGATATCGTGCAGGCCGCCTCCGAGCACGCCGATTATCTGCGCGGCACTCTTGACCAGCCGCCGCAGACCAACGAGGTGGGCCGGTCGGCCGCGCTGATCGGTGGTCTGCTGGCTCTGGTCGACCGATTCGATTCGCCGGTAAGGGTTTTCGAGATCGGCTGCAGTGCAGGGCTGAACCTGCGCGCCGACCATTACCGTTACCGCTATCCAGGCGGCGAGTGGGGCCCGGTCGATTCACCGGTGCTCGTCGACGACGCGTGGCGGGGCCCACTGCCTCCCGACGCGAGCCTGCGGATCGTCGAACGTCACGGCTACGACATCGCGCCGCTGGACGCGACGAGCCCCGATGGCGAGTTGACGTTGCTGAGCTATGTCTGGCCCGACCAGCCGGCGCGGCTGGAGCGCTTGCGCGGCGCGATCGGTATTGCCCGGCGGGTGCCGGCGCCGTTGCACCTCCGCAATGCCACCGACGCCGTCGCGGACCTGGAGGTTTCGCCCGGCTCACTTACCGTGCTGTGGCATTCGATCATGTGGCAGTACCTGTCGGTGAACGAGCAGGAAACCGTCTCGGCCGAGATCGATGAATTGGGGGGACGCGCGCGGGCCGAGTCACCGTTCGCCCATTTGATGCTGGAACCGCATCGGCGAACGCCGGACGCTCCGGTCGAGTTCGCGGTCCGTGCCCGCTGCTGGCCCGGTGGGGATGACCGGCTGCTGGGCGTGTGCTCCCCACACGGTCCGCCGGTCACCTGGGAATAACGACGTCGGCGAATAATTTTTCGCTTACCCGTCGGAGTTTCCGGCGCCAGCGCGACGATAAGAGTGTGAGCGCGCTACCGGAACCCAACGACGCCGCCCGGGCGCTGCTTGCGCTATATGACCAGGCGTTGCCGACTGTGTACGGGTACTTCGTTCGTCGCTGCGCCGATCGCGGTACCGCGGAAGATCTGACCTCAGAAACCTTTCTCGCGGCGATGGATGCTGCCCGCAAGAACGATCCGCCGCCGATCGGTGTGCCGTGGCTGATCGGGGTGGCACGGCACAAGCTCGCCGATCATTACCGACGTCGACATGATCGGCTCACCGTGCCGGTGGCCGAACTGCCGGAGCCGGTCGGCTCGGTGGACAACTGGGACGCCGAGCTGGACCGCCTCGTTGCCGAAAGCGTGCTGACACGATTGTCCGAACCACACCGCACCGTGTTGGCACTGCGCTACATGGACGACTGCTCGGTACCCGAATGCGCCGCGCTGATCGGGCGCACGGTCCATGCCACCGAGGCACTCCTGGTCCGCGCCCGTCGGGCGTTCAAACAGCATTACCCGGAAGGAGGCACGTCATGAATCACGATCCGCTGAACGTGCTGCGCGCCGAAGACCTTCCGGTACAGCCCGATCCGGCGTTCGCCGCGCGACTGCGCCGCCGGTTGGAGTCGGCGCTGACCCTGCCACATCGAACAGAAGGAGTCGAGATGAGCACCACCGACGCAGAGATTGCCGCACTGAACGAGCCGTCCGCCGACGAACTCATTCAGCACGGCGACATCGGGTATGTGTCGGTCTGGGTGCCCGACCCGGCACGCGCGGCCGATTTCTACCGACACGTGCTCGGATGGTCTTATGCTCCCGCCGCGCACCAGGTGACCAACACCGAGCTTCCGATCGGCATCGCCGCCACCTCGGCCGCGCCGACGCTGTTCTGCTGCTATGCCGTGACGGATGTGCACGCGGCGCGGCAAGCGATCGCCGACGCCGGCGGAGCGCCGGGTGAGGTGCGCCGAACCGACTACGGCACCATCCTCGATGCCACCGATCCGCAGGGTGTCGCGTTCGCGGTGTACGAACCACCCGGGCGCCAGAAACGGCTGGCGCTCAACGGCTCCGGCCCGGGCGAGCTGGCCTATGTCACCTACCGTACGGCGGAGTCAGCGGCCTTCCGCGACTTCTATGCCCGGATTCTGGGCTGGACGTTCACGGCGGGGCGGATCGTCGACGGTTGGCAGTTGCAGAACACCCGCCCGATGGCCGGAGTCGGGGGCGGCAACGCTCGGCCGGCGACCGTTCCGATGTGGACGGTGGCAGACATCGACGCGGCCGTCGCACGAGTCCGTGAAGCCGGCGGAACCGTATTGGCGGAGCCGGCGAGGCAGCCATACGGGATGCAGGCTGAGTGCACCGACGACCAAGGCTCGCCGTTCTATCTCGGCGAGTTCTAGGCCGACTCGTTTCCAAATCACTGCACGCTGTCGCGTGCGGCAGCCAGAAACGGTGCGGCAACGGCCAAGAATCCAGCGGGGTCCGAGGAGAACGGGATATGGCCGGTCGGCAGGACCTCCAGCCGCGCACCCGGTATCGCGGCGGCAGTAGATCGGCCCAGCCGCATAGGGATTGCGGTGTCTTTCGATCCCCAGATCACCAGGCATGGCGCGGTGATGCGGTCTGCGCGTGGACGCAGATCGTATTCGCGCGCGGCGAAGCTGCGCCACATCGACGCCGTGAGCAATACACCCTCTGGGGTGTTCGCCCGTTCCAGCGCGCGTTCTTGCACGACGTTGTCGTTGTCGCTGGATGCCTTCATGTAGCTGCGAATGGAGCGCGGTAGGACTCGTTTCATCACCGCTGGGGTGCCGAGCAATCGGCAGTAGAGGTTGGTCACCGGGCTTGCGATGAACCCGCCGCTGTTGACCAAGACCAGTCGTGACACCAGTTGCGGGTCGGCGATCGCCAGTCGTGCGGCGGCAAAACCACCAACGGAGTTTCCGATCAATGCCACACGCTGAAGGTTCAGTGCCGCAACGACATCGGCAAGAACATCCGCGAACGAAGCGGCAGTGGGCTGGTAATTCGACATTGGCGTCGGCGACTCACCGTGCCCCGGCCAGTCCAGTGCGATCACGCGGTGGTCGCGACTAAGGGGTGCCACGATTGGGTCGAAATCGTGGCGGTCATGCAACGTGGCGTGCAGCAGCACCACCGCAGGCCCTTCTCCGACGTCGCTGTAGGCAACCTTGCCCACTCGCGTCTCGACCATCGTGACCATCTCTCGTCCTTTCATTGACCGACCGGTCAGTCAACGATACATTGGGGCTATCTCTAACTCAAGGAGTGATCGATGACTGCCCCCGCAACTGACGCGCCGTTTTCGGACAAGATGGCCTACTACCGAACCCAACACACCAGCCGTGGCGCGCGATTGACGCACATGGTCGGCACACCTGTCATCGCAGCCGGAATCCCGCTGCTGTTCACCAAACCCCGAGCGGGACTGCCAATGTTCCTCGGAGGGTGGCTCTTACAGATCGCCGGCCACCGATTCTTTGAACACAACCTGCCGTCGACCCACAAAGGCTGGATCACCTACCAACTCACCGGGGTGATCCACGTCTGCGAACAGTATGGCGAGTTGCTGGCACGGCGCAGTCAGCGCAAGGCCGCACGCAGAGCGGCGGTTAGAGTGCCCGCATGACCTCGATGCCACCCGCCACGCCTAAGGGTGTGCGCAAGGAGGCAATGGCCAAAACCCGAGAAGCGCTCATCGACGCCGGCCTGCGACTGGCCGAGCGCACCGGGTTGGCCGGTTTGAGCGTCAATCTCATCGTGCAGGAAGCCGGGGTGGCGAAAGGCACCTTCTTTCACCATTTCGGCGACCGCGCCTCGTATCTCCTTGCGCTGCACCGAGAATTCCACGAACGATTGGCCACCCAAATTCAAGCAGCCATCGACGGCATGCCGCCCGGGCGTGGTCGCCTGACCTGCGTGGCACACACGTACCTCGACGGATGCCTACGCGACCGCGGTGTGCGCGCCCTGCTACTGGAGGCTCGCGCTGAGCCCGCTGTCACCGACGAAATCGCTCGTCGCAACCACGCAAGCGCCGAGCTCTGCAAGGCGGACTTCGTCGCCTTCAAACGTCCGCACCCCTATGAGAGCGCGCAACTGTGGGTAGGCATGGTCGCAGAGGCCGCGCTCATCGAACATCAAGCCGGAAAAGCGCTTCCCGCTGTGCGCAAGGCCCTTGAGCAGTTCTCGAATTGAATTCGCGGACCGCGCGTCACCCGAGTACTTCGGAAATCGGCACCGCGGCAGCAATTTTCGCGCGCGTCTTCATCACCTTGCCGGGCATACCGCCGCCGACGACGCCGGCCACCGCGCCGTCGCGCTCGTAGAAGGCGAGAAACTTTCGGCCGTCGTCCTCGACGACGTGCACGGTGTCAGTGGCGATGGGCTCACCCAGGCATTGGATCTTGACGTCGTACTGATCGCTCCAGAAATACGGGACGACGACGGCCGACGGGGCGTCTTGGCCGAGCATCGCGGGCACGACAGCACGAGCCTGCTCGGCGACGTTGCTCCAATGTTCCACCCGCACTTGGTGTCCCTTGGGGTCGCGCCAGGATGCGACATCGCCGAGAGCCCACACGTTGGGGGCGCTGGTCCGCCCGGCGGCGTCGCAGATCACGCCGTTGTCGACCTCGACACCGCTGCCGTCGAGCCAATCGGTCGCGGGCCGCGACCCGATGCCCACAACGACCAGATCGGCGCTGAACTCGGTGCCGTCGGTCAGCTGCACGGTCTCGACGTGACCGCGGCCCCGGACCTCGGCGACTCCGACGCCGGTGCGCACGTCGACCCCTTCAGCGCGATGCAGCCGGGCCACCAGTTCGCCGATCTGTTCGCCAAGGACGGCCGCCAGCGGCGCGGGCTGCGGTTCGACCAGCACGACGTCGACTCCCAATCCGCGCAGACTGGCGGCGACCTCACAGCCGATGAATCCGGCGCCGACCACCACCGCGTGCCGTGCTTTGGATGCGTGCCGGCGCAGGGCCAGACTTTCGTCGAACGAACGCAGCACCCGGATACCGTCCAAGTCGGGGAACGCCGGAATGCGCCGCGGCACAAGGCCCGTCGCGATAACGAGTTCGTCATAGCCGAGGGTGGATCCGTCGTCGAGCGTGACGGTCTGTGCCGTGGTGTCGATGCCGGTGGCCGCCGACCCCAGCCGCAAGGTGATGTTCTGCTCGTCGTAGAACTCGCGCGGCTTGAGCGTCTCGTCGTCGACCTCGCGGCGCAACAACTCCTTGGACAGCGGGGGGCGGTCGTACGGCAAGTGCACCTCGTCGCTGACGATGGTGACCGGACCGGTGAAGTTCGCCCGACGCAGTTGCTCAGCGGTCCGGGTCGCGGCGAGTCCTCCGCCGACGATCAGAATTCCGTTGCTCCCTGAGCTAGTGGTCATTTGGAGTTCATACACGACTGCGGGGGCCGACGGTCGGTCACCCCTGCGGGCGTGACCGATCGATGAGGTTCGACAGCACGACGATGCTCTCACTGCGTTCGATATCGGCGCTGATCCGGATTCGCTCCAGAGCGTCTTCCAAATGCCGCACATCGTGTGCCAGCACCCGCAGGATGGCGTCGGCGGTCCCGGTTACCGTTGCGGCGCTCACGACTTCGGGAATGTCGATCCAGGCTCGCTGCAGCTCATCTGGCGAGATTCGGCCATGGCAATAAACCTGTACATAGGCCTCGGTGTTCCAGCCCACCGCGGTCCGATCGATGACGGTGGTGAAACCCTTGATCACACCGCTGTCGAGCATCCGGTCGACGCGCCGTTTGACCGCGGGGGCCGACAACCGGACCCGCTCGCCGATTTCGGCGAATGTCGCCCGGGCATGCTGGGCGAGCTCGGCGAGAATCTGCTCGTCGATGCCGTCTAACCGGTCCATCGCGCCTCCTCTCACAACAGACCCTTGCATTATGGCATTTCACGCAATAGAAGTGGGTTGTAGAAGCAATAATCTTCGATAGATTGCGTACCGCTCCTCCCATACCGTTGATTTATGACGATCTTCGCGGACTCCGGGGCCGACACGCGGCATCAAGCCGCTACGGCCACAGAACGCCGCGCGCGGGTCCGGCACTACGTCATGACGCCGCCGCAGTTCTTCGCGGTCGACTACGCGATCAATCCCTGGATGGACACCACCAACCCCGTCGACAGAGGCGTTGCTCTCACGCAGTGGCAGCGCCTATACGACATCTACCGACAGTTGGGACACACCGTCGACCTGGTCGAGCCGGTGCCCGGATTGCCCGACATGGTGTACGCCGCCAACGGCGGGTTGATACTCGACGGCACGGCCGCTGTCGCACGCTTCAAATACGCTCAACGCCAACAGGAGTCAGCTGCTTACGCCGAATGGCTGAGAGCTCATGGTTACCAGCCGCGGCATACTCGGCATGTCAACGAGGGCCAAGGAGATCTGCTGCCGGTGGGCGATGACATCTTGGCCGGGTACGGTTTTCGAACCGACCTGCGGGCACACGGCGAGATCGCCGGGATCTTCGACCGCCGGGTGATCAGCCTGCAACTGGTTGATCCGCGCTTCTACCATCTCGATACCGCGCTGACCGTGCTCGACGACACGACCATCGCCTACTATCCCCCAGCCTTTAGCTACGTATCACGAGCGCATCTGGAGACCCAGTTCCCCGACGCGATCGTGGTGGACAGTGCCGATGCTTATGCGTTCGGGCTGAATGCTGTCTCCGACGGTCGCCACGTCGTGCACCCGGCCGCCGCCGTCGGGTTCGCCAGGCAATTGGCCGACGCCGGGTTCGAACCCATCGGTATCGATTTGTCCGAGCTACTCAAGGGTGGCGGCTCGGTCAAGTGCTGCACGCTGGAGGTGTATTCATGACAGTCTTGGACACTGTGATCGCTACTAGCGGCGCGCTGACCGCATCAGCGATCGCGCTCGACGAGCGCTACACCGCTCACAACTATGCACCGCTGCCGGTGGTGGCGGCCAGCGCCGAGGGATCATGGATCACCGATGTCGAGGGGCGCCGCTACCTGGACTGCCTGGCCGCGTACTCGGCGGTGAATTTCGGGCACCGCAACTCGGAGATCATCGCGACGGCCCACGCACAACTCGACCTCGTGACTCTGGTCA
>DATDLZ010000009.1:0-13074 GCA_036519055.1 Mycobacterium sp.
GTGGGCCAATGCGGCGTGGTACAGCGTGCGGGCCTGCTCGGGGACCCGGAACGGCTCGCCGCCGCTCTCGAGCACCAGGGACTGCGCGATCGCGTAACCGACCTCGTCGGCGGCGGTGATCCCGAAGCAGGTGTCCGGCAGTCGGGAGATGTCCTCGTCGGATCCGGTGAACGTCATAGCCGGATGAATCGCCAGCGGTATGCAGTCCTGAGCGCTCAGCGGCGCCAGCACGTCAACGCCGTTGAAGCCAGAGGTGTGCGCGACGATGGCGCCCGGCCGCACCGCGGATGTGGCAGCCAGGCCCGAAACCAGGCCCGCCAGCTCAGTGTCCGGGACGGCCAACAGCAAAAGCTCGGCGTTACCGGCGACGTCGGGCACCGGAGCGACGGGGGTGTCAGGTAGCCAGCGCTCGGCACGCTGCTGGGACGCGCGGGACACCGCGCTGCACGCAACCACGACATGGTCGACGCGTTCGAGCGCCACACCTAACGCGGTTCCCACCCGGCCTGCGGAGATGATCCCCACCTTGAGCCGAGCGGGGCGCAACCCGTCGAACTGCACCATCGCAGACGACCCTCACAACTCTCTTGGTTCGTTCCAGTCCCGCGTAGCGGGTACCGGACGGTCGTAAAGACTCTACCGCGAAGACGCAGCTAGGACGCTGTGGTCTTCGCCTCAGTCTTCGCGGCGTCGGCGACGACCGCCTTCCGACGGAGCTGTTTGCAGCCGCGCAAGCAATTCGGCGACCGACTGGCCGCCAGACGGCGGCTCCTCGGTCTCGGAGTACGGGTCGGTGCTGCGATGACGAGCGCTGGGCGGCCGCATAGGCGGCGGAGACATCACCGGCCCCTTGTCCAGCGATGACGGCGCCGACGGCGGCGGCGGAGCCGGCGGCGGTGACATCGCCGGCGCCGGCGTGGCTGACCCGCTGAAGCCGGGGTCGGGGAAGTCCGCGGAGTGACGGGACCGTGCGCGACGGCCCGACTCGCCCCATTCGGCCGCGGCTTCGCCGGCCTGACCCGTCGACGGTTCGGCAGGTCCGCTGGAATGGCGTCCCCGTTGTTCGACCGGCGAGGAAGGCGGTTCGCCGATGCTCGGTGAACGATGCGACGTCCTGTCGCGTGACGGCGCGTTGTCGTAGGCCCACGACGACGGCGCGGCGCTGTCGGCCTGGCCGGCGTTCCAGTGGCTGCCGGGCGCTCCGGGCGGCAGCCACTGTCCCTCGGAGCTGACCGGCTGCCAGGCCGGCTGCTCTTGCTGGCGGGGCTCTTCCGTGCGCGGCGGCCATGGAATTCGCGGCTGTTGCTGTGGCGGCTCGGGTAGCGGAGGCGGCGACACGAATTGGGGCTCGGGTTGCGGAGGCGGCGCGAACTGCGGCTCGGGCGGCACGACGAACTGCGGCTCAGGCTGCGGAGGTGCCTCAGCCCGCCGATGTGAACGTCGCGGGCGCTGTGGTGGCTCGAATCGCTCGGGCCCGGGGGTCGGCGACGCCCCCGACGCGGCCCAACCGCCGGGCTGCGGTTGCCGTTCCGGTGGAGCCCAGCCTTGGCCTTCCTGCGGACGCTCGGGCGCGGGTGGCGCTGCCGGCGCGGCCCACGCGCCCGACTGTCCGGCGTCGTTGTTCTGACGCCATTGGGCGCCGCGTTCTGGTTCCGGTGCCTGCTGCGCCTCCGGCGCCCGGTTTTGCCGCGGCGCTGCATACGCCTCGGCGGGCTGCTGGGCGTACGCCTGCTGATAGCTCTCCGCGGCCGGCTGCCTTGGCGGAGTAGGTACCAACGGCTCCTCGTGTACGTCGATGATCGAGTCGTCGGTGCGCCGGGCCGGCTCTTCGGCCCGCACCGACGCGACCCGGTTGATCCGCTCGCGGGCGCTCTCGTTCTCGCGGTCCCATTCGCTGTAGCCCCGTACGGGCTTGCGTTCACTTTCCAGCGCCGGACGCTCGCTGAGCTCGGCGTCGAACAGGATCTCCAGGTTCGTGCGCAGCGCGGCCAGCTCGGCCCGCAGCTCCGACACCTCATCGGAGGCCTGCGCGCGCAGCTCGCTGGCCAGCTCTCGGCGCAACTGGGATTCGACGGTGAGCTCATACTCGCGGCGCGCGGAGATCTCCCGGTCCAGTTGCAGGTCGTAGACCAGCTTCAGGTCCCGCGCCCGGGCCTGATCCACGTCGCTTTGCCGGCGGTAAATCACCGAGACGAACGCTGCAACCACGGCGGCCCACAAAGCGAGGATCACGGCAAGTTTGAGGAGCTCCACCTTGCTGGTGAAAACCAGCGCAGAACTGGCCCCGATCGCCAAGACCAGCAACGTGGTCAGCAGCACCCAACCCGGTCTGCGGCCGCCGCGCCGCACCCGGGCGCCGCGGGACAGATCGGTCATGGCCCAAATGTACCGGCCCGGGGTCACTCCGCGTGTCGCCGTCCTCCGGCGTTTCTCACCTGGACTAATCGGCCGACAGGCCCCGAGCTAGCCCTCGGCGGCCTCACCGTTCTCAGTCGGATCCCCCGGCGACTTACAGCAGTGTTGCAACCACAGCCCAGCAATCACCAGAGCCAGCGCGCTGATGGCCGCGACCGCCGTCCCGACGGTGTCTTCGCTCGCCACCCTGAGCCATGAGCGCCGGGGCAACAGGAACACCAGCAGCCCGACCCACCAGCCCAACGCCAGCGCTCCTACCCAGGCCGACGCCTTGGCGACGACCAGGCTGCGCGCCACCGCGAGGGGATGCAGCCAGCCGGGTCCGTCGCCGATCTCACCGTCGCTGATCTTGGTTCGCACGTAGCGCGCCCACCCGGCTTCGGCAACGCCGACCACAAACAGCGACAGACCCGTCCAGATCGTGATCGGCGGAAACCACCGGTAGAGCAGCACAACCAGCAGGTATCCCGCCGCCGCCGTGCCCAGCGCCGCTGCGGTCAGGTCCCGTTTTCGGGTAGGCCCCATCAGCTTTCCGACGCGCGCGGCTCGAGCACCACATCAGTGCGCCGGACAAGGGAGCGATCGGCCGCATCCAGCTCGGCAAGCAGCTTGGCCACCGACTGCTTTCCGCCCGCCAGCGTTAACGTGGCGTCGGGGTCCACGGCCAGCCACGGAATCAGCACGAAGGCGCGCAGGTGGGCCAGCGGATGCGGCAGGGTCAGACCGTCGTCAAGGGAGAACAGCTCGCCATCCCCATCCAGCGACGTCAGATAGCAGCTGACCAGGTCCACGTCGAGGGTCCGCGGGCCCCACCGCTGCCCCCGCACGCGATCCGCGGCGACCTCCAATTCCTGGGCGAGGCGCAACCAGCCGTGTCCGTCGAGCGTCGGGTCCTCGGCGATCAGCACCGCGTTGAGGAAGGGGCCCTGCTCGACGCCGCCCCAGGCCGCCGTCTCGTACACCGGGGAGACCGCCTGCACGGTGTCGCCCAGCCGGTCGAGCACCGACTGCAGCCGGGCCTGCCGGTCACCGAGGTTCGATCCGATCGATAAGACGACGCGGGTCATAGGGGGACCACCTGACCACGTCCGCCGCGCCGTGACCGGCGGGCCACCACGGCTACATCGTCGAAGCTCTGCGGAATCGGAGCTTGCGGCTTGTGCACTGTCACCTCCACTGCGTGCACTCGTTTGTCTTGCATTACGTCCTCGGCGATCGCGCCGGCGACAGTTTCGATCAAATTGCGGGCCGGGCCGGCGATGACGGCCGCCGCGCGTTCGGCCAGCACGCCGTAGTCGTAGGTGTCAGCCAAGTCGTCGCTGGCCGCCGCGTCCGCCAGGTCGATCCAGACGGTGATGTCGACGACGAAATCCTGGCCGTCGGCGCGCTCATGGTCGAACACCCCGTGATGGCCGCGAACGGTCAAGCCGCGCAACTCGATTCGATCAGCCATCAGAACCTATCGCCCCCGCCCGCGTCCACGCCTCGACGACTTTGACGGCGTCGACCGAGGCTCGCACATCGTGTACCCGCACTCCCCATGCGCCATGCAATGCGGCCAGTGCCGACACCACCGCGGTTGCGGTCTCACGGCCATCGGGTGGCCGTGCCGCACCGTCCGGGCCGGCCAACAAGCTACCGAGAAAACGCTTGCGCGACGCTCCGACCAGCACCGGGATGCCACTGGAGACCAACTCCGGCAGCGCGTGCAGCAAGGCCCAATTATCCTGGCCGGACTTGGCGAATCCCAGACCGGGGTCGACGATCAGCTTCGATGGATTGACTCCTGCGGCAACCGCATCGTCGACGCAGGCCATGAGTTCGGCGCGTACTTCGGCCACCACATTGCGATAGGCCGGCAGCTGATGCGGGCGATCGGCCGATACCGAACGCCAGTGCATCAACACCCACGGCACATCGGCCTCAACGAGCAGACCCGCCATGGCGGCATCCGCGCGCCCGCCCGATACGTCGTTGACCATCGATGCGCCGCTTTCCAGAGCGGCACGCGCAACGCCAGCGTGCATCGTGTCGACGCTGACGGTAATTCCTTGCGATGCAAGCCCTTTGACGACAGGGACAACACGGGCCGTCTCGACTCGCGGATCGACGCGGACCGCACCGGGGCGGGTCGACTCGCCCCCGACGTCGATGATCGACGCACCCTCGGCGGCCAACGCCAGGCCCTGCTCGACAGCACGATCAGCATCGAGATAGCGCCCGCCATCCGAGAACGAGTCGTCGGTGACGTTCACAACCCCCATGACTTGGAGGTGCGCCGTGCTCACTTGCGCAGGATCAGATCGAGCGCCTCGGCTCGAAGTGCGTTGTCGGACTTGAACTGGCCACGCACGGCCGAGGTCGTGGTGACGGCACCTGGTTTGCGAACCCCGCGCATGGACATGCACAGATGTTCGGCCTCGATAATGACGATGACACCGCGCGGGTCCAGTTTGCGCATCAGGGCATCGGCGATCTGCGCGGTGAGCCGCTCCTGGATTTGCGGCCGCTTGGCGTACAGGTCGACCAGTCGGGCGATCTTGGACAAACCCGTGACCCGTCCGTCGTGGCCGGGGATGTAGCCGACATGAGCGACACCGTGAAACGCCACCAGATGGTGCTCGCAGGTGGAATACAGCGGGATCTCTTTGACCAACACCAACTCGTCGTGCTGTTCGTCAAAGGTGGTGTCCAGCACGGTATCCGGATCGGTGTAAAGGCCGGCGAACATCTCCCGGTAGCTGCGGGCGACGCGGGCCGGCGTGTCCACCAACCCGTGCCGGTCCGGGTCTTCGCCGATCGCGTAGAGCAACTCGCGGACAGCCGCTTCGGCGCGCGCTTGATCGAAGACTCGTCCGTTCAGGGTCGCGGAGTGAGAATTCAGCCGCACCATCGCAGAACTCCGTTCGTTTCAGCCGTGTGTCGACGGGTTGGACGGGCTCGGGTCGCTACCCGGGGGGTCGACGGCCTGGCCCGTCTCCGGTGCTGGTGCACCGGGCGGCGGATACGGCGGATACGGCGGGTAGGGCTGACCCATGTGCTGGTGCGGCGGTGCAGGCCAGTGCGGTGGCGGCTGGGTCGGCAAGGGCGGCGGGTACCAGTAACCCGGCGGTTGTTGCGCGGGCGACTGTTGCGGCGGCCATCCCGGGGCGTGCCAGCCCGCCGGGGCGCCGTAATCGGGTTGCGTGGATTGCTGCGGACCGCCATGAGAACCGTTGTTGCCGTTGGTGGTTCGCTCAGCCTCGGCCTGCGCGGCATCACGCGACGCCGCTGCGATGGCAGCCTTGAAAGCGGGCTCGGCCTCCGGCTTGGGCCACGGCTCGCCACGCTCGATGGCCAACTCGCCCGGTGTTTTGATCGGCGGCTTGTCCGACGGGATGCGGCCACCGAAGTCGTCGAACAAGGTTAGCCGTGGCCGCTTTTCGACGTCGCCGAAGATCGCCTCCAACTCGGCACGGTGCAAGGTTTCTTTCTCCAGCAGCTCGCCGGCCACAATGTCCAACACGTCGCGGTACTCGGTGAGGATCTCCCACGCTTCGGTGTGCGCCGCCTCGATGAGCTTGCGCACCTCGTCGTCGATATCCCGCGCAACCTCATGGGAGTAGTCGGCTTGGTTGCCCATGGTCCGGCCGAGGAAGGGATCTCCGTGCTCGGTGCCGTATTTGACCGCACCGAGCTTGGAACTCATTCCGAACTCGGTGACCATCGCACGCGCGATTTTGGTGGCCTGCTGGATGTCAGACACCGCGCCGGTGGTGGGCTCGTGGAACACCAGTTCCTCGGCGGCGCGGCCGCCCAGGGCCATCACCAGCCGGGCGATCAGTTCCGAACGGGTGTGCATTCCCTTGTCGTCCTCGGGCACCGCCAGCGCGTGGCCGCCGGTGTTACCCCGGGCCAGGATCGTGACCTTGTAGACGGGATCGACGCCGGGCATCGCCCAGCCGGCCAACGTGTGCCCGGCCTCGTGGTAGGCGGTGATCTTCTTCTCTTGCTCGCTGATGATCCGGCTCTTGCGCCGCGGCCCGCCGACCACCCGGTCCACCGCCTCTTCCAGGGCGGCGCCGGTGATCACCGTGCCGTTCTCGCGGGCGGTCAGCAGCGCCGCCTCGTTGATGACGTTCTCCAGGTCGGCGCCGGTCATGCCGACGGTCCGCTTGGCCAGCCCGTCGAACTCAACGTCGGGACCGAAAGGCTTGCCCTTGGAGTGCACCCTCAGCACGGCACGCCGGCCGGCCAGGTCGGGGCTGGACACCGGGATCTGGCGGTCGAAGCGTCCCGGCCGAAGCAGCGCCGGGTCGAGGATGTCGGGACGGTTGGTGGCTGCGATCAGGATCACACCCTGGCGCTCGCCGAAGCCGTCCATCTCGACCAGCAACTGGTTCAGCGTCTGCTCGCGTTCGTCGTGACCGCCACCCAGCCCGGCGCCGCGCTGGCGGCCGACCGCGTCGATCTCGTCGACGAAGATGATGCACGGGCTGTTCTGTTTGGCCTGCTCGAACAGGTCACGCACCCGCGATGCGCCGACGCCGACGAACATCTCGACGAAGTCGGAACCCGAGATGGTGAAAAACGGAACGCCGGCTTCACCGGCGACGGCCCGCGCCAGCAGGGTTTTACCCGTTCCCGGCGGGCCGTAAAGCAGAACGCCCTTGGGGATCTTGGCGCCCAGCGCCTGATACCGCGACGGGTTCTGCAGGAAGTCCTTGATCTCGTAGAGCTCCTCGACCGCTTCGTCGGCGCCGGCGACGTCGGCGAAGGTCGTTTTGGGCATGTCCTTGTTCAGCAGCTTGGCCCGCGATTTGCCGAAGCCGAAGCCCATCCGGGCGCCGCCCTGCATGCGCGAGAACATCATGAACAGGCCGACCAGCAGCAACAGCGGCAGCACGTAAATCACCAGCGAGCCGATGATGCTGCCCTGGTTGACGACGGTGCTGACCTGGGTGTCCTTCGTGTTCAGCTGGTCGAACAGCGGGACGGCATAGCCGGTCGGGAAGTGGGTGATGATCTTGTCGGAGCCCTCGGTACCGGTGGCGGCGCTTTTCAGCGTCATCCGGACCTGCTGCTCGCGATCGTCGATCTGGGCGCTCTTGACGTTGCCGCCCTTGATCTGGGCCATCGCCACCGACGTGTCGACCGGCTTGAAGCCGCGGGTGTCGTCGCTGAAGTAGAAGAAAGACCAGCCAAGCAGCAGCACGACTGCGATGGCCGTGAGCGTGCGGATTACGTTTTTCCGGTTCATCAATCATCGGCCGTCGTCGGCCAGGTCCTTCCCGATACACGCAGCTGGAATAGTCCAGGTTACCGCCACTCCTGATCGCCAGCTCGGGCGCAGCCGAGCACAGCGGGTCACGCCTGGAATCGTCACCAACCGAATAACGAATCGCAGTTCCCGACAGCGTCGGCAGCACACCCACCCGCGTAGCACCTATCGGGCGGAGGCGGGCGTGTGCTTTGGTGAACTTGTGTCGGACAGCTTCCCCATCACCGAACGTGTAATCGAGACCAACGGCGTGCAGTTACACACCGTCGAAGCGGGAGAGCCCGGCGCACCGGTCGTGGTGCTGGCGCACGGCTTTCCCGAGCTGGCCTACTCCTGGCGCCACCAGATCCCGGTGCTGGCCGCCGCCGGTTATCACGTCCTGGCTCCTGATCAGCGCGGCTACGGCCGCACCACCCGCCCGGCGGACATCGCCGCTTACAACGTCGCCGACCTGTCCGCCGACCTGATCGGTCTGCTCGACGACGTCGGCGCCGACAAGGCGGTGTTCATCGGTCACGACTGGGGCGCCCCGGTGGTGTGGGGTTCTGCGCAGCTGCACCCCGACCGGGTGGCGGCGGTCGTCGGCCTGAGCGTTCCGCCGGTACCGCGGGCGCAGATTCCGCCGACTCAGGCGTTCCGGGCGATCTTCGGCGACAACTTCTTCTACATGCTGTATTTCCAGGAGCCCGGGGTGGCCGACGCCGAGTTGGCCGCCGACCCGGCCAGGACCATCACCCGGCTGCTGGGCGGCCTGGCGCTGTCCGATGACCCAGAGGCCGGGCTGCGCATGATCCGGCCCGGGCCGGCCGGCTTCATCGAGCGGCTACCCGAGCAGGACGGCCTGCCCGCCTGGATCAGCGCGCACGAGGTCGACCACTACGTCGCCGAGTTCACCCGCACCGGGTTCACCGGCGGGCTGAACTGGTATCGGAATCTGGACCGCAACTGGGAGGTCATGGCCGACCCGCCGGTCGCCACCATCGACGTGCCCGCCATGTTCATCGGCGGGACCGCCGACCCGGTGGCGAGTTTCATGCGCTCTGACCGCGCAACCGAGGTGGTGACGGGCCGCTACCGCGAGGTGCTGATCGAGGGCGCCGGACACTGGCTGCAGCAGGAAAGACCGGACCGGGTCAACGAATTGCTACTCGAATTCCTGTCCAGCTTGAAGACCGACGCGGAGTCGTCATGAACCGTCCACTGAACTTCGGCGTCTTCATCACACCGTTCCACCCGACCGGCCAATCCCCCACGGTGGCACTGGAATACGACATGGAGCGCGTGGTCGCGCTGGACCGCCTCGGCTTCGACGAGGCGTGGTTCGGCGAACACCATTCCGGTGGATATGAGCTGATCGCCTGCCCCGAAGTGTTCATCGCCGCGGCCGCCGAACGGACCAGGCATATCCGGTTGGGCACCGGTGTGGTGTCGCTGCCGTACCACCATCCGCTGATGGTGGCCGACCGTTGGGTGCTGCTGGATCACCTGACCCGCGGACGGGTGATGTTCGGCGCCGGACCGGGCGCCCTGCCATCGGACGCCTACATGATGGGTATCGACCCGATCGAGCAGCGCCGGATGATGCAGGAGTCGCTGGAGGCGATACTGGCGCTGTTCCGCGCCGAACCGAGCGAGCGGATAAGTCGTCACTCGGACTGGTTCACCTTGCGTGACGCGCAATTGCATATCCGGCCCTACACCTGGCCATACCCCGAAATATCAACGGCAGCAATGATTTCGCCGTCCGGACCACGACTGGCCGGAGCTATGGGCACGTCGCTGCTTTCGCTGTCGATGTCTGTTCCCGGCGGCTACGCGGCGTTGGACAACACCTGGCAGGTAGTGCAGGAGCAGGCCGCCAAGGTCGGCCGCGACGAGCCCAGCCGTTCCGACTGGCGCGTGCTGTCGATCATGCACCTCGCCGACACCCGCGAAAAGGCGATCGAGGACTGCACGTACGGCCTGCAGGATTTCGCAGACTACTTCGGCGCCGCCGGGTTTGTCCCGCTGGCCAACGAGGTCGAAGGATCGCAGACGCCGTACGAATTCGTCGAAGACTATGCGGCCAAGGGCAATTGTTGCATCGGCAGCCCCGACGACGCGATCGAACACATCGAAGACCTGCTGGAGCGGTCCGGTGGATTCGGGACGTTGCTGATGCTCGGTCATGACTGGGCCTCCCCCGAGGCGACCTACCACTGCTATGAACTGATGGCCCGCAAGGTCATTCCGCACTTCAAGGGTCAGCTCGAAGCGGCCCGGTCATCTCATGAGTGGGCCAGGGACAAACGCGAGGAGCTGATCGGGCGTGCGGGACAAGCTGTCGTAAAGGCGATCACCGAGCACGTCGGCGAACGCGCGACGGAGAACAGGAGCAGCTGATGCGCGCCTCGGTACTGCGGGAAGGCCGCATGGTCTACCGCGACGACGTGCCCGATCCCGTGCCAGGTCCCGGTCAGGTTCTGGTGGCGGTGCGATCATGTGGAATCTGCGGTTCGGACCTGCATTTCGCCGCCCACGGCGCCGAGATGCTGTCGCTGAGCGATCAGATGTCGAGTGCGGCCGGCGGCGCGATGAACGTCGACCTGGGTCACGACGTCTTCATGGGCCACGAGTTCAGCGCGGAGGTACTCGAGGCAGGGCCCGACACCGAAACCCATGCGGCCGGAACCCTTGTCACGTCGATCCCGGTGCTGGTGTCGGGCAAGAGCGTCGAACCGATCGTCTACAGCAACAAAACGCTGGGCGGCTACGCGGAGCGGATGCTGCTTTCGGCACCGCTGCTGCTGCCCATTCCCAACGGGCTCAGCCCCCAGCACGCCGCGCTCACCGAGCCGATGGCAGTCGGGCTACATGCCGTCAACAAATCCGCCGTCCAGCCCGGCGAGACCGCGCTGGTGCTCGGCTGCGGACCGATCGGCATCGCCGTCATCGCCGCGCTGCGGGCCCGTGGAGTCGAGTCGATTGCGGCAGCCGACTTTTCACAGAAGCGGCGCGAACTCGCCACCACGATGGGCGCGCACCAGACCATCGACCCCGCGCAGAGTTCGCCGTTCGACAGCGTTCACCCGGTGGTGGTCTTCGACGCCGTCGGCGTGCCCGGCATCATCGACGACGTGATGCGCCGTGCCCGGCACGGCACGCGGCTGGTCGTCGTCGGCGTCTGCATGCAAGCCGACACCGTGCACCCGTTCTTCGCGATCGCCAAGGAGATCAACGTTCAGTTCGTTCTCGCCTACGACCCGAACGAGTTTGGCGAATCGTTGCGGGCGATCGCCGAAGGCGACATCGACGTCACCCCGATGATCACCGGCGACGTCGGCCTCGAGGACGTCGGCGCGGCGTTCGACGATCTCGCCGACCCCGAACGGCACTGCAAGATACTGGTGACCCCCTAGGTTTGCGTCAGCCTCCGGCCGGCGGATGAGGAACGACGGTCGGCTTGAAACCGTATCGGGGAGCGGCAAACTGCATGCCGCGCCCGCCGTTGCCACCCATCACCGGCACGCCGCCCATGCTGTTGGCGACGGGCTGCGCGGTAAGCGGCTGCGCGGAAACCGGAGTGCCGAGCCCACCGACCGACGTCACAGCGGGACTCACCGCCGGATTCACACCGCCCCAGGTCGAGGGCACCGACAGCCTGCCGACCAGTTCCGCCTTGCCCAGGCCTCCCATGGCGGCGCCGGGAATTCCGGTCGGAAGGCTGGGCGGTATCGCCTCAGCGACACTGGAGGCCTTGCTGACCGCGGGCATGATGCTGTGGGCGAGGCCGTCGACGTCTTTGAATGCGGTGGTGAAAAGCCTTGTGGGGGAAATTAGTCGGATAAACGCATCGAACCCGGTACTGGCATCCAAGGTCTGCGATCCGGTCAGGCCCTCCAGAATGTCACCCATTACGCCGCCCACGACTATGCCGTCGCCGTTGGAGTTCCAGACGTGCCCGGTCAGGCCGAGCGCGGCTGCGAGGTTGTCGAGGTTACTGAGCCAGGGTGGTGCCGGCGTCTCTCCGGCCAGCGCGGCCAAGGTGTTGGTCACCGCGGACTGCCCACCACTGGAGCCGACCGCTTGGGCGACGGCCGAGGCCTGGGTGCCCAGGCCGGCCGGATTGGCCGACTCCGCCGCCGCTGTGAACGGCGTCAGGGTTGACGCCGAGGATGACGCGCCGGCATAGCCGTACATCGCGGCCGCATCCTGGGCCCACATTTCGGCGTATTGCGCCTCGGTCGCCACGATCGCGGCCGTGTTCTGGCCCAAGAGGTTCGTCGCCACCAACGCCATCAACAGCGCGCGGTTGGCCGCGATCTCCGGTGGCGGCACCGTCGCGATGAACGCCGATTCGTAGGCGGTGACCGCGGCCGCCGCCTGAGCGGCGACCTGCTCGGCCTGCCCAGCGGTGCTGGCCAACCACTCGACCTGCGCTTGGGATGACGCCGCCATCGACGCCGCGGCCGGGCCCAGCCATGATCCGTCGGTGAGGGCAGCGATCACCCCCTCATAGGCCGATGCCATGGTGTGCAACTCGGCGGAGAGGCCGCCCCAGGCCGAGGAGGCCGTCAGCATCGGCCCCGAGCCGGGCCCCGAATACATCAACGCGGAGTTGATCTCCGGCGGTAGCGATGCGAAATCAAGCATGTCAGTCGATGACCTATCCGACCGCGGCCGAGTTGGCCGCCTCGGTGGCCGCATACGAACCCGAGCTGGCGCTCAGCATGGTCGCCATGAACTCTTGAACCGCAGCGGCGTGAGCGCTGACCGTCTGGTAAAGCTGCGCGTGCGAAGCGAATTGCGCGGCGGTCAGCGCCGAAACCAGATCACCCGCTACGGGCACGATCCCGACCGTCGGCGCGGCGGCAGCGGCGTTGCCGGCCTTGAGCGCCTCGTTGATCGTGTGCAGTTTCCCAGCGGCCGCAGCCAGGGCTTCGGGCTGTGTGATGACGCTTGGCATGGATCCTCCTGAAAAGTGCTTGTGCTCAACAAGCTTCAGCGGTCAATGACATTTACTGAAGCAGATAGTCGGACACGTTAAGCCAGCCATGCCCGCCGATCACAGCGTCCCGCGACCATGTTCACCGCCGAGTCCATAACTGTTCATTTAGCTGGGGGACTAAGCTGGGAGATATGAGTTGGCAATGAAAGTTGTTGGAGTTCAATATGATTAGAAATCAATATGAACTTTGCGACGATTGCCACACTACACGGTAAACTTTGCTCGGCGCGTATCTGCCCGGCGCGGCGGCCTTGCCGGCCGCCCTCAAGTCAAGCTGCCGCCAATATCGCTGCGCCACATGCGTATTTGATCTTAAGAACCGTAATTGCCTATACATCAACGATATTCACGAAGATCGCCGTCGCTACTGTTCGATGCGCCCCCAGAACCGCGCGTACGCACGATGACGACC
>DATDLZ010000010.1:0-10886 GCA_036519055.1 Mycobacterium sp.
GCAGGCATCGGCCGCTCGCTGACGCCGTAGCGTCGGTACCAGGTCTTCGACTCGAGATAGATCTGCTGCTTCTCTGCGTCGGTCAGCCGCTTGACGAAGGTGTCGGCGAAGTAGAGCACCTGCTCGACGAAGGTGGCGTGCGCCCAGAAGTAAGTGTCGGGGTCCAGCGCGTGATACCGCTCCCCGCCCGGCATTTCGCCCTTGATCTGGTGATGAAAGTCACGGACCTGCTGGCCGGTGTTGTCGTCGTCCGACCCGTAGACAGTTTTGAAGATCGGCGGCAGCGAGCGCTTGATCCGCGCCGAGGTGTCGTCGAAGAACACCGAGTGGTCCAGCACGCCCTGCCCGAGCTCGGCCAGCATGTTCTGCAGCACCGCGGGCCGCGGCCCGATCAGGAACATCCGGTTGTCGCCGAAATAGCGCCACACCAGCGATTGCGGCCCCAACGGGAGTGCATCGGCGGTCTGCCCGGCAGAAGACTCACTCAGCTCGGTCATGCGGAACAGTGTTACATATTTCGCACTTTGTACCAAGTGCAATTGTCGCGTTGGCAAAATGTGACCGCCATGTTGCCTACGAATCCGGCGTGGCTCTGTGTGCGCCGCTGCTCAGAACGGCAATATGTCGCTCGTGCCTGAGCTTTCCCGCCGTGCTGCGCTGCGCCTAGGTGCCAGTGCCGTCGCGGGAGCAGCGGGAATCTGGACGTTCGGCGGTCTGGTCGATCCCACCCAAGTACCGGCCGATCCCAGCCCTTTCGATCCCGCGGCGCCGGCAGGGCCGCCTGCGCCACCGGTCGCCGCTCCCGCTCCAATGCCGACCAAAGTGTCCGGCTCGTTCGTCTCGGCGGCCCGCGGCGGCATCCTGACCAACTACGTCATCGCCAGGCCGCCCGGTCAGATCGGACCGCTGCGCCCGGTGATCGCCCTGCACGGGGTGCGCGGCAATGCCAAACAGGTGATGAGTTTCGGCGTCGAACAGATACTCGCCGATCTGGTCAAGGCGGGCCGGCCGCCGTTCGCGGTGGTCTCCGTCGACGGCGGCGACAGCTACTGGCACCGGCGGGCCGGCGGCGAGGACGCGGGCTCGATGGTGCTCAACGAGTTGATCCCGATGCTGTCGACGATGAACCTGGACATCACCCGAGTGGGTTTCATCGGCTGGTCGATGGGCGCCTACGGCGCAATGCTGCTGGGCGCCCGGCTGGGTCCGGCACGCACCGCCGGGATCTGCGCCGTCAGCCCGGCGCTGTACCAGTCCTACACGGCCAGCACGCTCGGGGCGTTCGACAGCTACGACGACTGGACGCACAACACGGTCTTCGGGCTGCCGGCGCTGTCGTCGATTCCGCTGCGGATCGACTGCGGCAACGACGACCGCTTCGCTCCGGCCACTTACCAGTTCATCGCCCAGCTGCGCACGCCGCCCGCCGGCGGTTTCTCGCCCGGTGGACACGACGAGGCGTTCTGGCGTCAGCAGCTGCCCGCCGAGCTCGCCTGGCTGTGATCCCGACGTGATTGATTTTCAAACTGCTTGAGCCGCAAGCTATTTCCCACCACAAATAGCGACGAGCAGGCCATCGCCGCACCGGCGATCATCGGGTTGAGCAGACCCATCGCGGCCAGCGGGATCGCCGCGGTGTTGTAGGCGAACGCCCAGAACAGGTTCATCCGGATGGTGCGCAGCGTGCGTGCCGAGAGTCGCAGCGCGGTCGGCACAGTGTGCACGTCGGTGCGCATCAGGGTCAGGTCGCCCGCGTCGATCGCCGCGTCGGCGCCGCTGCCCATCGCCATGCCGATGTCGGCGACGGCCAGTGCCACCGAGTCGTTGATGCCGTCGCCGACCATCGCCACCGTTCGGCCTTGCGCCTGCAAACGCTTTACGGCGTCGGCCTTTTCGGTCGGCAGCACACCGGCGATCACGTCGGCCGGCGCGATGCCCACCGCGTCGGCGACCCGCTGAGCCACTTCGACGCTGTCGCCGGTGAGCAGCATCGGCGTGATGCCCATGGTCTTGAGGTCGGCGATCGCCGCGGCGCTGCCGGGCTTGATCCGATCGGCCAGCGTGATGACGCCGCGAAGCTGCCCGCCCCAGGACACCTGCACCGCCGTCTGATGTGCCGCCGGCGCCAGCAGGTCGACACCGGCCAGCGAGCCGGCTCGCGACACCGCCACCTCGACACCGTCGACCACGCCCACCACGCCGGTGCCCGGATCGTTGACGAACCGCTCCGGGCCGCTGCGAGGCACGAGTCCGCGAGAGTGGGCGGCCGCCACGATCGCCGCCGCCACCGGATGCTCGGATGCCGACTCGACCGCGGCCGCGCGAGCCAGCACCGCGTCGGCGTCTTCGCCGGGCCGGGGCTGGACGTCAGCCACCGCCATCGCGCCGGTCGTCAGGGTTCCGGTCTTGTCGAACACGACCGTGTCGACGCCGTCGACGGTCTCCAGCACCCGCGGATCCTTGATCAGGATGCCCAGTTGCGCGCCGCGCCCGGTCCCGACCAGGATCGCCGTCGGGGTGGCCAGCCCGAGTGCACATGGGCAGGCGATGATCAGCACCGCGACGGCCGCGGTGAACGCCGACGCGACCGGCTGCCCGGCCAGCAGCCAACAGGCCATCGTCGCCGCCGCGATCGCCAGCACCGCCGGCACGAAGACCGCCGCAACCCGGTCGGCCATCCGTTGCACCGGCGCCTTGTTGTTCTGGGCGTCGCTGACCAACTTGGCCATCCGGGCCAGTTGGGTGTCGGCGCCGACTCGGGTGGCGCGCACCAGCACACGGCCGTAGGTGTTCAGCGAGCCACCGACCACCGTGTCGCCGACAGCCACGTCGACTGGGAACGGCTCGCCGGTCATCGCCGAGGTGTCCAATGCCGTTGTCCCGTTGACGATTTCGCCGTCCGTGGCGACCCGCTCCCCCGGCCGCACGACGACGACGTCGCCAACCTGCAGTTGCGCGATCGGCACGCGGACCTCGTCGCCGTCGCGCAACACCGCGGCGTCCTTGGCGCCCAGGCTCAGCAGAGAGCGCAGCGCAGCCCCGGAGGCGCGCTTGGCCCGTGCCTCGGCGTAACGGCCGGCCAGCTGGAACACCGTGACCGCGGCCGCGACCTCGAAGTAGACCGGACCCGCACCGCGTAACACCGCCGCCGTCGACCACAGGTAGGCGGCCAGGGTGCCCAGCGACACCAGGGTGTCCATCGTCGGGGTGCGATGACGGGCGCCGAGCAGCGCCAAGCGGTGAAACGGGTAGCCGCCCCACGCCACGATCGGCGTTGTCAACGCCAGCGCCACCCACTGCCAGCCGGCGAACTGCCAGCCCATCAGCATCGACACCGCGACGACCGGAATTGCCAGCAGCGCCGAGCAGATCAGCCGTGAGCGCAACAGGTCCTGCGGCTGGTCATCGTTGTGGCTGAAAAGGTCGACGGCCACCGACGCGTGGTAGCCCGTCGACTCCACCGCGCGGATCAAATCACCGGCCGACACCTCGGACTCGTGCTGCACATGGGCTCGCTCGAGCGCGAAGTTCACCGCTGCCCGCACACCGTCGAGCCGGTTCAACGCGCCCTCGACGCGGGCAGCGCACGACGCGCAGCTCATGCCGCGCAGGTCGAGATCGGTGGTGGTCATGCCGTCGTGGGCCGAGCCACCCGCCGCAGCCGCGCGATGCCGACAACCAGCAGCATTCCGGCGGCAGCCGCCAGCAGCAGGGTCAGCAGCAAAAGCGAGGGGTCATAGACCACCGCGGTGGTCACCGGCTGGTCCTTGGCGACGGGTGCCACTTCCACGGTGGATCGGACCGCCGACCAGCTGAACGCGCAGCCCGCGACCGCGGCAACGGCCAGCGCGAGCTCGACGACTGCTCGGAAACGGGCCATTACCAGCCTGAACTGTCGTCGTCGTGTTCCGGCGGGAGCTCGTTGGGACCGACGCGTTCCTCGACCAAAGGGGTCAGCAGGTTGCGCAGATGCCGGTGCCGGCGTGCCCACGCCTGGGCGGTCCGGCCGCCGGTGAGCCGCAGGCCGATGCCGGTCCGGCCCTTGGGCACCCCGACCAGCTCGCCGAGCGCGCGGGCCGACTGCCAACGCTCCAGGTCTTTCTTCGCTGCCTGCGGATGATCGGGTTCGGGGTACACCTTGAGTATCTCGGACACCCGGATGGTTTCGGTGCCCTGACGCAGCGTCTGCGGGGTCAGCACCACCGAGGTGTGGATGCGGGCCGCTTTGACTTGCAGCGCAATGAAACTGGTCAGGACCACCAGGAAGAACACCGGCACCGAGATCTGCCAGCCGTTGCCGTTGGACTTCTCGATCCACAGCATGATTGCGGCCGAAATCGGCCCGGCCAGCAGCCAGTACCAGGTCGCACCGACCTCGCGAAAGAGCGGTGCCGCTTCGGTGTCCGTGTCGGCAGTCACGCGCACCATCATCCCCTGCTGGACCTGCGGCCAAACAACGTGGGGCCCTACCGGCGGCTCACCGTCCCGGCACTTCACCTTTTCTGACGCTCACCTGGTGAAGTAGTTGTGCGAGTCGCTGCGGTGCAACAAGAACGCGCCGCCGGCGATCAGCACCGATCCGGTGATCCCGGCGACGCCACACGCCACGGCGTACATCGGCGGCCAGGTCACCGTGAACAGCCGGATGGCGACGTAGACGACGGTGGCTGTGGCTCCGCCGGTCAAAACGGTTCGGGCCCAACGATATCCGGCCCGCATCAGGATCAGGAAGGTCACCACGATCGCACACAAGACCGCGGTGAACAGCCCCTGTGCGACGAGGAGCGGCGTGGCCCCGTGACCGTTCGACGAGCCGACCAGGTCGGCGACGTAGCCGATCACCATCAGCGGCACCGCGACCAGCCACAACCAGAAGCCGGTGTCGACGTCGACCGGCCGGGTCGGCGGCTGCGACCCGGGTTCAACGGGAGCCGTCACGACAACCAGTTCGCCGCGCCGGCGGCCCAGTAGGTCAGCACGATGTCGGCGCCGGCGCGCCGGATGCTGGTCAACGACTCGAGTGCGGCGGCGCGCTCGTCGATCCACCCGTTGGCGGCGGCAGCCGCGATCATCGCGTACTCCCCCGACACCTGATAGGCGGCGACGGGCACCGGCGAAATCTGTGCGACGGCAGACACAATGTCCAGGTAGCTCATCGCCGGTTTGACCATCACGATGTCGGCACCCTCGTCGAGATCCAGCTGCGCCTCGCGGACCGCCTCGCGAGCGTTGCCCGGCTCTTGCTGGTAGGTGCGCCGGTCGCCGGACAGGCTGGAGCTCACCGCTTCACGGAACGGGCCGTAGAACGCCGACGCGAACTTTGCCGCGTAGGCCAGGATGACGACGTCGGTGCGACCGGTCGCGTCCAGGCCGTCGCGGATCGCCGCCACCTGGCCGTCCATCATGCCGCTCGGGCCCACCACGTGAGCGCCCGAATCTGCCTGCGCGACAGCCAGTTCCACATAGCGCTTCAGGGTGGCGTCGTTGTCGACCCGGCCGCGCTCGTCCAGCACACCGCAGTGGCCGTGGTCGGTGAATTCGTCCAGGCAGGTGTCGGCCATCAACACCGTCGCGTCGCCGAGATCCTTGCTCAGGTCGCGCAGCGCAACGTTGAGAATGCCGTCGGGATCCGAACCCGCCGACCCCGCCGCGTCCTTGTCCTCGGCACGCGGGACGCCGAACAGCATCAAGCCGCCGACTCCGGCCGTCACCGCGTCGGCCGCGGCGGCGCGCAGCGAGTCGCGGGTGTGTTGCACCACGCCGGGCATCGAGGCGATCGGCTGCGGCTCGTCGATGCCGTCGGCGACGAACATCGGCAACACCAGATGCCGTGGCTCCAGCGATGTTTGCGCCACCAACCGGCGCAGCGCCGGAGTCGACCGGAGTCGACGCGGACGCTGCCGGGGGTAGGACATTACCGCCTGCGGCTCTTCTTACGCGGCGGCGGCAGCGCACCCTCGGCGCGCAGCCGGGCGGCATGCTCGGCCAGCGCCTCGATCAGCGGACCGACCGCAGCGGTTTCGGGTTGCACATCGACGCGCAAACCGAATTCGGCTGCGGTTTCAGCGGTTTTCGGGCCGATGCAGGCGACGATCGTGCGCGCGTGCGGCTTGCCGGCGATGCCGACCAGGTTGCGCACCGTCGAGCTGGACGTGAAGCACACCGCGTCGAAGCCACCGGTTTTGATCATCTCGCGGGTGGCCGCCGGCGGCGGGGCAGCCCGCACGGTCCGGTATGCGGTGACGTCCTCGATCTCCCAGCCGCGTTCGCGCAGACCCTCGGCCAGCGTCTCGGTGGCGATGTCGGCGCGCGGCAGCAGCACCCGGTTCACCGGGTCGAAAATGCTGTCGTAGTCCGGGAATTCGTCCAGCAGACCCAGCGACGACTGCTCACCGGAGGGCACCAGCTCGGGGCTGATCCCGAACGCACGCACCCGGTCGGCGGTCGATTCGCCGACGCAGGCGATCTTCACGCCGGAGAACGCGCGGGCGTCAAGACCGAACTCGCCGAACTTCTCCCACACCGCGCGCACCGCGTTGGTCGAGGTGAACACCACCCACTGGTAGCGGCCGTCGACCAGACCCTTGACCGCGCGTTCCATCTGCGCGGGGCTGCGCGGCGGCTCGACGGCGATGGTCGGCACCTCGATCGGCAGTGCGCCGTGCGCGGTCAGCCGCTCGCTCATCTCGCCGGCCTGGTCCTTGGTCCGCGGCACCAGCACGGTCCAGCCGTACAGGGCGCGACTCTCCCACCAGTTCAGCTTGGCCCGGTTCGCTACCGTCTTGCCGATGGTGACGACCACCGACGACGGCGCGGCACCGTCAGCGTTGACGAGCAGGTTCGAGTCGGTCAGCCCGCCCAGCGTCGACTCCACCGAACGCTGCGCGCAGGTGGTCCCCGACGAGGTCACCACGCATGGAGTGGTGTCGGCCAGGCCGTATTCGATCAGCGTGCGGGCCGCGTCAGCCACGTGCGAGGACGTGGCCTGCAGGATCAGCGGGCCCGGGCCGGCGGCCAAAGCGCCCCAATCCACATTTGGGTCACGCACGTCGGCAACGGTGTGCGACGAGCCGAGCGGCAGCCCGGCGTAGGTCGGCACCGCGTCGCTGGCGGACAGGCCAGGCACGATCTCGAAGTGCAGGTGGCTGCGGGCCACGGTGTTCACCTCGGTGATCACCGAGTCCACCGACAGCGGGTCGCCGGACACCAGGCGCACCACGTCGGCCCCGGTGCGGGCTTCGGTGACCAGTGTCTTGGCCACCTCGACCGGGTCGCCCAACGCGGGCCGGATGTCGGGTCCCACCGTCACCACGGCGGCTTGTTCGTCGGTGCCAGTCCCCGCTGTCCCTCCAGTGGCTTCCGCCTCCGACGGTGCGGCCGGCTCGGCCGGCGCGGGCCCGGATACCGGCGGCAGATCCTTGCCGATCAACGCCAGCACCGGCTCGGGCACGTCGGGGTCAATAAACACCAGGGGGGCATTCGCCAGTACCGAAGCTGCCCGCGTCGTCAGTAGAGCCGGGTCGCCAGGACCCGAGCCCACGAACATGATGCGGCCGGGCCTCGGCTTACGCCCTCGCGTCGTCATCGTCGCTCCTACCTCGTTTTCGCGCGCGGGTTGCTACCGCGCACTCGACATGACTTCCCGTGCACCCAACTCGAACAGCTCGGCGGCCACCGAGAGCCCGAGCTCTCGTGCCCGATCCGGACTGCCGATACCGGACGCGCGGATCACGTCGGATCCGTCGAGCGCCGCCACGCAGCTGCGAAGCGACAGCTCCTCGAAGACACGGCCGTCTTCGTCGATGGACTCGACCACCTCAGCGATCGCCCCCACCGGCGCGGAACAACCCGCCTCCAGTTCGGCGAGCAGGGCACGCTCGGCGGTGACGGACGCGCGGGTGTCGGCGTCGTCCAGCTCTGCCAGCAGTGCTGCCAGCCGGGAATCCCCGGCGCGGCACTCCAAGGCGAGCGCCCCTTGAGCCGGCGCCGGCAACATCTGTACCGGCTCCAGCGTCTCGGTTACGTCGTCGAGACGTCCCAGCCGGGTCAGACCCGCCCGGGCAACCACGATCGCGTCCAAATCACCCCTGCTTACCCTGTTCAACCTGGTGTCTAGGTTGCCTCGTAGGGGGCGAATTTCCAAACCGAGACCCAGTGCTCTAAGCTGTGCCGCCCGCCGGGGCGATGAAGTGCCCACAATTGCGCCCGCCGGCAGCTCTCCCAGCACCAACCCATCGCGGGCTACCAGGGCATCGCGGGCGTCTTCACGCGGCGGGATGCCGGCGATCACGAATCGCGGGTCCTCGGCCGTCGGCAAGTCCTTGTACGAGTGCACCGCCATATCGACCTGGCCCTCGTGGATGGCTTCCCTGAGCGCCGCGGTGAAGACGCCGACCCCGATGTCCGCGATCGGCTCGGACGACTGGTCGCCCTCGGTGCTGATGATCACCAATTCGGCCTCGTGACCGTTGGCCCGCAGCGCATCTCGAATGCCACCGGCCTGGGTGGTGGCCAGCAAACTGCCACGGGTACCTATCCGGATCACGTCGACCAAGCGGCTACTCAGCGGAATCTATTGGTACAGGGGGCAATTCGCCCGCAGTAGCGACGGCGTCGACGGCGGTCTGGTCGAGCTCGAACAGCTCGCGCAATGCCTCGGCGTAGCTGTCGCCGCCGGGAGCGCTGGCCAGCTGCTTGATGCGGACGGTGGGTGCGTGCAGCAGCTTGTCGACGACGCGGCGCACAGTCCGGGCGACCTCGTCGCGATGGGTGGCCTCCAGGCCGGGCAGCCGGTGGTCTAGGCGGAGCAGTTCGGCCTCGACGACGTCGGCGGCACGCTGGCGCAGCGCGGTGACCGTCGGGGTGACCTCAGCCATCCGCTGTCCGGCCAGGTAGGTGGCGACTTCGGCGGCGACGAGGTGACGCGCGGCCTCGGTGTCGGCCGCGGCTGCCCGCGCCGACGGCTCGCGCTGCACGCGGTCCATGTCGACCACCCAGACGCCGGGCAGCCCGGACACCGCCGGGTCGACGTCGCGCGGCATGCCCAGATCGCAGATCACCAGCGGCCGGTCGGTTTCGTCGCGGCGGCTGGCGGCCAGGGTGTTGTGCACGTCGGCCAGCGACACCACCGGGCGCACCGCCCCGGTGCAGCTGACCACGACGTGGGCGTCGGCCAGCGCGGTGGCCAGGTTCTCCAGGCTCAATGCCTCAGCAGCGGCGCCGGATTCGCGGATTTTGCGAGCCAACCGTTGCGCGCGGGGCAGCGAGCGGTTGACGACGTAGACGTGGTCGATGCCGGCCCGGGTCAGGTGGGCTGCCGACAAGGCGCCCATCGCTCCGGCGCCGACGACGACGGCGGTCTTGCCTCGCAGGCCGCCCAGTTTGGTGTCGGCCATGCCGAGTGCGACCGAGACCACAGATGCGCCGGCGGCGTCGATGCCGGTTTCGGTATGCACGCGCTTGCCGACTGCCAGCGCCCGCTGGGCCAGCTCGTGCAGCACGCGGCCGACGGTGCGGTTGGCCTCCGCCGCGGCGTAGGCGCGGCGGACCTGGCCGAGTACCTGCGCCTCGCCGACCACGGCCGAGTCCAGGCCGCTGGCGACGGCGAACAGGTGCTCGACGGCGGCCTCGCTGTAGCGGACGTAGGCGTATTTGGTGAGGTCAGGGACCGTCATTCCGGAAGGCTCGGCGAGCACCTGGCCGATCGCCGACAGGCCGCCGTGGAAGGCGTCGACGACCGCGTAGACCTCGACGCGGTTGCAGGTGGAGAGCACCATGGCCTCGGTCACCAGCGGCGACTGCATGATCTGGTCGACGATCTTGACTTGCTCGGATTCGTCGGTGCTGAGCTGTTCCAGAACGGAGACCGGCGCGCTGCGGTGCGACACACCGAAGAGCAGAACGCTCACGGCTGAATCACCTGGCCTGCTCCCTTGCTAACACCGGTGAATTTACTGCTGTCCACCGTAGACGGTTACCTGATGGGCCACCAAATTTACGGCGAAGTCACCCGGTGGCCAGGTCCTTGCGCAGCCGGGGCTCGTCGAGTTCCCAGTAGCTGTGTTCGCGGCCGTCGAGCAGGACCACCGGCAGTCGGTCGCCGAATTCTGCTCGTAGCGCGCTGTCGCCTTTCTGCGCTTCGGCGTCGACGTCGGTGGTCGACAGGTCGAAGTCGAGTTCTTCGGCGAGCTGCTTCAGCTGCGCGTAAACCCCATCGCAGATCGTGCACCCGGCGCGGGTCAACAGCTGGACTTGGCGGCGGGTCATGGCTCCAGTGTTGCAGTTCGGTTCATTTGCAGAGGCTTTGGATGGTGTGGCCGGTTCGCACACCTTCGCTTTGGCGTCGGCAACTTGCTGCACTAAACGTCGGCGCGGACGGAGCCGCTGACTCGGCTTCGGGGCCCGCACCGGTTTGCATCATTAGCAAAGTCCGTCAATTGATGTGCCTGTAGCACTAGCGGCGTCACGCGCCGCCTGACTGGGGTCGGACGCTAGGCCATCCATCGCAATTACCTAATACAAATTGGCAAGCCTACGCCCTGCCGCGACTAATTCAGCAGCAGTCGCCGGCTCGTCTGCCAATATCGTCAAAACGTATTGACTGCTTGCGATATAGACTTGCCGGCCATTCACTGCTATTAAAAGTTGACCGTTCGGATCATCGCCGCCGTTTCGGTTTGAATTCATGGTGTTCGCCTTCTTCACTTTTTCGATCGCAGCGCACACCTTTGATTTGGCGTCAGCCACCTGTTGGTCGCTATACGAGGGCGCCGAAGGAGTCGCTGATGTGTTGTATGGGATTGGGCGCAGCCAGGCCGCAATTGCCACACCTACGGCAACGAGCGTGATCGCGAACATGACGACGACGGGCCATCGCGCGGGTCCGC
>DATDLZ010000011.1:0-25631 GCA_036519055.1 Mycobacterium sp.
ACCGCCGTTCCCGTCCTCGTGCTGATCATGAAAGACCTTGGTGTCGTGGCGCCCATCCCGGGTGTCGCGCTGCGGATTGCCGTCGCGACCGACGCGGCGGCATGGGCGCTGGTGACGGTACTGATTCTGGTGACCACAGACCTCGGCGCGGTCTCCGTACCGGCGCTGTGTGTGGGCGCCGGTTTGCTGTTCACAGTGATATTCGTGCTGCCACGGATCGTTAAGCGGCTTTTCCGGGACTCCCACCAGGGAGCTCCGTTTGTGGTGGCGATGTTTGCATACGTATTAGTTGGTGCAGCAGCAACGCAGGTGTTCGGTCTCCACCCGGCCCTCGGTGCAGTGCTCGCCGGTCTGTTCTTCCCGGCAGGGTTGGCCAACGAGGCATCGCAGCGGGCGGTGGCCGCGGTTGCCGACATGCTTATTCCGGCATTCTTTGTTTCAAGTGCGCTGTCTGTGCCGCTGCAGGTCTTGGCGGATCTGTTCCGGTGGGGCAGCCTGGTGTGCCTGCTCGTCCTGACCGTGGCCGCCTTCGGTTCAAAGCTCGCCGTCGGTCTGGTAGCCGGCAGGCTGCAACACTGGCCACTTAGCACTTCAGCGAAGCTCGGGGTCCTGCTGAATTGCCGCGGCGTCACTGAATTGGCCATCGCATCGATCGGTCTGCAAGCCCACTTGATCGGGCCCTACGCGTTCGCGATGTTGTGTGCACTTGCGATCGTGACCACAGCGGTGACGGCCCCGCTCTACCGCGCGATCAATAACGTCGCGCGCACTCGGGAGGACACCGAAACGGCGCGCGCCGAAGTCGAGCTAGCGGCCTAGAGGTGAGGCCTGTTCCGCGTCATGAGCACTGAGGTCAGTAGCGCTGAAGAGCATGCCGTCACGACCACCCATCCGGACGGCAACGAACCGACTCCGAGGGCAGCGGCCCCGGAGTCGGTTCGTGCTCCCCGCCGGTTTACGGCCGTAAGGCTCCGCGTCGTCGCGCTGGTGGGGGTCGTTGCCTGCGCGATGCTCACATCGATCGTCTTGTATGTCGATGGCGCTGGGTCGCAACGCGTTTCAGTTCATGGGGCGCCTACCGGCAGCGGCACGACTGTGACGCTGGATGTGGTGAATATCCAAAACACCTACAGCGAGCTCGTCGGCGACCTCATCGTCAAGCCCGGGCCTGAGTTGTTGGATCCCGCGACCGATGGTCTCAAGCAAGACCTCACGGTGGCCGTCACATCCGCCACCACGCCGATCAGACGGACCTGGTCCAAGGGGATGTTGCCCGGCGTCTTCCCCGTTCCGATCACACTCGCCCGCGACGTCGAGCGCTGGCCCTTCGACAGCTACTACACGGGACCGATCACCGTTTCGCTGTTCAACGGCTCGGGAGAACTGCCGGAACGTGCCAACATCACATTCGTCGATCGGTTGACTGGCTGGAAAGTCGACGTGCATCGGGTGAACAACGCCAATGCGCTGGCGCCGTATGAAGTCGACTTGCAGCGATCACCGAGCACGATGGTGTTCGCGATCGTCATCCTCTGCATCTTCGTCGCGATCGCCGCTGTCGGCTTGTTTGTCGCCATTCAGACCGTTCGCGACCCGCGGAGGTTTCAGTCGCCGATGACAACCTGGTACGCCGCCATGCTGTTTGCGGTGCTACCGCTGAGAAACGCGCTCCCCGGTTCGCCGTCGTTCGGAAGCTGGATCGATCTCACCATCGTGATGTGGGTACTGGTGGCTCTGGTGGTCTCGATGCTGCTTTATATCGGGGCCTGGTGGCGAGCGACAACTAAGTCCTGAGTCGCGAACCACACAACACGATTCGCCGCTCCGGAACCGGACACCCCTTTGACGCCCAGATACGTCTGCGCGAGAACCGATTTCGACGTTCGTCGCATGGCTTCAACCACGATAACGCAGTCAGGTGCCAGCACCCTGACAAGTTGAGTACAGCTAACTCACAGGAGCCGCTGCGTAAAATTGGGCGAACTGTCGTGGGCCATCGATCCGTGGGGTGAAAGTAGTTGTCGCGCAAGGCTGGGGCTTTGTGCGAGGACGCTCAATGCGCCGAACCTGAGAAACGCGGGTGATCAGCCTGAGAATCGTAGGTGATTGCTGCCACGAATGGCCGTCAATATGGCGTTATGATTTTGTTTGCCATGCGTTAAGAAACATAATGGGATGCCCGAACGGTCAAGACATCGTGGTGGTGGGAACTTTTGACCGACAAACCTGGCGCCGTGTGACTGGTGCTCAGCCGAACCGTTTCCGGAAAGAGGGGGCGATGCTTTCCACGACCGTTGAACCCGAATGTCGGCAGCGGCCGTTCGTCGTTTCGTACGCGATGACCGGCCCGCGTGGGGGCGTGACTGCGGACACCGTCGGCTCGCGCACTACGATCGAGGCGGCCGCTGACGGCGCGCCAGCACGAGAAGCGACAAAAGTTTTGGCGCACAACACTATTCACCCTGAAACCGATCGCGTCGACGCGTATGGCGCCGCCGCACGGGCCAATTCGCCCGCGGTGCACTGAAGGGGATACTGACCAATGGATTTCGGGACGTATCCGCCGGAGATCAACTCCCTTCGGATGTATACCGGGCCGGGGCCGGCGCCGATGCTCACCGCCGCACAGGCTTGGCAAGGGTTGGCCGCCGAACTACATTCGGCGGCCAGCTCGTATCAGTCGGTGGTTTCGGGCCTGACCGCCGGGCAGTGGCTTGGGCCCGCATCAGCGTCGATGGCTGCCGCCGCGGCGTCTTACGTCACGTGGCTGAACGCCACCGCGGCGCAGGCCGAGGAAACGGCCGCGCAAGCCAAAGCCGCAGCCGCCGCCTACCAAACGGCGTTCACGTCGACGGTGCCGCCGCAAATGGTGGCCGTTAACCGCAGTCTATTGACGACGCTGGTGGCGACGAACCTGTTCGGCCGAAACACGCAGAAAATCGCTGCTAACGAGGCGCAGTACGCCGAGATGTGGGCTCAAGATGCCGCAGCGATGTACGGCTACGCAGCTTCATCAGCATCCGCGACGTCACTGACAGCGTTCACTCCACCACAGCAGAACACCAATCCCGCCGCTTCGACCGGCCAGGCAGCCGCAGTCAGCCAGGCCACCGGCACCTCGGCCGGCAATGTGCAAGGCACCGTGTCGTCGATTCAGCAAGCGTTTTCCGCGGTACCAAGTTCGCTGCAGGGCTTGGCAACCGCTACGCCGGCAGCCGCTACGTCAGCGCAGGCCGGCGATGCACTGGGCACGTTGAGCGACCTGATCACCATCTTCCTCGACGCACCTGCGTCCATCGCTACCTTCTTGGCGGACATACCATTCGGCGTGATCGGGGTGGTGGCCCTGCCCCTGGACGTCATTGGTGCCGGGACCGGTTTGCACACCGACAAGATCGTCAGCGGTTGGGATGGGGAAGAGCCCTGGCCAGGAACAGGGGAGCAGCCGCCCACGGCGTTCCCGGCGCGTATCACGGGCCCGATAGGGCCGTCGGCCGCGACGGCACTATCGGCGGGCCTGGGTGATGCCAACACGGTCGGGGCGTTGTCCGTGCCGCCGACCTGGGCCGTCTCCACGCCGGCGGTACGCCCCATCTCTTACACGCTGCCGGCGCTGCCGGAAAGCGGTGCCGGCGCCGTCCCCGCGCTGGCCGCCGAAGCCAGCTCAAGCAGCACGCTCAGCGAAATGGCGCTGGCCGGCATGGCGGGGCGGGCCATGGCCGGGACCGTCGGCACCGGCGTCAGCCGTACCGGCAAGGCGCCCAAGGGCGCTCGTGCGGCGGTGCGCGCTCCGGGTGCAGCGACCGCCGGTGGCAGTGCGGCAACCGGCGATAAAGACGAGGCCCCCAAAGACAAACCTCGGGCCGTAGTCACCGGAGTCGCGGCCGAACTACGTGAGTTCGCCAAGCTCCGCGACGAAGGAATTCTGACCGATGACGAATACGCCGAGCAGAAGAACCGCCTGCTCGGCCGCTGAACCGCTTTCCGCCGTGTGGCGGAAGCGCCGGTCGCCTGGAAGAGGAATGCGCAGCAATGGATTTCGGGATTTATCCGCCGGAGATCAACTCCGGCCGGATGTATACCGGTCCGGGATCGGGGCCGATGCTGGCCGCTGCGCAGGCCTGGGGAGGACTGGCTGACGAACTCTATACCGCGGCCAGCGCGTATCAGACGGTGGTCTCCGAGCTGACCTCCGGCGCTTGGTCAGGTCCGTCGTCAATGTCGATGGCGGCCGCTGCCGGGCCCTATGTGGAATGGCTGAGTAGCACCGCTGCACAGGCCGAGCAGACCTCCGCCCAGGCCGCGGCTGCCGCCGCTGCCTACGACGCGGCGTTCGCGCTCACGGTGCCCCCTCCGGTGATCGCCGCCAACCGCAGCCTGCTCATGACGCTGCTGGCGACGAACTTTTTCGGGCAGAACACACCGGCCATCGCGGCCACCGAGGCCCAGTACGCCGAGATGTGGGCCCAGGACGCCGTGGCGATGTACGTCTACGCGGATTCGTCGGCGTCCGCGACAGTACTCACGCCGTTTACCTCTCCGAACCAGAACACTGATCCGGCCGGGACGGCCAGCCAAGCCGCCGCGGCCAGCCAGGCCACCGGCACCTCCGCCGGCAATGCGCAAAGCGCCGTATCGGCTGCCTCGCAGGCGGTTTCAGGGGCAGCCGCGCCGGCCCAGAGCGGCGACGCACTGAACACACTGAGCGACCTGATCAGCATCTTTCTGGGTGCACCAACGGATTTGGCTACCCTTTCCCTTCTCATTCCGATGGATGCCCTGTCCGGGCCGGTGGACCTTCCCATCGCCTATCTGGGCACTATCGGAGGTCTGCGCACGGATGACACCATCAGCGGCTGGGAAGGGACAGAGGCGTGGCCCGGGACCGACGATGTGCCCCCCGAACAGTTCCAGGCCCGTATCACCAATCCGGGTGCGTTCGGTGCATCGGGGCCGTCGGCGAGCCTGGGCCAGGCCAACACGATCGGAGCACTGTCGGTGCCATCGAATTGGACCGTCGCCGCACCCGAGATACGCTCGGTCGCAATGACTTCCCCGCTTACGGGCGTCAGCCCCACCGCGGCAGCAGCGCCGTTGGAGGTCGGCTCGGCAAGCAGTCTCAACCAGATGGGCCTGGCGGGCATGGCCGGGCAAGCTATGGCAGGCCCACCGGCTGCCGGTGACGCTCAGGAGAACGGCAAACCGGTGACGCACGCGCGGCTGATGGGCCGCGCCGCAGCCGGGGCGGGTGACGTCGAGGCCGAAGCGACGCCCGCGCCTCGGACCGTCGTCACGGGTGTCGCGGCTGCAATACGGGATATCGCCAAGCAGCGCGCTCAGGGATATCTGACCGAGCAGGAATACAAGGAGCAGAAGAAGCGCCTGCTCGAGGCCTCAATCGGACACCGCCCGTTGGGATAACCAGCCCCGCAGCGCGACCGATCCGTCAGGCGATCGACAGCGCGATGCCGTCCAAGATGTCGTGCTCACTGACCGTCAACGCGTCGATGCCGGCACGCTCGCGCAGCGCGATCGCCAGTTCCTCGATGACGATGGCACCGCCACCGATGACGTCGACCCGCCCCTCATGCATGGGCCCCAACGCAGCGCGCTGCGCTCGCGGCATGCCGATCAGCCCGTCGCATACCGCCAGCAGCCTGTCGACACCGACGCTCGAAAGATGAATGGCCGCAGAGTCATAGGTGATCATGTCCTGTGCGAGTGCGGCGACCGTTGTCATCGTGCCGGCCACCCCGACCCAGGTGCGGGCCTGTTCCACCGGGACGACGCGCAGCGCCGCACCGAGCCGTTCGCGAACCACCTCGCGTGCGGCGGCCACCTCGGCGGCCGTCGGCGGATCGGAATGCAGGCAACGCTCGGTGAGCCGCACGCAGCCGATGTCGGCCGAATAACTCGCCACCACGGTGTCGGTGCCCAATACGACTTCCGTCGAGCCGCCGCCCAGATCGACAATGACGAAAGGTCCTGCAGCAGGATCTAATTCATTGACCGCGCCGCGAAACGACAGCTCAGCCTCCTCGGTGCCGGTGATCACCTCGGCAATGGCGCCGTCCACCACGTCGCCGAGCACGTCGGCCGTCATCGCGAAGAAGACATCGCGGTTGCCGGCGTCACGGGTGGCCGACGTCGCGACCATGCGTATCCGGTCGACGCCGTGGGTTGTGCACAGCGCGGCGTAGTCGACCAGCGCAGACCGAGTGCGCTGCAACGCCTCCGGTGCGAAGGCACCGGTGGCGTCGACGCCCTGGCCAAGTCGCACGATCCGCATCTCGCGATGCACGTCGCGCAGGTGCCCGTCCAGAGCATCAGCGATCAGCAGCCGGATCGAGTTGGTGCCGCAGTCAATTGCTGCGACTCGAGTCATGAGCGCCACTCCCCCGGCGCCAGGATGCCGGCCATCGAGGGCTCGACGGCAAGAACCGCCAGCGCCTCGTCGCCGAACGGGTTGACTCCCGGGCCCTTGGCAAGCGAATGCGCGATCACCACGTGCAGGCACTTGACCCGCTCAGGCATGCCGCCACCGGAAAACGTGGTCCCCAGCGGCTCGATGGCATCGCGCTCGGCCAGGTAGGACTCGTGGGCCCGCCGATAGGCGGCGGCCAGCTCGGGGTCGGACTGCAGCCGCCGTGTCATGTCTCGCATCATTCCGGTTGTCTCCAGCCTGCTCGCCGCCGCGGTCAGTGCCGGATGCGTCAAGTAGTACAGCGTCGGAAAGGGTGTACCGTCAGGCAGTTTCGGCGCCGTCTTCACCACGCCCGGCTCGCCGTTGGGACACCGGTAGGCGATCTCGAGCACTCCACGCGGTTCGCGGCCGAGCTGGCGGGCAACCACATCGAGGTCGGCGGGATCAACCACCGGGCGGCACCGGGCCGGGTGGCATGGGACTCGGTGGCATGGGACTGGGCGCCGGCGTCGGCGGGCCGTGCGGGCTGTCGGCGACGGTGTGCCACAGCGAGGTGTACCAGGGGTCGCTGGTGGCCGCGGCCGTCGGCGCCGACCCCGGGTCGGCGGGCAGCGCGGCGTTCGGCGGAAGCTGGACCTGATACGGGATCTCGCCAGGCATCACGAACCCGAGGCGCTCGCGGGCCTGCGCCGCGACGTAGGCGGGGTCGGCCAGCTTGCCCTTCTGCTGCTCGAGATCGGCGATCTGGTGACGCAACGCGGATTCGGAGGCGGACAGCTGCTTCATCTCGGTGCGCTGCGCGAAGTAGGTACGGACCGGGCCGGCGATGGTCAGGGTCAGCACACAGACCACAACCGCCAGGATCGCCGCCCGTCGCGCGGTCAGACCGAGGCGCTGATCCGAACGCTGCTCGGCCGATTCGGCGATCGCCTGTTTGATCGGTTCGACGACCTCGGGCATCGCACGGGACGCCGTCTGCCCGCGACGGGGTGCCGTCGATTTGCGCGGCCGGCCTGCCACCGAATCGCCGGTTCGCCCGGGACGCGAGGCCGGTGAGCGCCGCTTCGGTTCTGGCCGTTTCGATTCGGGCATCGGACGCTAAGGCTATCGGGCTTCCGGCGCGTATCGGGGGAAGGCAAGATCGCCGGCGTAGCGGGCCGCGTCGCCGAGAGCTTCTTCGATCCGAAGCAGCTGGTTGTATTTCGCCACCCGCTCGCTGCGGGCCGGGGCGCCGGTCTTGATCTGCCCGCTTCCCACCGCCACCGCCAGGTCGGCGATCGTGGTGTCCTCGGTTTCACCGCTGCGGTGGCTCATCATCGTCCGGTAGCCGCTGTGGTGGGCGAGCGCGACCGCATCGAGTGTCTCGGTCAGCGTCCCGATCTGGTTGACCTTGACCAGCAAGGCATTTGCCGCGCCCTTGTCGATGCCCTCTTCCAGCCGTTCCGGATTGGTGACGAACAGGTCGTCGCCGACGATCTGCACCCGGTCACCGATGGCTGTCGTCAGGGCCACCCAGCCGTCCCAATCATCTTCGGCCAGTGGGTCTTCGATGGACACCAGCGGGTAGGAGTCCAGCAGCTCCGCGTAGAACTGCGTCATCTCATCGGCTGAGCGGTTCTTCTTCTCGAACGCATAGCCGGTGCCATCGGTGTAGAACTCGGTCGCCGCCGCATCGAGCGCCAATGCCACGTCGGCGCCGAGCTTGAAACCGGTGGACTCGATGGCCTGGCTGATCACGTCCAGCGCGGCCCTGGTTCCCGGCACGTCGGGGGCGAATCCGCCCTCGTCACCCAGTCCGGTGGACAGCCCCTGCTTCTTCAGCGCCGACTTCAGCGCGTGGTAGACCTCGGTACCCCAGCGCAGCGCCTCATAAAAGCTCGGCGCCCCGATCGGGGCCACCATGAACTCCTGGATGTCGACGGCGGTATCCGCGTGCGCGCCGCCGTTGAGGATGTTCATCATCGGTACCGGCAGGATGTGCGCGTTGGGTCCGCCGAGGTAGCGGAACAGCGGCAACTCGGCCGAATCGGCGGCGGCCTTGCTGACCGCCAGCGACACGCCCAGGATGGCGTTCGCGCCCAACCGGGACTTGTCCGGTGTGCCGTCGAGGTCCAGCAGAGCCTGGTCGACCAGTCGTTGATCGTCGGCGTTGAGCCCGATCACGGCCGGCGCGATTTCATCGAGCACGGCTTGGACGGCCTTCTTGACGCCCTTGCCGCCGTACCGGTCGCCGCCATCGCGCAGCTCGACGGCCTCGTGCTCTCCGGTCGACGCGCCGGAGGGCACCGCGGCCCGCGCGAACGTCCCGTCGATCAGAGCTACCTCGACCTCGACTGTCGGATTGCCACGGGAATCGAGGATCTCGCGGGCCCCAACCTGCTCGATAATCGGCACTAGTTCTCCTTGCGTCGTGAGGGTTACAGCCTAGAGCCTTGGTCAGAGCGAGTGACCCGCCGCGTAGGCGGTAGCCCAGTCGCGAACGGCGCGAGCGTAGACGTCGGAGTCGTTGTAGGCCCACAGCGCAGTGATCCACCCTCGCGCGGTGGCGAGATCCTTCCCGCGCCAACACAAATAGCCCGCCGCGGACAAGGCGGCATCGTCGATGTTGTCGACGCTGATCACACCGTCGTTGTTGGCGTCCACGCCGTATTCCCGCCAGGTCTCGGGAATGAACTGCATCGGCCCCATCGCCCGCACGGTGTCCGGCTCGCCGTCCATCCCGCCCGCCGCGCTGTCGATGATGCGCATGGTGCCGTTGGTTCCGTCGAGCACCACACCCCTGATCGGCGGCCGCACGTCGCCGTTGGGAAACAGCGTCGCGTGGTGGTAGGTGCCGTGATGGCTTTCCACCTGCCCGATGCCGGCCAGCGTCGTCCAGGCGATATGACAGTTCGGGTTCTCTACCTCGGCGACCCGGGCGGCGTAGCCGTAGGCCTCCAGAGCGGTCACCGGTATGTGCATCGCGGGGGCGTGCTGAGCCGCCCACGCATGAAGCTGGTCGGCGGAGCGGCCCTTGGCGTGAGTGTCGACCGGCGGCACCATGGCGCCCGGAGGCGGCGGGACGCCTTTAGGGATAAAGGGGCCGAGCTGCCACGAGCAGCTTGACGCCAACAACAGCGCCGTTGCACCTACGACGGCGAACGCCCGCAGCCAACGCACCGGCGACACAACACACCCCTAAACCACGATTCCGCATCCATGGTCCCACGGGAATCTAGTAGGTCACCCCGCCGTGAACCCCAGGTGTCCAGCCGACACCGGTTATCCAGCCACAATGATGGGCGCCCCAGCTGGATATAACCGTGCGCGGATCGCCTCGCCGGGCGTGTCGAACATCCCCGCGCCAACGCTTGCTTTCGCGCGCGTCAATACGGCTTCTAGTCTTTTTCGGGGTCGTCAAAGGATGCGTCCGCGTCGTCAACGGCCGACTCCTCGGTGGCGGGCTCGGGTGCCGGTTCGGCCTCGTCGGCCGATGGCCAGCAGGCGCGCCACTCGTCCTCGGTGATCGTGCCGACCGCGGCGACGTCCAGTTCGGCGGGCACATCCGCTGCCCGACGGTCTGCGGCGACCGCTTTCTCGACGGCCCGCACAGTATCCATCAACTCCAATACGGCCGTGCGCAAAGCATTTTCGGCGTCAACATCGGCCGTCACGGTGATCGACGTGATGTTCGTCGGGATCAGGTCCAACGGCAACCCGGCCCGGGTGACGCGCTGAACCACTTTGTGCGCCAACGCCAAAGCCGGTTGACCGGTGGGCACGTCGTCGATGACCGAGTTCCGCGGCTTCTCCAGAGCTTTGCGCTCCTCCCACTGAGCCAACTGCTCGTCCAGCGAAATCGTCTCGCCGGCAAGGACTCCCGGGGCCCGGTTGCCCAGCTTTCGCAGCAGCGCATCGGCGACGTCGTCGATGGTGAACGGATGCTCAGGCGCGTCCTCGGCGATGCGCGCGTGGAAAAGGACCTGCAGCAAAACGTCGCCGAGCTCGTCGCGCAGCGCGTCGGTATCGCCGCTGTGGACCGCGTCGAAAAGCTCGTAGGTCTCCTCCAGCAGGAACCGGCGCAACGAGTCGTGCGTCTGCTCGCTTTCCCACGGCCCGGCGGTGCGCAGCTCGTCCATCATCGCGACGGCGTCCACCAGCCGCTCCCCGGGCTGCTGCCCGGGCGCGGAGATCAGGCGCTCCCCGGCGGCCAACCGCGCGGTGACCGCGGGGTGCTCGGCGTCGGAGGACAGCAGCACCGGAGCATCATCTCCGGTGTGCGCCGGGCGCGCCGCCGGTAGCGTCCAGGGCACCGCGACGGGCATCTCCTCGGTGTACTGCACCTCACCGCCGAGCAACTCGATGGCTTCCACCGGAACCAGCGAGGGGCGGCGAGGGTCGACCAGGATGACAGTCACCAGCGCCTGCCCTCACCGGGGCGGTCGTCGTGGGCGCACTTCATCGCGCTTGTCGCTCCTGTTTTGACGTGACTACCTGGGTCGATTCTCCTGGTTTCCCGTCCAGCGCCGTTAGCAAATCGGCCACCATTTGGACTAATTCGAGATCGCGAATACGTGGTGCGCCGACACCACCGGCCCGCGGAATAGGAACCTGGACGGTCGAGGTGGTGGCGCGGTAGCGCGCACCCGGGTACTTGCGCGCCAGGCGCACCTGCACGGAGTCCGGCAGAGTCATCGGCGCCAGTCGCAGGGTGGCCGCCGACGCCGCCGACACCTCGGTGACGCCCGCGGCACGGCACAGCAGTCGGAGGCGAGCGACGGCGACCAGGCGCTCGGCGGTTTCGGGCAGCGCCCCGTAGCGGTCGGTCAGCTCCTCGACGACGGCGTCGATGTCGGAGTCGTGGCTCGCCGCAGCCAGCCGCCGGTATCCCTCCAGCCGGAGCCGGTCGCTGGGGATGTAGTCCGGCGGCAGGTGCGCATCCACCGGCAGGTCGATGCGCACATCTTTCGGCTCCTCCACGCTGACCACGGTCTGCCCGTCGGCCGCTGCGCGGTAGGCCTCGACCGCCTCGCCGACCAGGCGGACATAGAGGTCGAAGCCCACCCCGGCGACGTGTCCGGACTGCTCGGCGCCCAGCACGTTGCCGGCGCCGCGGATCTCCAGGTCCTTCATCGCCACCGCCATGCCGGCACCGAGCTCGTTGTTCTGGGCGATCGTGGCCAACCGGTCGTAGGCGGTCTCGGTCAGCGTGGCGTGCTGGGGATACATGAAGTAGGCGTAGCCCCGCTCCCGGCTGCGGCCGACCCGCCCGCGCAGCTGGTGCAGCTGCGACAGCCCGAAGGTGTCTGCGCGCTCGACGATCAGCGTGTTGGCGTTGGAGATGTCCAGGCCGGTTTCGACGATCGTGGTGCAGACCAGGATGTCGAACTCACGGTTCCAGAATCCCTCGACGGTGGTCTCCAGCAGCTCCTCGTGCATCTGGCCGTGCGCGACGGCGACCTTGGCTTCCGGCACCAGATCGCGCACCCGTGCCGCGGCCTCGTCGATCGAGCTGACCCGGTTGTGCACGTAGAAGGCCTGCCCGTCGCGCAGCAGCTCTCGGCGCAGGGCCGCAGCGACCTGCTTTTTGTCATGCGGCCCGACGTAGGTCAGCACCGGGTAGCGCTCCTCGGGCGGGGTCAGGATCGTCGACATCTCGCGGATCCCGGCCAGGCTCATCTCCAGCGTGCGGGGAATCGGGGTGGCGCTCATCGTCAGCACGTCGACATGGGTGCGCAATGACTTGATGTGTTCTTTGTGCTCCACGCCAAAGCGCTGCTCCTCGTCCACGACCACCAGGCCGAGGTCCTTCCATCGCACCCCGGTCTGCAGCAGCCGATGGGTGCCGATCACGATGTCGACCGCGCCCTCGGCCATACCGTCGAGCACCGCGCGGGATTCAGCGCCCTCGGTGAACCGGGACAGGCCCTTGATCCGGACCGGGAAGCCCGCCATCCGCTCGGCAAAGGTCTGCAGATGCTGGTCGGCCAGCAGCGTGGTGGGAACCAGCACCGCGACCTGCTTGCCATCCTGGACCGCTTTGAATGCCGCCCGAACCGCGATCTCGGTCTTGCCGTAGCCGACGTCGCCGCAGATCACCCGGTCCATCGGCACCGGTTTCTCCATGTCGGACTTGACCTCGGTAATCGCCGTGAGCTGGTCGATCGTTTCGGTGAAGCCGAATGCGTCTTCCATCTCGGCCTGCCACGGAGTGTCCGGACCGAACGCGTGGCCCGCGCTGGCCTGCCGCTTGGCGTACAGCGCCACCAGCTCGCCGGCGATCTCCCGGACGGCCTTGCGGGCCTTGGTTTTCGTGTTGGTCCAGTCGCTGCCGCCGAGCCGGCTCAGCGCCGGAGCCTGGCCGCCCACATACCGCGACAGCTGATCGAGGGAATCCATTGGCACATAGAGCTTGTCGGTTTCGCTCTGTCCCCGCTTGCTTGAGGCGTACTCCAGCACCAGATACTCGCGTCGCGCGCCGCCGACGGTGCGTTCGGTCATCTCGACGAACCGGCCGATGCCGTGCTGATCGTGCACCACCAGGTCGCCTGCGGTCAGCGCCAGTGGGTCGACGGTGTTGCGGCGTTTGGCGGCCAATCGTTTGCCGTCGGTGGCGGTCATCCGGTTACCGGTCAGATCGGTTTCGGTGACGATCACCAACCCGGCGCCGGCGCCCCCGATGATCACGCCGTCATGCAGTGGACCCTTGAGCACCCCGACCACGCCCGGCTTGGGCTCCGCTCCCGACTCCAACATCGTTGCCGGCGTTTCGGATTCGGCCAACTGCTCGACGACGCGATGCGCGGTTCCCGTTCCAGGCGCGACGACGGCGGCGGCCCCGCCGGTTGCCACGTGCGCGCGCAGCATCGCGAAGATCTCGTCGATGTCGCGCTGATGGCCGCGGGCTGACGGCGCGGCGCGGATGTCCAGCTCGATCGCCGACTCGTCGGAGAGTTGACTCAGCGTCCACCACGGGTGCCCGGACTGCCGCGCAGCATCCTGCGCCTCGTCGAGTTCGCGGAAGCCCGATCCGCCGAGCTGCTCGACGTCGATGGGCGAATCGCCGCCGACCGCGGCCACCGACCATGTCGCGTCGAGGAACTCGCGGCCGGTCTTGATCAGATCGGCGGCGCGGGTGCGGACCTTTTCCGGGTCGCAGACCAGCACCGGCGTCCCGTCGGCCAGTTGATCGGTCAACAGCGCCACGCCATCGGGCCGCAGCACCGGCAGCAGAGCTTCCATGCCGTCGACCGGGATGCCTTCGGCGAGCTTGGCCAGCATGTCGCCGACGCCGCCGGTGACGCCGTGTTCGGGCGCCGGCTGCTGTCCGGCCAGCTCGGCGGCTCGAGCTCGCACGTCGTCGGTCAGCAGCACTTCGCGACAGGCGACCGCGATCACGTTGTCGATGCTGATTTCGGGGATCGACCGCTGGTCGGCCACCGCGAACATCCGCATCTCGCTGACCTCGTCACCCCAGAACTCCACCCGCACCGGGTGTTCGGCGGTCGGTGCGAAGATGTCGAGGATGCCTCCGCGGACCGCGAATTCGCCCCGTCGACCGACCATGTCCACCCGGGTGTAGGCCAGCTCGACCAGCCGCGCGATGACGTCTTCGAAGACGACCTCGTCACCGACGGTCAGGGTGAGCGGCTCCAGCAGGCCCAACCCCGACACCATCGGCTGCAGCAGCGAGCGGACCGCGGTGACCACCACCCGCAGCGGCGGGCCAAGCCGGCCGTCCTGGGGGTGAGCCAGCCGGCGCAGCAGCATCATCCGCGCGCCGACGGTGTCCACGCCGGGAGAAAGCCGCTCGTGGGGCAGCGTCTCCCAGGACGGGAACATCGCGACCGCATCGCCGAGGACGCCGCGCAGCTCGGCGCAAAGGTCATCGGCTTCCCGGCCGGTCGCCGTAACGACCAGCAACGGCCCCCCGCGGGCCAGCGCGCAGGCGACGAACACTCGTGCGCTGGCCGGACCGACCAATGCCAATTCGCCGGGTCGATCGCCAGCGAAGTCGATGAGTCGCTGCAGCGTCGGCGCGCGCAGCGCCAACTCGACAAGCCCCGCGATCGGGGTATCTGTGATTTCTGGCCCCCGTGCGGTCATGATGTCCCCATTGTATGGGGGCCGACCGTCGTCAATTTCCGGCCGAGCGACGTCAAGGATCCGTTAGGGAAGTGGCATCCGCTTGATCCGCGCGCAGGCTTGAAGCCATGACATCGACTTTGCCGGACATCCTGCCTTCTATAGGCCTTGCGGCTTCGCCGCGATTCCACCCGGCGATTTGGCCAATGACGGCCCACTCCGACGACGACGGACGACTCTGTGTCGGCGAGGTAGCCCTGACCGACATCGCCGACGAGTTCGGCACCCCCACCTACGTGATCGACGAGGTCGACTTCCGCAGCCGCGCCCGCAGCTATCGCGCGGCGCTGGGCGACACCGAGGTGCTCTACGCCGGCAAGTCCCTGCTGACCATCGCGGTGGCGCGCTGGGCTCACGAAGAGGGGCTCGGAATCGACGTCTGCTCGGCCGGCGAACTCGCCATCGCGATGGCAGGTGGCGTGGAGAAGGCCCGCATCGTCATGCACGGCAACGCGAAGTCGCAGGACGACATCCGCGCCGCGGTCCGATTCGGGGTCGGGCGCATCGTGCTGGATTCGACCATCGAGATCACCGACCTCGCCGGTATGGCGGAGGGACGGCAGCGGGTGCTGATCCGCGTCACCCCTGACCTCGACATTCACGGTCACCGCGCGGTGACCACCGGGATCAGCGACCAGAAGTTCGGATTCACTCTCGATGGCGGGCATGCCGCCGACGCCGTCGCACGAGTGCTCTCGCACCCGAGCCTGCGGCTGATCGGATTGCACTGTCACCTCGGTTCGCAGGTCACTGACGCGGCGATCTACGGCGAGGCGATCCGCCGGATGATCGCCGCCATGGCCGATGTCCGGGCTAGGCACGGCGTCGTCCTGACGGAGCTGAACATCGGTGGCGGCCATGGGGTTCCGTATCTGGCCGGCGACCCGGAGCTGAGCGTTGCGGAGCTGGCCAGGGTGATCGCCGACGCCCTGGACACCGCGTGTGCCGCGGAACGATTCCCGCGCCCGACTGTCGTCGTCGAACCCGGCCGGGCCATCAGCGCGCGCGCCGGCGTCACCGTCTACCAGGTGCGCGGCGTCAAGACACAGCCGGGCGGACGCACTTTCGTAGCCGTCGACGGTGGGATGAGCGACAACCCGCGGGTATCGCTGTACGGGGCGAAATACACTGTCGCGCTTGCCAATCGCCATTCTCTCGCGCCCAAGCAACGGGTCACCGTCGCGGGCCGGCACTGCGAATCGGGCGACGAGATCGCCCGCGACGTCGAGCTCCCCGCCGATGTGCATCCGGGCGACCTGCTTGCGGTGGCCTGCACCGGGGCCTATCACCACAGCATGGCGTCGAACTACAACATGGTCGGCCGTCCGCCGATCATTGCGGTCAAAGACGGCCGGCCCCGCGAATTGGTCCGGCGCGAAACGACCGCGGACCTGTTGTCCCGCGATCGGGGCTAAGCCCGCTATTCGTTCTGCAGGTGCGGGTCGGCTTCCAGATGGGTCAGGCCGTTCCACATCAGGTTGACCAAGTGCGCGGCGACCACTTCTTTCTTGGGCTCCCGCGTATCGAGCCACCACTGCGCGGTCATCGACACCGAACCCACCAGTGCCTGCGCGTACAGCGGGGCCAGGTCCGGATCCAGGCCGCGCCTGGCGAAGTCACCGGCCAGGATGGAGCTGACCTGGCTGACCGCGTCGTTGAGCAGGCTGGAGTAGGTGCCCGAGCTGATCGAGGCCGGCGAGTCGCGGATCATGATCCGGAAGCCGTCGGTGCGTTCCTCGACATAGGTCAGCAGCGCCAGCGCCACCGTTTCGACCCGAACCCGGGACCGGTTGTTGGTCAACGACGACGTGATGCCGTCCAGCAGCGCCGACATCTCCCGGTCGACGACGACGGCGTACAGCCCTTCTTTGCCGCCGAAGTGCTCGTAGACCACGGGTTTGGACACGTTGGCGCGAAGGGCGATCTCCTCGATCGAGGTTCCTTCGTAGCCCCGCTCGGCGAACAGCGAGCGGGCGATGTCGATGAGTTGGTGGCGGCGCTCGCTACCGGTCATCCTGGTGCGGGGCGCCCGCGTTTCCTTGTCCGGCGCGGCCACGCCTATCAGGTTATCCCTCGCCCGCGGTCCGCGATCGGCCCGCACCGTCGTCTAGAGTGGACGCGGTTCAATCGCTGGTCCAGCGATCCGTCGTGGTGTAATCGGCAGCACTTCTGATTTTGGTTCAGACAGTTCAGGTTCGAGTCCTGGCGACGGAGCTTCCTCGCGTTTGCGGCCTCAGGTTCTAGCGATACGCGAGCGATCCTTAAGTTGGTTTGGGTATGCTGCGTTTTTAACGCAGCCGTTAAACGCCCGTTTGAGGGGACACAGACATGGCGGCGCTCGACGCGAAAGAACAAGAGCGAGGCTCTGACCCGCCGCACTCGCCCATCGTTGATGCGGTCGGCCCGACCATCGGCGACCGTTTGGAGCACCACGCTGCCGCGCGCCCACACGACCGCGCATTCGCATTCCTCCACGACGGAAACGGTGCGGACACCCGCACCTGGGCAGAGCTGGCCGCCGGCGCGCGGGCCATGGCCGCGTTCCTGAACGAGCTACCGCGCACCGATGAGCAGCCGCGCGCACTGCTGCTGATGCCACAAAACGCGGTGTTTCTCGATGCACTGTTCGGCTGTTTGCGCGCCGGGGTGTGCGCGGTTCCCACGCACGTGCCGATTCCGTCGCGGCTGGCTCAGACATTGCCACGGCTGCGCGCGGTCGTCGCCGACGCCCGACCTCATGTCGTGCTCACCACCCGCGAGCTCCTGGCGGCGCGCGAGCTAGTCCCAGAGCTCGCCGAGATCCCTTGCGTCGCAATCGATGATCTCGACCTCACCGATGGAGCGGGCCACCAGTCGGCCATCGCGCCCGAGGATCTTGCGATTCTCCAATACTCGTCGGGCTCATCCGGCGTGCCGCGCGGCGTCATGGTGAGCCATGCGAACCTGATGGCCAACGAGTTGATGATCGAGGAAGCGTTCGGACACACCCCCTCGACGGTCGCGCTGGGTTGGCTACCGTTCCAACACGACATGGGCCTGATCGGCTACGTGTTGCAACCGGTGTACGCCGGTTTCGAGTGCGTGATCATGACGCCGCTGCAGTTCCTCAAGCACCCGCTGCGCTGGTTGCAGGAGATCACGCGCTACCGCGCCAACACCAGTGGCGGGCCGAACTTCGCCTATGAGATGTGCGTCGCCGCCGTAGAACGCCACGGCGAGAAGAGCCTTGAAGGCCTGGATCTGTCGAGTTGGAACCTCGCATTCGCCGGGGCCGAACCGGTGCGCGCGGCCACCCTTGATCGTTTCGAGAAGACGTTCGCCGGCGTGGGTTTTCGTCGCGAGGCGTTTTATCCCTGTTACGGTCTCGCCGAGGCGACGCTCATCGTGTCAGGCGGACAGCACGGCGAGTCGCCAGCCGTGTGGCGCGACCCGAGCGGCCTCAACCGGGTGAGTTGTGGTCATGCCCGAACCGGCCTCGAGGTCGCGGTCGTCGACGTGGTCAGCGAGACCCGCTGTGACGACGGCGTCGAAGGCGAGATCTGGGTCAGCGGCACCAGCGTCGCGCTCGGCTACTTCGGCCGCGAGCAGGCATCCCGGGACACCTTCGCTGCCACGCTCGACGGCAAGACATGGCTACGCACCGGCGATCTCGGCTGCGTTGCCGACGGTGAGATGTACGTCACCGGCCGCGCCAAAGACACCGTGGTCAAAAACGGTGTCAACTATGCCGCCGAGGACATCGAGCACACCGTCCAACAGCTCCGTCTCGCGTCGTTGAGTTCCAGCGCGTGCGCGGTTTTCGGATTCGACGACGGCAACCTGGAGAAGCTCGTCATCGTTACTGAGATCGCTCGCGACGCGGTCGCCGAATGGAGCGAGCAGGCCGATCAGATCGTCGGCGCAGTTGCCGCGGCGCACGGAACACCGGCCGACGTTGTGATGTTCGTCGAGCGGGGCAGCATCCCGCGGACGACCAGCGGCAAGATCAGGCGCAGCGAATGCCGGGCGCTGTACGCTCGCGGCGAGCTCCCCGAGATACATCATCACCTGATCGGGGAGCCCGCATGACACGCGGATATGCGCTCGCGGTGTTCGCGGTCACTGGTCCGGCACTCGCCTTTATCGCAGCAGTAGCATTGTGGCTCAACGGAATTGGTCCGTCGCCGACGGACCTCATCGTCTTCGGGGTCGGCACCGTGGCGACGACGGCGGGCGTCGAGCTCGGTTTCCATCGCTACTTCGCCCACCGGGCGTTCAGCGCTGCGCCGGCGCTGATTTGGGTGCTCGGTGCGCTGGGCTCGAGCGCGTTCCTCGGCCCGGTGATGTGGTGGGTTGCCATGCATCGCCGCCATCACGCATCCACCGACCGCGAGGGTGACCCGCATTCACCGCACTGGCCGGTCGCCGGCCTGCCCGGACTTGTGCACGCCCACGTTGGGTGGCTATTCCGTCCCGAACACACCGCGATGACAATCTCCGCGCGTGACGTGAAGGATTTGTGGCAGAGCCCGCGCACCGTCGCCTTGCATCGCAGCTATCTGTTGTGGGGCGTGCTCGGCCTGGCGATACCTACCCTGATCGGTTTGGCCGCCGGCGGGCCACGCGGCGCGCTCACGGGCTTCTTGTGGGGCGGCATGACTCGCGTGTTCGTGGTGAGCCATCTCACCTGGGCGGTCAACTCCTTCGGCCACCTGTTCGGCGGCCAGGCGCGATTGCCGCACTCGGGACAGGCACGCAACAACATATGGCTCGCGCTGCCCTCCCTCGGCGGCGGCAATCACGGCAACCACCACGACGCGCCGCGCGCGTACACCACCCGGGTGCGCTGGTGGCAGTTCGATTTCGGTGGCACGTTGTTACGCGGATTGTCACTGTGCGGCCTGGCCACTGACCTGAAGGCGCCCGACCTTACCAGCGCGGAGTAGCGGATGAGCGAGATGTATTTGGGCGCCGGCTCGGGCGCGATTCGCCACCACTACGACGTCGGCAACGACTTCTGGCAGGTCTGGCTGGATCCCACGATGAGCTACTCATGTGCGATGTGGGAGGACCCGGTGGACGACCTCGAGTCCGCGCAGCGTCGCAAACTCGACTTCCACACCGAACAGGCGCGTGCGGCCGGCGCGGCGCGAGTGCTCGACATCGGTTGCGGATGGGGCGCCCAGCTCATGCATCTGGTGGCCTCACAAGGCGTTAAACACGCTGTGGGTCTTACGCTTTCGGATGCGCAGGCTGAGTATCTGCGTGCGCTCGCACCAAGCCACGTCGAGGTCCTGGTCCGCAGCTGGAGTGATTACGAACCAACCGAGCCCTTCGATGCCATCATCTCGGTCGGCGCATTCGAGCACTTCGCCCGTCAGGGCTTGTCGGCAGAAGAGCAAGTCGAGGCCTACCGGAGATTCTTTAGCGCGTGCCGCAATTGGCTCAAGCCGGGCGGCCGGCTGTCGCTGCAGACCATCGCCTACGGCGACATCCCGCGCGACCGGCCATTGCGCGATCGCTTCATCGTCGACGAGATATTCCCCGAGTCAGAGCTGCCGCGGCTTGCCGACATTGCCCGGGCCGCCGAGATGGAACTCGAGATCGAAAGGGTCAGGAACGATCGCGGCGACTATGTCAAAACGTTGCGTGCATGGCTCGGGCGCATCCGGGAGCGACGAGACGACGCGATAGCGGCGTCGTCGGAGGAGACGGTGGCGCGGTACGAGCGTTACCTGCGCATGTTCGCCTACTCGATGGAACTCGGCGCGTTCACGTTGTTGCGCTTGACCATGCGACGAATCGATCTACCGGGGCGATGGTAGTGACATCTTCACGTTCGCGACGTTCGAGCATCCGATCGCGGATTTCCATCGCGAGCTGGCTCGGCTTGCGGGCTGATCAGGCCTGACTCACAGGAGGACGAGATAAAGAGCTACGAGGAGATCGAAGAGATGCTGGCCGCGTACGTGGCGCAGCGGACCGGTAAACCGGCCGGCGAGATCGATCGCGAAAGGCGCTTCGATCGCCTCGGTCTCGATTCTGCGGACGCGGTCGCCTTGGTGGGCGAGCTGGAGGATTTTGTCGATCGCGAGCTCTCGGCCTATCTGCCTTACCAACATCCGACGATCCATCAGCTCGCGCGCCGCGTGGCCGACGGCGACAGCTGACGTCTCCTTGATGCGGCGCGCCCGCGGGGCCGCGGTCCGTTGCGTACGCGAGCCCGTAGGTCGACGCTCTGCCCACTGGGCCGGACTTTTTCTCTATTTCCACGTAGGGTCGACGGGCTGCCCACTGGGCCGGACTTTTTCTCTTTCTTCTACCGATGTTCGAATGCATGCTGAGCCGTTTTCCTCAGATTCGCAAACCGCTGAGCAAAAATACTCGCGAGTAGCACATATTGCGCTTTTCTTCGATTAACGAAACGCCGATTTCGGCAGGCAAAAAGCGCTCGTGGACGCGGGCGTCTCAGGTTGGTTTCGTGGCTGCCACCAGCCCTTTCGTGACACGAGGCGGGCGTCTTTTAGGTTGGCTTCCGAGTTAGAAGCAAATGCCAGAAACTGCGTTATACTCTTCATTCAGAAGCGGGAATTAGGTTAATAAACACAGCCTGTCCGATTCAATGCGCATTTAAAAACACGCAAGGTAAAACCGGAGTTCAGTCAAATGCGTGAATTCATACCAAGTGGCGCTGTTCCGCCCCACTCCATGACTGCCGGTAGGTTCCGGCTGAGCGGACGACTCAGCTGGCGTGATCCCGACATCGAGGCGACACTGGTTCTTTCGCAGCCTGACGTCGATCCCGACTTGTGGGACGAGTTCGCACGGGGCGCCGAGCGCAGCTATCGCAAGCACGGTGTGGAGTGCGCCCTTGACGTGGATGCGCTGCGCAGCGGGTGCGACACCTTCATGTTCTGCGCGGCGATCGGCGACGACGGACGGATGTTGGCCGGGTTGCGAGCCAAAGGTCCGCTGCGCTCGGCGGACGAGTCGCATGCCGTCATCGAATGGGAAGGCCAGCCCGGCCAGCGGATGGTCCGCGACATGATCACCGACCGCATCCCCTTCGGCGTGCTCGAGATGAAGTCGGGCTGGGTGATCGATGACTTGGACGCGAATCGCTCACTGACCACCGCCCTGGCCCGCAGCGGTTTCTACATGGCATCGCTCACCGGTTTCCAGTTCTTCATGGCCACCGCTGCCGCGTTCGTGATCAACCGCTGGAAGACGTCGGGTGGTTTAGTGGCACCCATCCCCGCGACGCCATACCCCGACGAGCGCTATCAAACCAAGATGATCTGGTGGGACAGCCGCGACTTCATCAATTACGCCGAGCCAGGGCAGGTCGCGAAGATCCTCACCGAGAACGAGCTTCTGATGCGTGAGATCCACCGTCGAGGTGATCTTGCGTCCACCTGGCAAGAAGTCGTCTAGGCGCTAGAAGTCGACTGGGATGCGACCTCGGGCGAACAGTGAGCCCATCGCGCTTCTATCGAGCGGGCGCGACAGCAGAAAGCCCTGCGCCCGATAGCAGCCCAGGTCCAACAGCGCCCTGGCCGCAGCAGCAGTCTCGACGCCTTCGGCGATGACGTCGAGGCCGAAGGCGTCGGCCAACGCGAGAACCTGTTTCAAGATTGCCAGGTCAGAGTAGGCCGCATCTGTCCCGAGGTCTCGGACGAATTCCTTGTCAATTTTCAGCGCGTCGACCGGAAGTGATTTTAGGTACGTCAACGCGCTGTAGCCGGTGCCGAAGTCGTCGATCGCCACCTGCACGCCGATCTCCTTCAAGCCCGCCAGCGTTTTGTGGGTGGTGTCGATGTCTTTGACGACGACGTGCTCGGTGATCTCCAGACATACGGTCCTGGCGTCGAGAACAAACTCGTCGAGCGTTGCGGCGACTAGGCCGACAAAGCCGTCTGTGACCAGTTGCGCGGGTGAAACGTTGATACGCAACACCGCATCGCCCGCCAACCCATCGTTGCGCCAGTCACTGAATTGCGCACAGGCTGAGCGCATTATGAGCCGGCCGAGCTTTCCCGCCAAGTTGATGGACTCGACCACGCCCATGAACGAGTCGGGCATCAGCAGACCTCGAGTGGGATGTCGCCAACGGATCAGCGCCTCGGTCCCGAGGATCTCGCCGGTGCGCATGTCGAATTCCGGAAGGTAGTGCAGTACCAACGCGCCGTTATCGCTGTCGATGATCCCTTCGAGGTGCAACTCGATATCGTTGCGGATGGCGTACTTCTCGGCCATCTCCGGGTCGAAGGCGACAACCGCATTTCCGCCGAGGCTTTTGGCCGAAACGACAGCCTGATCGGCTCGACGCAATATATCCGAGGAAGTGTCCTGGCCGGGTTCGCCCACGCCGACACCGATACTCAGTGTGCGGGTGATGGTCTCGCCGTCGACCTCCACCTGCTTGTGAACGCGCTGCTGCAACTGTCGGGCCAATGCCTCGGCCGCGTCGGCGTCCAGGGGCTCGTTTGGCACGACGACGAACTCGTCGCCGCCGAATCGGGCGATGACCGAGGAATCGTCAGCGGCGTCGCGCAAGAGCTGCGCGAAGACTTCGATGAACCGGTCACCGGCTTTGTGGCCGAGGTGATCGTTGACCGCCTTGAGGCGATCCAGGTTGACATACACCAGCGCGACTGGACCGGGCCGGCCCGCGGCAAGCCGTTCGTCGAGACGCGCGATCAGCGCCCTGCGGTTCAGCAGCCCGGTGAGGTCATCATGCTCGGCCAGGTACTGAAGTCGCTCTTCGGCCTGGATGCGCGCCTGCACCTGCGCGAACAATGTAGCGATCGCCTGGAGCGCGTTCAGTTCCTCCGGCAGCCATTCGCGGTCACCGATCTTGACGAAGCCCAGCGTGCCTGTTGTGACACTCCCGGAGAGCAGCGGCACGCATGCGATGGTGCTGTTGGGAATGCCGGTGCCCGCCTCGATATTGCGCTGATATTCCTCGTTCGCAGGGGCGGGCCGGAGGACGTCGGGCACTTTGAGGTTTTCGGCCTGCGCGAAAACCGGGTCGGCGTCAGCGAAATACACCACTCCGATCGGATCGGGATCGGGAACGAAGGGTCGCGGCGGCCACAGCGCGACGAGCACCGTTGCGTGGATCTTGTGATCGTTGTGACGCAGGAAACCGAAGTCCACGCCGAATTGGCTTACCGTATCGGCGACTACTTTCTCGCTGATCGCGGCGTGGTCGGCCGCGGTGGCCGCCATCAAATTGGCGGCCGCCTCGGTCACCAGATCGTCTAGCCCGCCGGACATGTCAAATACGGTAGACCTTCAAAGCGGATATTGTATATTGACGCGGCCAAAATCCCGCAGGCTGCGGACCGAAGCCGGTTCGCTGACGGCAATTCTCAACACCAGAGCGATAGCAGCGTCGCTCGCCAAACCGACCAGTTGGCCAAACTCTTCTTGTAGGCGGGCCAGCTCGTCTCCGAACGTCGTTGATACTCCGGCAAGATCGTCGCGACCACGGGCATACAAGAAGATTGGCGACATCGGCTGGACCGCCAACCCACGTTGCTCCGCGATGATCCACACGGCCTCAGCGGCCGCGCCGCCGTGCGCATAGTCGGCGAGCGATCCGCCGCGTACCGAAATTACTGCTAGCGCAGAGCTTGCCGCCACCTGCCGGCGAGTGCCCTCCCCCAACGCCGAACCCGCGTTCCACCGAGCAAGATTGGCCATGACTTCCGGACGCCGCAAGATGTCCACCATGGCGAGCTCGCCGGGTTCGAATTCCAGGCTGCGGATATCGATCCCGGTGTCGGGAAGCGGATCGCCGGGCCAGCGCAGTTCCGCGATCATCTCGGCGTGCAGTTTCGGCGTCAGATAACGGGCACGATCGGAAGCGGCGAGAATTGTTGCTGCTCTGCCGATTTCGTCTGATTCAGTTATTAGCTGCAGCCGCGCGCCCTCCAGTTCCGCGCCAGAATGCAGCAGTTGGACGGTGTCAGCGGGTAGCGGATGGGGTATTCCCAAGCGGCGGTTGGCTTCCCGCGCCAGCATGACCTCATACAGTCCGGCGAGGCTCGGGTCGGTGCCGTCGCGAAATTGCAGCGTCGCCTGTAGCGGCACTCCGTTGGTGTCTTCGGCGAAGCTCACCGGCCCGAGCACCTGGTGAGCTGCCGCCGCGACCTTGGCGTTGAACACCGCCGCCCCGAGCGCCACTGCGCTGGCCCGGTATCCGACGTCAAGCGTCGAAGTGTGTTCCGGGGCAAGCCGGATGGCGATGGCGTCGGCGCCGGCGTCGATCTGCCAGGGTTGCGCGTTGGAGGCGGACGGCGCCCGGATCGCCGCGGCGGCAACGATGCCGACGACGCCCGGCCACACCGGATCTGAATACTCGGCCGGCGGTGGTGCGTGGTCCTCCGGCAGCGCCGGCTCGTCGAGCCGATCGAGCACACCGCCGATGTCGAGGCGGGCCCGGCCAGACGGCAGGTGTTCGCCCAGTCCGATTCTGCGTACCGCTTCAGCGATCACAGTTGCTCCCAGCACGACGTCGCCGGACACCTGCGGCCAGGTCGACAGTGTGCGGTCGATCTCCACTACAGACGCCACGAGGCGGCCGGACAAATGCTCGGCCTCGAGCAGGCGCACCAGGTACGGCACCTTTTGCCCGCTCGTCATCCGCGCCAGCGAGGCGGGATCCACATCGCCCAGCAGACCGTGCAGGATCGGCCGCTGCGGCTCGAGGTCGAACCGTTCCACGTCGACCAAGCCGCGATCGCTGGTCGCCATCAACACCGGAATCCCCCGCGCCCGCGCCCGCTCTCGCACGATCGCCTTCATGTCGAGCGAATCACATTCTTCGACAACGATATTCAGTCCATCGAGAAATTGCTCGACGGTATCCAACGTCAAACCCGCGTCCATAATCTCAACGGGCAGATAAGGATCGAGCTCGGCGATTCTGCGGGCGGCCACCACAGCTTTGTTCAGGCCGATGTCGAATACGGTCGCCGGCACACGGTTCAGGTTGGAAAGCTCAAGGTGATCGAAATCCGCCAGCCGAAGCTCGCCGCACAGTCCCTGCGCCGCGAGTGTGTGCGCGATGACATGTCCAGCGCTCAACCCGGCAACA
>DATDLZ010000012.1:0-4856 GCA_036519055.1 Mycobacterium sp.
CGGCTGCCGCCACTCGCTGATCGACGGCATCAACCGCGGCACCGACGTGCTGATCGGCGGCAAGAAGGTGCTGATCTGCGGCTACGGCGACGTCGGCAAGGGCTCGGTGGACTCGCTGGCCGGCCAGGGCGCGCGGGTGACTGTCACCGAGATCGACCCGATCAACGCGCTGCAGGCGCTGATGGAGGGCTACGACGTCAAGCGGGTAGAGGACGTGATCAGCGAGGCTGACATCGTCATCACCACCACCGGCAACAAGGACATCATCACCCTCGAGCACATCAAGGCGATGAAGGACAAGGCCATCCTGGGCAACATCGGCCACTTCGACAACGAGATTCAGGTGTCCAGGCTGGAGAAGTCGGGTGCCACCAAGGTCAACATCCGCCCGCAGGTCGACCTGTGGACCTTCGGGGACACCGGCAAGTCGATCATTCTGCTGTCCGAGGGCCGGCTGCTGAACCTCGGGAACGCCACCGGACACCCGTCGTTCGTGATGAGCAACAGCTTCTCCAACCAGGTCATCGCGCAGATCGAGCTGTGGACCAAGAACGACGAGTACGACAACGAGGTCTACCGCCTGCCCAAGCACCTCGACGAGAAGGTGGCCCGCATCCACGTGGAAGCCCTCGGCGGCGAGCTGACCAAGCTGACCAAGGAGCAGGCCGAGTACATCGGCGTCGACGTCGACGGCCCGTACAAGCCGGATCACTACCGCTACTGAGTCGTCACTTCAATCAGCACGGCGCGACTAGGCTCGCGCCGTGCTGATTGCTATTGAGGGGGTCGACGGCGCCGGCAAGCGGACGCTCACCGAAGGCCTGCGCGCGGCGTTGGAGGCTGCCGGGAAATCGGTGGCCACACTGGCATTCCCGCGGTACGGGCAGTCGGTGACCGCCGACGTGGCCGCCGAGGCACTGCACGGCCAGCACGGAGACCTGGCCACTTCGGTGTACGCGATGGCGATGTTGTTCGCGCTGGATCGCGCCGGGGGAGCTGACCAGATTCGCGACCTGTGTCGTGACCACGACGCGGTGATTCTGGATCGCTACGTGGCCTCCAACGCCGCATACAGCGCCGCGCGCCTGCACCAGCAGCCCGACGGCGAGGTGGTCGGCTGGGTGCACGACATCGAATACGGCCGATTGCAGCTTCCGGTGCCGGACTGGCAAGTGCTGTTGGGCGTCTCGTCCGAGCTGGCCGATCAGCGCGCCCGCCACCGGGCCACCCTCGATGCCGGCCGGGAGCGTGACGCGTACGAACGCGACGCCGGCCTTCAGCAGCGCACCGGCGCGGTGTACACCGGGCTGGCCGCGGCGGGCTGGGCCGGACGCTGGTTGGTGGTCGACGCCGAGGTCGATCCGGGCCGGCTGGCGACGCAGTTAACGGCCTAACGTCTGCCCGGCGCGGAACGGCTGTGGTAATAGGTGCAAGAAACACGCGTGTGGCAGCCCCATTTTGTCGCGATCTGGTGACACCATGGACACCATGAGGCAAAGGATTCTCGTGGTCGACGACGACGCGTCGCTGGCCGAGATGCTGACCATTGTGCTGCGGGGGGAAGGGTTCGACACCGCCGTCATTGGTGATGGCACCCAGGCGCTGACCGCTGTGCGCGAACTGCGGCCCGACCTGGTGTTGCTGGACTTGATGCTGCCGGGCATGAACGGCATCGACGTGTGCCGGGTGCTGCGGGCCGACTCGGGCGTCCCGATCGTGATGCTCACGGCCAAGACCGACACCGTCGACGTGGTGCTCGGCCTGGAGTCCGGCGCCGACGACTACATCATGAAGCCGTTCAAACCCAAGGAGCTGGTCGCCCGGGTGCGGGCGCGGCTGCGGCGCAACGAGGACGAGCCGGCCGAGATGCTCTCGATCGCCGACGTGGACATCGACGTGCCCGCCCACAAGGTCACCCGCAACGGCGAGCAGATTTCGCTGACGCCGTTGGAGTTCGACCTGCTGGTGGCGTTGGCGCGCAAACCGCGCCAGGTGTTTACTCGTGATGTGCTGCTTGAACAGGTCTGGGGATACCGGCACCCGGCGGATACCCGCTTGGTGAACGTGCACGTCCAGCGTCTACGGGCCAAGGTCGAAAAAGACCCCGAGAATCCGACCGTTGTGCTGACCGTTCGAGGAGTGGGTTACAAGGCCGGACCGCCGTGATCACCGAGCGTCGCGATGTTGAGGAGCGGCGCCGGTGATCTTTGGCTCGAAGCCACGTTTTCGCGGTCGTTCGGGTCGTTCGGGCCCGGTGATGCGGGGCATGGGTACGTTGGGCCGCGCCTTCGGCGTGGCCTGGCGCCGCTCGTTGCAGCTTCGGGTGCTCGCTCTGACGCTCGGCATGTCTCTGGCAGTGATCCTGGCGCTCGGTTTCACGCTGACCAGCCAGGTCACCAACCGCGTGCTTGACGTCAAGGTCCGCGCCGCCACCGAGCAGATCGACCGGGCCCGCGCCACGGTCAGCGGGATCGTCAGCGGGGAAGAGGCGCGCTCACTGGACAGCAGCCTGCAGCTGGCCCGCAACACCTTGACGTCGAAGACCGACCCGACCTCCGGAGCCGGCCTGGCCGGCGCGTTCGACGCCGTTCTGGTGGTGCCCGGCGACGGCCCGAGGCCCGCCGCCTCAGCGGGGCCGGTCGACCAATTGCCCGACGCGCTGCGTGATTTCGTGAAGGCCGGGCAGGTGGCCTACCAGTACGCGACGGTGCACACCGAGGGCTTCTCCGGTCCGGCGTTGGTGATCGGCACTCCGACGATGTCACGGGTGAACAACCTCGAGCTGTACCTGGTCTTCCCGCTGGGCAACGAGCAGAGCACGATCGCGCTGGTCCGCGGCACGATGGCTACCGGTGGCCTGGTGTTGATGGTGCTGCTGGCCGGTATCGCGTGGATGGTCACCCGGCAGGTGGTGGTACCGGTGCGGGCGGCGGCGCGGACCGCCGAGCGATTCGCCGACGGGCACCTGTCCGAGCGGATGCCGATCAACGGCGAAGACGACATGGCCCGGCTGGCGGTGTCGTTCAACGACATGGCCGAAAGCCTGTCCCGGCAGATCGCCCAACTCGAGGAATTCGGCAACCTGCAGCGCCGGTTCACCTCCGACGTCAGCCACGAACTGCGCACCCCGCTGACCACCGTGCGGATGGCCGCCGACCTGATCTACGACCACAGCGAGGACCTCGACCCGGCGCTACGACGGTCCACCGAGCTGATGGTCAACGAGCTCGACCGGTTCGAGTCGCTGCTCAGCGACCTGCTGGAAATATCCCGCCACGATGCCGGTGTGGCCGAATTGTCGGTCGAGGCAGTCGATCTGCGGACCACGGTCAACAGCGCGCTGAGCAATGTCGGTCACCTGGCTGAGGACGCGGGGGTCCAGATGATCGTCGACATGCCGGACGAAGACGTGATCGCCGAGGTCGATCCACGCCGGGTCGAGCGGATTCTGCGCAACCTGATCGCCAACGCCATCGACCACGCCGAGCACAAGCCAGTGCGGATCCGGATGGGCTACGACGAGGACACCGTTGCGGTCACCGTCCGCGACTACGGCGTCGGGCTGCGGCCGGGCGAGGAGAAGCTGGTGTTCAGCCGGTTCTGGCGGTCGGACCCGTCGCGGGTGCGGCGCAGCGGTGGAACCGGGCTCGGGCTGGCGATCAGCGTCGAGGACGCGCGACTGCATCAGGGCCGGCTGGAAGCCTGGGGCGAGCCCGGCAACGGCGCCTGCTTCCGGCTCACCCTGCCGCTGGTGCGGGGACACAAGGTCACCACCAGCCCGCTGCCGATGAAGCCTATTGCCCCCGATCGCAAAGACGGCAAGGTCCGGCAGCGCGAACACGCGGAGCGCGGCGCGTGATGCGGCGACTAGGTCCGCTGCTCGCTGCGGCGGTCGTGCTGGCAGGCTGCGCGGGTGTGCCGAGTGCATCGGCGCCGCAGGCCATCGGCACCGTCGAGCGTCCAGCACCGGCGAATCTGCCGAAACCGACGCCCGGCATGGATCCCGATGTGCTGCTGCGCCAATTCCTCAAAGCCACCGCTGATCCGGCCAACCGGCACCTGGCGGCGCGACAGTTCTTGACCCGGTCGGCGTCCGACGCGTGGGACGACGCCGGTAGTGCGCTGTTGCTCGACCACGTGGTGTTCGTCGAAACCCATAGCACCGAACGGGTTTCGGTCACGATGCGCGCCGACAAGCTCGGTTCGCTGTCCGACATGGGCGTGTTCGAGACCGCCGAGGGGCAGCTGCCCGATCCCGGTCCGATCGAGCTGGTCAAGACGCCGGGCGGCTGGCGCATCGACAAGCTGCCCAACGGGGTGTTCCTGGACTGGCAGCAGTTCCAGGCCACCTACAAGCGCAACACGCTGTATTTCTCCGACCCGACCGGCAAGACGGTCGTGCCGGATCCACGCTATGTCGCAGTGTCTGACCGCGATCAGCTGGCCACCGAGCTGGTTTCCAAGTTGATCGCGGGCCCGCGCCCGGAGATGGCCAAGAGCGTGCACAACATGCTGATACCGCCGGTGCGGCTGCGCGGACCGGTGACGCGCGCCGATGGCGGCAAGAGCGGCGTCGGCCGAGGCTACGGCGGAGCCCGCATCGACCTGGAGTTGCTGACGGTTGCTGATCCGCGCAGCCGGCAATTGGTTGCCGCACAGATCATCTGGACGCTGGCCCGCGCAGACATCAAGGGCCCCTACGTGATCAAGGCCGACGGTGCCTCGCTCGACGAACGCTTCGCCGACGGGTGGAACACCACCGACGTCGCGGCCACCGACCCAGGCGTGGCCGAGGGTGCGGCGGCCGGGGTCCACGCACTGATCGGCGGCCGGGTGGTGGCCCTTGACGGTCAGCG
>DATDLZ010000013.1:0-2111 GCA_036519055.1 Mycobacterium sp.
CTTTTGGGAGGTGGTCGACTACGCGACCGAGCATCACGTGGGCGTGAAGTTCTCCACCAACGGCGTACGCATCACCCCGGAGGTCGCCGGACGCCTCGCCGCCAGCGACTACGTCGACGTGCAGATCTCACTCGACGGCGCAACGGCAGAGGTCAACGACGCCGTCCGCGGGCCCGGCTCGTTCGCGATGGCGATTCGTGCGCTGGAGAATCTGGCCGAGGCGGGCTTCTCCGACGCCAAGATCTCCGTCGTGGTCACCCGTCACAACGTCGATCAGCTCGACGAATTCGCGGCGCTGGCAGCACGTTACGGCGCCACGCTGCGGATCACGAGGCTGCGCCCGTCCGGCCGGGGTGCCGACGTCTGGGACGAACTCCATCCGACCGCCGAGCAACAGGTGCAGCTCTACGACTGGCTGGTCGACCACGGCGACCGCGTGCTCACCGGCGACTCTTTCTTCCATCTCTCCGGGCTGGGCGAGCCGGGGGCGCTGGCCGGCCTGAACCTGTGCGGCGCCGGCCGGGTGGTCTGCCTCATCGACCCGGTCGGTGACGTCTACGCGTGCCCGTTCGCCATCCACGACCGGTTCCTCGCCGGAAACATCGTGTCCGACGGCGGCTTCGACAACGTATGGAAGAACGCCCCGCTGTTCGTCGAGCTGCGGGAGCCGCAGTCGGCCGGCGCGTGCGGCAGCTGCGGACACTTCGACCGCTGCCGCGGCGGCTGCATGGCGGCCAAGTTTTTCACCGGGCTGCCGCTGGACGGCCCCGACCCCGAATGCGTGCAGGGTTTCGGCGTGCCCGCGCTGGCTCGGGAACGCCACAAGCCCCGCCCCAGCGGCGACCATTCGCGCGGCTCCCGTCTTTCCTCGGCAGGTCCGGTGCCCCTCACGCTGACGACGCGCCCGCCGGCGCGGCCCTGCAATGAAAGTCCGGTCTAGTCATGGCAGGCGACACCTGGTTCGAGACGGTGGCCATTGCCCAGCAACGTGCCAAGAAGCGGCTGCCCAAGTCGGTCTACTCATCGCTGATCTCGGCCAGCGAGAAGGGCGTGACCGTCTCCGACAATGTCGAGGCGTTCAGTGAACTGGGATTCGCCCCGCACGTGGTGGGTGCCCCCGAGAAGCGCGACTTGTCGACGACGGTGATGGGACAAGATCTTTCGCTGCCGGTGCTGATTTCACCGACGGGGGTCCAGGCGGTGCACCCGGACGGCGAGGTCGCCGTCGCCCGCGCCGCCGCGGCCCGCGGAACGGCGATGGGCCTATCTTCGTTTGCCAGCAAGCCGATCGAGGACGTCGTCGCCGCGAACCCCAAGGTGTTCTTCCAGCTCTACTGGCTCGGTGACCGGGAAGCCATCGCGCAACGGGTGGAGCGCGCCCGTGAAGCCGGGGCCGTCGGGCTGATCGTCACCACGGACTGGAGCTTCTCGCACGGCCGGGACTGGGGCAGCCCGAAGGTACCGGAGCAGATGAACCTGGGCACGCTCCTGCGGTTTTCGCCCGAGGTCATCACCAAGCCGCGCTGGTTGTGGGACTTCGGCAAGACCGCGCAACCGCCCAACCTGCGGGTGCCCAACCAGGGCCGCCGCGGGGAGCCGGGGCCGTCGTTCTTCGAAGTCTATGGCCAGTGGATGGGTACCCCGCCGCCCACCTGGGAGGACATCGCCTGGGTGCGCGAGCTGTGGGGCGGACCGTTCATGCTCAAGGGCGTGATGCGGGTGGACGACGCCAAACGCGCGGTTGACGCCGGGGTTTCGGCCATCTCGGTATCCAATCACGGCGGCAACAACCTCGACGGGACCCCCGCCGCGATCCGCGCTCTGCCGGCCATTGCCGCCGCCGTCGGCCATGAGGTCGAGGTGTTGCTGGACGGCGGTATCCGCCGAGGCAGTGACGTGGTGAAGTCGCTCGCGCTCGGTGCCCGCGCCGTGATGATCGGCAGGGCCTACCTGTGGGGCCTGGCGGCCGCCGGCCAAGCCGGCGTCGAGAACGTGCTCGACATCCTCCGCGGCGGCATCGACTCGGCACTGATGGGCCTCGGCCGCGCGTCCGTCCACGACCTGGTTGCCGAGGACATCCTCGTCCCCGCCGGCTTCACCCGTGCGCTCGG
>DATDLZ010000014.1:0-14108 GCA_036519055.1 Mycobacterium sp.
TCGGCCGGCATGTCAGTGACGCTGGCGACGATGACTGTGGTGTTCGCCGGAGCATCCACCGTCAACGGTCAGCCGCGGTTAGACGGAGCCGCCGGGGTGATCGCGCTGGTGGCTGCCGACTTGTTCGTCGTCGCGTTCGCCGTGTCCTGGGGACCGGTGCTGTGGGTGCTGCTGGGCGAGATGTTCCCCAACCGCATCCGGTCGGCGGCGCTGGGCCTGGCCTCGGGCGTGCAGTGGATGGCCAACTGGACCATCGCGGTGACGTTCCCGGCGCTGCGCCACGCGCTCGGTGTGGCCTACGGGTTCTACGCGCTGTGCGCGGTGCTGTCGCTTGTTTTCGTCTGGCGATGGGTCCGCGAAACCAACGGGGTGTCGCTGGAGGACATGCCCGACGAGGTGTCTCCGACTGCCGCGCCACGCGCCGCGACCTGAAACCGCCGTGACTTTGCTTAGCCGCCCATGAAACAATCGCTGGCCGTGAAGACCTTTGAGGATCTGTTTGCCGAACTCGGCGAACGTGCCCGCACCCGTCCGCCCGGCAGTAGCACTGTCGCGGCGCTGGACGGCGGAGTGCACGCGGTGGGCAAGAAGATCCTCGAGGAGGCCGGCGAAGTGTGGCTGGCGGCCGAACACGAATCCGACGAGGCGCTGGCCGAGGAACTCAGCCAGCTGCTGTACTGGGCTCAGGTGATGATGATCGCCCGGGGGCTGACCCTCGACGACGTGTACCGGAAACTCTGATGGCACCGCACCGCCGCAACGGGTCCACGCGATTGCGCGTGGCGGTCCCCAACAAGGGCGCGCTGAGCGAGTCGGCGGTCGACATCCTGTCCGAGGCCGGTTACCGGCGTCGCACGGATCCCAAAGACCTCACCGTCATCGACCCGCAGAACAACGTCGAGTTCTTTTTCCTGCGGCCCAAGGACATCGCGATCTATGTCGGGTCGGGTGAGCTCGACTTCGGCATCACCGGACGGGATTTGGCGCGAGAGTCCCGCGCGTCGGTGCATGAGCGGCTGGCGCTGGGCTTCGGATCGTCCAGTTTCCGCTACGCGGCCCCGGCCGGCAGGGACTGGAAAGTCGACGACCTGGCCGGCCGCCGCATCGCCACCGCCTATCCCAACCTGGTGCGAGAAGACTTGGCGGCCCGGGGCATTGACGCGACCGTGATCCGCCTCGACGGGGCGGTCGAGATCTCGATACAGCTCGGTGTTGCCGACGCCATCGCCGATGTGGTGGGTTCGGGCCGCACCCTGAACTTGCACAACCTGGTGGCCTTCGGCGAAACGCTGTGCGATTCAGAGGCGGTCCTGATCGAACAGGTCGACCCGCGCGCCGCAGAAAGACCGGACGCCGCCGCTCGCGATCAACTGGTCGCGCGGGTGCAGGGTGTGGTGTTCGGCCAGCAGTACCTGATGTTGGACTACGACTGTCCGCGTTCGGTTCTCGATAAAGCCACATCGATCACACCGGGGTTGGAGTCGCCGACGATCTCTCCGCTGGCCGACCCCGATTGGGTTGCGGTGCGGGCGCTGGCACCACGCCGGGGCGTCAACGAGATCATGGACGAGCTGGCAGCGATCGGGGCCAAAGCGATGCTGGCTTCAGACCTCCGGTTCTTCCGGTTCTGATCATGAACGTGCCGATGGCACGGCCGTCGCTGTGTTAGCGTCCCGCTAAAGCCGCGTTCGTTTGTCGAACCCTGAGGAGGGGTCGCCATGTCGCACATGACGCATTTCTATGTTCTGCTGCTAGCCCTGGGGATTGGTGTGATCGCCGGTCTGCGATCGATGACGGCCCCGGCGGTCATCTCCTGGGCCGCCGCGCTGCATTGGATCAATCTGAATGGAACCTGGGCTTCCTGGGTTGGCAATTGGATAACCGTCGGCATCTTCACCGTGCTTGCGCTCGGGGAACTCTTTGTCGACAAACAGCCCAAAACGCCACCCCGCACGGCGCCGCCGGCGTTCATTGGCCGGATCATCGGCGGCGGGTTCGCGGGCGCGGTCATCGGCACCGCGTGGGCCGTAACCTGGAGCGCACTCGGCGCCGGCGTTGTCGGCGCGGTGCTCGGCACCCTGGTCGGCTACCAGGCGCGCGGGCGCCTGGCCGGCAAGGTTGGCCGCGATCTGCCGATCGCTCTACTCGAAGACGCCGTCGCCATTGGCGGTGGATTCGCGATCGCCGCAGTCACCGCTGCTCTGTGACGCAGCGTTTCGACGCGATCGTAGTGGGCGCCGGCCAGGCCGGGCCCCCGCTGGTAGGACGGCTGACCGCAGCTGGTCACACCGTTGCGATGGTGGAGCGCAAGCTGATCGGCGGCACCTGCGTCAACACCGGCTGCATCCCGACCAAGACATTGGTTGCCAGTGCGCAGGCCGCTCATATGGCCCGGCGCGGCGCCGACTTCGGTGTCGACACCGGCGCGGTCAGCGTCGACATGCGAAAAGTCAAGGCGCGCAAGGACACCATCATGCTGGGCGACCGCAAAGGCGTCGAAGACTGGCTTGACGGCATGGACGGCTGCACCGTCATTCGCGGTCATGCCAGCTTCGAGGATCCGCACACGTTGCGGGTCGGGGATGAGACGTTGAGTGCCGAGCGCATTTTCCTCAACGTCGGCGGACGTGCGGTGGTGCCCGACATTCCCGGGCTGGCCGATATCGACTTTCTCACTAATGTGTCGATCCTCGAACTCGATACGCTGCCCGAGCATCTCGTCATCGTCGGTGGCAGTTAAATCGCCCTGGAATTCGCGCAGATGTACCGGCGTTTCGGCGCTAAGGTGACTGTGGTCGAAAAGGGTCCGCGACTGACATCGCGCGAAGACGACGACATCTCGGTCGCCATCAAGGCGATCCTGGAGAATGAAGGCATCGACATCGTCGTCGACGCCACCGATATTCGGATATCCAAGCACGACAACGGATTCAAGCTGACGCCGCGAGCTGGTGCGGCACCGATAGCAGGCAGCCACCTGTTGATGGCGGTCGGGCGGCGCCCCAACACCGACGACCTCGGGCTCGAGCAGGCCGGCGTCCGCACCGATGCCCGTGGATACATCGCCGTTGACGACCAACTGAAAACCAGCGTCGACCACATCTGGGCGATGGGCGACTGCAACGGCAAGGGCGCTTTCACCCACACCTCCTACAACGATTTCGAAATCGTGGCCGGCAACCTGCTCGACGATGACCCACGGCGGGTGAGCGACCGGGTTATTGCTTACGCGCTCTACATCGATCCGCCGCTGGGACGTGCCGGCATGACCGTCGAGCAGGTTCGGGCGTCCGGCCGCCCCGCGCTGGTCGGTCAGCGACCGATGACCCGAGTCGGACGGGCAGTGGAAAAGGGTGAGACGCAGGGCTTTATGAAGGTCGTTGTCGACGCCGAGACGCAGCAGATCCTCGGAGCCGCCATCCTCGGCGTCGGTGGCGACGAGGCCATCCACGCCATCCTGGACGTGATGTCAGCCAAGGCGCCCTACCGAACACTGGCCCGCACGATGCATATTCACCCCACGGTGTGCGAGCTGATACCGACCATGCTGCAGGAGATGTCGCCGCTGAAGTAGCCGGCGATCAAGCAGCCGGCTCGGCTTTGTGCTGCAGCACGGTGTCTGCGTTACCTTCGTCGGGAGCCTCCGGCCAACCCGGGTACGGCGGCGGTGTGCCGCCGAAGACCGGACAGTGCTCGTGGTGCGCGCACCAGTCGCACAACCGCGACGGCCGTGGCCTGAAATCGCCTGTGGCACCGGCGGATTGAATGGCGTGCCAAATCGCCATCAGCGTCTTCTCGAAGCGCAGTAGCTCGGCTTCGTCGGGGGAGTAGTCCAGCAGCTGGCCATCCGAGAGATAGATGAGCCGCAGTCGCGTGGGCAGCACGCCCCGCGAGCGCAGTAACGCGACCGCATAGAACTTCATCTGAAACATGGCTTTGAACTCGGCCAGCGCCCGGGCCTCCGGTGGGGCCTTGCCGGTTTTGTAGTCCACCACCCGCAATTCGCCGGTGGGCGCGACATCGATCCGGTCGATGATCCCGCGCAGCAGGGTGCCGTCGGCCAGTTCGACCTCGATGCGCTGCTCGCAGCTCTGCGGATCGAAGCGGGTCGGGTCTTCCAGGCTGTAGTAGCCGGACAGCAGCTTGCGGGCCTCGTCGAGCAGGTGGGTCTGCTGCCCGGCATCCAACTGGTCGGCCAGCTCGGGTTCGGCGGCGATCACCTGCTCCCACGCCGGACCGACGAGCGCGTCGACGGTTTCCGGGCCGCGCTGCGCGGCGGGGAGACCGTAGAGCTGCTCCAGTGCGGCGTGCACCACCGATCCGCGCACCTGAGCGGTAGACGGAGGCTCGGGCAGCCGGTCGATCGCGCGAAAACGGTAGAGCAGCGGGCACTGCTTGAAGTCGGCCGCCCGCGAAGGTGACAGGGCAGGGCGCCGTCTGGCTGGTTCGCCCGATTGGCCACTCATATCCGCAGCCTAGGGGCCGGGTCGGACAACCCCGCGCACCTTTGGCGGCGCGTCTGCTGGCAGGCTTGACGGCTGTGTCCACGACCGGCCCGTTCGTCATCGGTGATCGCGTTCAGCTCACCGACGCCAAGGGACGGCACTACACGATGCTGCTCAGTCCCGGCAGCGAGTTTCACACCCACCGCGGGGCGATCGCGCACGACGCGGTCATCGGACTGCCAGAAGGCAGCGTGGTCAAGTCCGCCAACGGTGACCAGTTCCTGGTGTTGCGTCCGCTGCTGGTGGACTACGTGCTGTCGATGCCGCGCGGCGCTCAGGTGGTCTACCCGAAAGACGCCGCGCAGATCGTGCACGAGGGCGACATCTTCCCGGGCGCACGGGTATTGGAGGCGGGTGCCGGATCCGGAGCACTGACCTGTTCGCTGCTGCGTGCCGTCGGACCGGACGGACAGGTGATCTCCTACGACGTGCGCGCCGACCACGCCGAACACGCCCGCCGCAACGTGGAGACCTTCTTCGGCTGCGTCCCTGACAACTGGCGACTGGTGATCAGCGACATCGTCGACGCCGATCTGCCCGACGGCTCGATCGACCGGGTCGTGCTGGACATGCTCGCGCCGTGGGAAGTGCTGGACCGGGTGTCGCGGGCGCTGGTCGCCGGTGGCGTGCTGATGATCTACGTGGCAACCGTGACTCAGCTGTCGAAGGCGGTGGAGGCGCTGCGCGAGCAGCAGTGCTGGACGGAGCCCCGCGCCTGGGAGACGATGCAGCGCGGCTGGAACGTCGTCGGGCTGGCCGTGCGGCCCCAACACAACATGCGCGGCCACACAGCGTTTTTGGTGTTCGCGCGCAAGCTGGCCCCGGACACCGTCCCCCCGACGCCGCTGCGCAGAAAGCAACGCCCCAGCGAGCCCAGCTAGTCGTCGCTGCGCCGCAGATCTCGGCGCACCGACAGCAACTCGAACTCCGGATGCGCCGCCACTAGGCGTTCGGCGGCGTCCAGCACCTCGACGGCATGGCTGCGATCGGCCGAGGCCATCGCCACGCCGATCCCGGCCCGTCGGTGAAGTTCTTGGGATCCTGTCTCCGCGGCCGATACGCCGAACTTGCGGTGCAGTTCCGCGATTACCGGCCGCACCACCGATCGCTTCTGCTTGAGCGAGCGCACATCACCGAGTAGAAGATCGAACTCCAGCCAGCCGATCCACATCGGGCGTCAGTGACCGGGCTCCGCCGGGGACGGCGCGGAGTCGGCCCTGAACGCCAGCAGGACATCGGCGGTCCGCGCCGACAGCTGCCAGCCGCCCTGAAACGGCTTGAACTCCATCGGAAAAGAGAATCGGGGACCCTTCGGATTCGATGAGCTGACGTCGATGTTGGCCACCACGTCGGCCGGATCCCGGTCAGACCACCCGACATCGCGTACATCGAACTTCACCGGCGTGAAGCCCCCGTTCAGCAGCGCATTGGAAAATTGGTCGAAGACACCGGCGTTTTCCGGGGTGGCGCCTTCGACCAGGTTCAGCTTCTGGGGGCCGGGCACCGCCGCGTCAGCCAGCCGGTACAGCACGCCCGCCAGCGCATCGGGCGGCGGCAACGGAGCGACCTGCGGGGTCGCCGTCGAACTCAGCGACGTCGACGGCGGGGAGGTCTCCGGCGACGCATGGTCCTCATCGCTGGAACACCCCGGAAGCCCGAGCACCGCCGCAATCGCGACGGCGCTCAAGACTGCGGTAAGGCGTCGGGGCATTCAGCGGCCGTCAGTGCGACGAACGCACAGACTGGATCAGCGTCATCGCCGAGTCGTGCGACAGCTTCCAGCCGCCTTGATCGACGAACCTGAGGTATTCCGGTGTCGGGGCCAGATGCGGGCCCGTCGCGGTGATGGTGGCCGTGGCGGCACCGGGGCCGGCGGGGGCGATGTTGCTGATGTTGAACGTCAGCGGCAGGCTGCCCTTGGCAGCGGCCTTTTGCAGTTCGTGGTCGGCAAGGGTGGCCGGAACCGGGATGCCGCCCTCGATGAGGTAACCCTTGCTGGCGAACGACACGCTCGGGTCCTGCAGCGTGTTCAGGACGGTGGTGAGCTGATAGGCAGTGGGCAGGTCCACTCCGACCGGCGCCGGCGGGTCCAGCGGCTGGGGGTACCTCCCGCTTGCGGGGGACGGCGCGCCGAAGACTACCGGCTGAACGCGGGGCGACACATCGGTAACGGATGCAATGCACGTCACACCGGCGGCCGCAGCACCGATGGCCGCCAGCGCCGCCATGCCTGTGGCTAGGGTTTTCACGGTCACGAAGGTCCTCTCGGTAAAGCTGCCTAAACAAGATGTTAACGCTGTTGCCTGTGTGCACCATTTCGAGTTCCCGCATGAATTGGAAATCGCCGGTAGCGTTGAGGCATCCACCGCACCACCGTCCCGGAGCGGGAAAGGAGCGCACCATGGGTGAGTTTGAGCGTGAAGCGTTCGGTAACCCGCGCGAACCAGACCTCTCCAGCGAGGACGCTGCCGAGTTGGAAGAGCTGCGACGCGAGGCTGCGATCCTGCGCGAGCAACTCGACAACGCTGCCGGATCGCACAGTGCCGCACGCAGTCCGCGCGATGTGCACCAGCTCGAGGCGCGTATCGACTCGCTGGCGTCGCGCAACTCCAAGCTGATGGAAACCCTCAAGGAAGCGCGCCAGCAGCTGCTGGCGCTGCGCGAAGAGGTCGATCGGCTCGGGCAGCCGCCCAGCGGCTACGGCGTGCTGTTGAACACCCACGAGGACGACACCATTGACGTCTTCACCTCGGGCCGCAAGATGCGCCTGACGTGCTCGCCCAACATCGACGTGAAGTCGTTGCGCAAGGGACAGACGGTTCGGCTCAACGAGGCTTTAACTGTCGTCGAGGCCGGCACGTATGAATCAGTCGGCGAGATTTCAACTTTGCGCGAGATTCTGTCTGACGGGCACCGCGCTCTGGTGGTCGGTCACGCCGACGAGGAGCGCATCGTATGGCTGGCCGAGCCATTGGTGGCAGAGGACCTGCCCGACGGTGTGTATGACTCGTCGGACGACGACCTGCGACCGCGCAAGCTGCGTCCCGGTGACTCGCTGCTGGTGGACACCAAAGCGGGTTACGCCTTCGAGCGCATCCCCAAGGCTGAGGTCGAGGACCTCGTGCTCGAAGAGGTTCCCAACGTCACCTACAACGACATCGGTGGGCTGGGCCGGCAGATCGAGCAGATCCGCGACGCCGTCGAGTTGCCGTTCCTGCACAAGGACCTCTACCGCGAGTACGCGCTGCGGCCACCCAAAGGCGTGTTGCTCTACGGACCGCCCGGTTGCGGTAAGACGTTAATCGCCAAGGCCGTCGCCAACTCGCTGGCCAAGAAGATGGCTGAGGTGCGCGGTGACGACGCGCGCGAGGCCAAGTCCTACTTCCTCAACATCAAAGGTCCCGAGCTGCTGAACAAGTTCGTCGGTGAGACGGAGCGTCACATCCGGCTGATCTTCCAGCGGGCCCGCGAGAAGGCGTCCGAGGGCACACCGGTGATCGTGTTCTTCGACGAGATGGACTCGATCTTCCGCACCCGCGGCACCGGGGTTTCCTCGGACGTGGAGACCACGGTCGTCCCGCAGCTGCTCAGCGAGATCGACGGTGTCGAGGGTCTGGAGAACGTGATCGTGATCGGTGCCTCCAACCGTGAGGACATGATCGACCCGGCGATCCTGCGGCCCGGCCGCCTCGACGTGAAGATCAAGATCGAGCGCCCGGATGCCGAGTCGGCACAGGACATCTTCTCGAAGTACCTCGTCGAGACTCTGCCGGTGCACGCCGATGACATCACCGAATTCGGTGGTGACCGTGGAGCGTGCATCAAGGCAATGATCGAGAAGGTGGTCGACCGGATGTACGCCGAGATCGATGACAACCGGTTCCTCGAAGTGACTTACGCCAACGGCGACAAAGAGGTCATGTACTTCAAGGACTTCAACTCCGGTGCGATGATCCAGAACGTGGTCGACCGGGCGAAGAAGAACGCCATCAAGTCGGTGCTGGAAAGCGGTCAGCCAGGCCTGCGGATCCAGCACTTGCTCGACTCGATCGTCGACGAGTTCGCCGAGAACGAGGACCTGCCCAACACCACCAACCCCGATGACTGGGCGCGGATTTCGGGCAAGAAGGGCGAGCGGATCGTCTACATCCGCACGCTGGTCACGGGCAAGAGCTCGAGTGCCTCGCGGGCCATCGACACCGAGTCCAACCTCGGCCAGTACCTGTAAGGCTCAGCCGGCCAGCAGCGAGTAGCTGTTGGTCAGGTCGTCCTGCAGCACCTGCGCGGCGTGCGTGGTGGTGTCGATGCGCAACGGGCTGGTCAGCGTTCGGGTCTGGTAATTCCATCCTTCGGGCAGGTTGAGCCGCTCACCGAGCCTGGCCAGATCCGCCCGCGACAGGTTGGGATCGACGATCTGGCTCCAGGTCTGCATCACCCACCGCCGCAGCGCGGGGTCGTGCAATTCGTAGACCTCTTCGCCGGCGTCAAAGGTGAAGACGGTGTGCCGGTGGACCTGATTGGCGGTGTAGGGCGCCGGGTTCATCCCCGACAGCAAGGTTTGCGCTTGCAGCACCATGTCGATTCCGCCGAAGTTCTTGATGATCCGCGGGCCCTGGGTCGTCTTCTCGATCTCGTTCATCAGCCAGTAGCGCGGGCCGTTGAGTAAGACTGTGGCAGCACCGTTTTCGGCCGCAATGGCCTGTGCGTCGAGCGCCGACCACAATTCGGCGGGACAGTCGTTGAGGCCGAAGCTGTTGTAGACGGATGCCTGCGGCCCCGCTTCGCCCGGGGTCACCAGAAGGACTTCGCCGTAGCGCTTTCCGGACAGGCCGGTGATGGGTTCGGCAGACACCAGGGTGAAGGTAACGACTTCCGTCACCTGCGTCAATGGGTCGCCGGCAGTTGTCCGCGCCGCGTTCACCTCGCCGATACGCGGTCGGCCGGTTCCCACCATCGCCCCGCCGCGCGGAGTCGGTGGCCGTCACGCCTACGCTTGAGGGATGCAACGAATTATCGGTACGGAGGTCGAATACGGCATCTCATCGCCGTCGGACCCGACCGCCAACCCGATCCTGACTTCGACGCAGGCCGTGCTGGCCTACGCCGCCGCCGCCGGTATCCAGCGCGCCAAACGTACCCGCTGGGATTACGAGGTGGAATCCCCGCTGCGCGACGCGCGCGGTTTCGACCTGAGCCGTTCCGCCGGTCCGCCCCCGGTGGTCGACGCCGACGAGGTCGGCGCCGCCAACATGATTCTGACCAACGGCGCGCGGCTCTACGTCGACCACGCGCACCCCGAATACGCCGCCCCCGAATGCACCGATCCGCTGGACGCGGTGGTCTGGGACAAGGCCGGGGAGCGGGTGATGGAGGCCGCCGCTCGGCACGTCGCGAGCGTGCCGGGTGCCGCCAAGCTGCAGCTCTACAAGAACAACGTCGACGGCAAGGGCGCGTCCTACGGGTCGCACGAGAACTATCTGATGAGCCGGCAGACGCCGTTCTCGTCCGTCATCGCCGGGCTGACCCCGTTTCTGGTGTCCCGTCAGGTGGTCACCGGCTCCGGCCGGGTCGGCATCGGGCCGTCCGGCGACGAGCCGGGCTTCCAGCTCTCGCAGCGATCCGACTACATCGAGGTCGAGGTCGGGCTGGAGACCACGCTGAAGCGCGGCATCATCAACACCCGCGACGAGCCGCACGCCGACGCCGACCGCTACCGGCGGCTGCACGTCATCATCGGCGACGCCAACCTCTCTGAAACGTCGACCTATCTCAAGCTCGGTACCACCGCGCTGGTGCTCGACCTGATCGAGGACGGTCCGGCGCACGGAATCGACCTCAGCGACTTGGCGCTGGCCCGGCCGGTGCACGCCGTGCACGCGATCAGCCGTGACCCGTCGCTGCGTGCCACCGTCGCCTTGGCCGATGGTCGTGAGCTGACTGCCCTTGCGCTGCAACGGATTTACCTGGACCGGGCGGCGAAGCTGGTCGACGGCCGCGACCACGACGCGCGCGCGGCCGACGTCGTGGAGACCTGGGCGCACGTGCTCGATCAGCTCGAGCGCGACCCGATGGAGTGCGCCGAGCTGCTGGACTGGCCGGCCAAGCTGCGACTCCTGGAAGGCTTCCGGCACCGGGAGAACCTGAGTTGGTCGGCGCCCCGGCTGCACCTGGTCGATCTGCAGTACTCCGACGTCCGGCTGGACAAAGGCCTCTACAACCGGCTGGTCGCGCGCGGTTCGATGAAACGTCTGGTCACCGAGCAGCAGGTGATCGACGCGGTCGACAACCCGCCGACCGACACCCGGGCCTACTTCCGCGGGGAATGCCTGCGCCGCTTCGGCGCCGACATCGCGGCGGCCAGCTGGGACTCGGTGATTTTCGATCTGGGTGGCGATTCGCTGGTGCGAATTCCGACGCTGGAGCCGCTGCGCGGCAGCAAAGCGCACGTCGGGGCGCTGCTGGATTCGGTGGACAGCGCGGTCGAGCTGGTGGAGCAACTGACCACCTGAGCGGCCCGACACCGGGCTTTCGCCTGAGCAATAAAGCTATTGACCGGTAGGGTGGAGAACAACGGGCGTGTTTCACGCCCGATGACGATGCAGGAGGCAGCGATGGCCCAGGAGCAGACCAAGCGCGGCGGTGGCGGCGGCGATGACGACGACCCCACTGCCAGCACGGCCGCGGGCCAGGAGCGTCGCGAGAAGCTGACCGAGGAGACCGACGACCTGCTGGATGAGATCGACGATGTTCTGGAAGAGAACGCCGAAGACTTTGTCCGCGCATACGTCCAAAAGGGCGGACAGTGACCTGGCCCAACCGCGATCGCCTGGCCACCAACTCTGCACTCCCCGGGACCGCCTCTGGCGGCCTTTCCTCATTCACTGATTATTTGCGCCATGCGGCGCCCGAACTGCTGCCTGCGGGCATCGGTGGCGCAGACGCGATCACGCCCAGTTCTCAGCTGCCGCACGGAACGACGATCGTCGCGCTGAAGTCCCCGGGTGGAGCGCTGCTGGCCGGCGACCGGCGTTCGACGCAGGGCAACATGATCGCGGGTCGCGATGTGCAGAAGGTGTACATCACCGATGACTACACCGCGACTGGGATCGCCGGCACCGCGGCCATCGCCGTCGAATTCGCCCGGCTCTACGCCGTCGAACTGGAGCACTACGAAAAGCTGGAAGGCGTGCCACTTACCTTCGCGGGCAAGGTGAACCGGCTGGCGATCATGGTGCGCGGCAACCTCGCTGCGGCGATGCAGGGTTTGGTAGCCCTGCCGCTGCTGGCCGGTTACGACATCGACGATCCTGACTCGCAGAAGGCGGGCCGCATCGTCTCCTTCGACGCGGCCGGCGGCTGGAACCTGGAAGAAGAGGGCTACCAGTCGGTCGGTTCGGGATCGATATTCGCGAAATCGTCGATCAAGAAGTTGTATTCGCAAGTGACGGATGCTGATTCGGCGCTGCGAGTCGCCGTCGAGGCGCTGTACGACGCGGCCGATGACGATTCGGCCACTGGCGGGCCCGACCTGGTCCGCGGGATCTACCCGACCGCGGTCACGATCGGCGCCGACGGTGCATCCAACGTGGCCGAGCCGCGCATCGCCGAGTTGGCGCGGGAGGTCATCGAAAGGCGGTCCCGTGCTGACACTTTCGGCCCGGACGCCGACCGTGCGGGAAGTGATTCATGAGTTTTCCGTACTTCATCTCGCCAGAGCAGGCGATGCGCGAGCGAAGCGAGCTCGCGCGCAAGGGTATTGCGCGAGGCCGCAGTGTCGTCGCACTGGTCTTCTCCGGTGGTGTGCTGTTCGTTGCGGAGAACCCGTCGCGATCGCTGCAGAAGATCAGCGAACTCTACGACCGAGTCGGCTTCGCCGCCGCCGGAAAGTTCAACGAGTTCGACAATCTGCGCCGCGGCGGAATCCAGTTCGCCGACACCCGCGGCTACGCCTACGATCGCCGCGATGTGACCGGACGGCAGCTGGCCAACGTATACGCGCAGACGCTGGGCACCATCTTCACCGAACAGGCCAAACCCTACGAGGTTGAGCTGTGCGTCGCCGAAGTTGCTCACTATGGCGAGACCAAACCTCCTGAGCTGTACCGGATCACCTACGACGGGTCGATCGCCGACGAGCCGCACTTCGTGGTGATGGGCGGCACCACCGAGCCGATCGCCAACGCACTCAAGGACTCCTACGCCGAGAACGCTAATTTGGCCGACGCGGTGCACATCGCGGTCAACGCTTTGAAGGCGGGCAGCGGCAACGGCGACGGCGACACACTGGACGTCACGACGCTGGAGGTGGCCATCCTCGACGTCAGCCGGCCGCGGCGAGCATTCCGGCGGATCACCGGTGCCGCGCTGGAGCGGCTGCTGCCTGAACATAACGGCGCCGAGTCGTCAGACGATTCGGCGGAGGAATCGTCGAAATAGGCTCTGGTCCGTGCTGATCGGCTTGCTGCTCGCGCTGGGTTGTTCGGTGTGTTACGGCACCGCGACGGTATTGCAGGCCGCGGCGACCCGCTCGGTGGATGCCGGCGACAGCGATTCCGGCGTCGACCCGGCCCTGCTGCTGCGCGCGTTGCGGCAGTGGCGCTACTTGGTCGGCATCGGGCTCGACGGCCTGGGCTTCGTGCTGCAAGTGGCGGCGCTGCGGTTGGTGCCGATCTACGTCGTCGCCGCCGCGATCGCCGGGTCGTTGGCTGTCACCGCGATCGTGGCGGCATGGGTGCTGTCCACGCGGTTGTCACGGCTCGAGTGGGCGGCCGTGGCCGTGGTGTGCGCGAGCTTGGCGATGCTCGGCCTTGCCGCCGGCCCGGAGGGGTCCGGGCACGGGCCACCCCAGCTGGGCTGGGCGCTACTGGTGATCGTCGCCGTGGTGTTCACCGCTGGCGCGGCCGCGGGCCGGCTGAGCGACCGCACCCGCGCCCTCGTTCTGGGTTTGGGGGCCGGCGCCGGCTTCGGGGTCGTCGAGATCGCCGTCCGGTTGATCGACCCGATCGATCCAACCAAAGCCGTTTTCTACACCAACCCCGCTGTCTACGCGGTGATCACCGGCGGGTTGGCGGGCTTTATGCTGCTCACTTCCGCTTTGAGCCGCGGATCGGTGACCACCGCCGTCGCCGGGATGGTTGTCGGCGAGACGGTTGGCCCGGCGCTGGTCGGGGTGGTGTGGCTGGGTGACCAGACCCGTGCAGGCCTGGGCTGGCTGGTGGTGGTCGGGTTCGTGGTAGCCGTCGTCGCGACCCTGGCGCTGAGCCGGTTCGGCGAGGCACCCGAACCTGCCAAGGCGTGAACGGGCTTCGACAGCAGTCGCTTTCGTGTTGTCGGCATTCCCGCGGCCGGAGTCGACGTGGGCTGCTGCGGCCTCGTCACCGACCCGTCGGCGGGGGTTACACACCAGTTGCGGGTTCAACCAGTACGCTCGAATTGTGCAGCGACGAATCATGGGCATCGAAACCGAATTCGGGGTCACCTGCACTTTCCACGGTCATCGCCGTTTGTCGCCCGACGAAGTAGCCCGCTACCTGTTTCGACGAGTGGTCTCCTGGGGCCGCAGCTCCAACGTTTTCCTGCGCAACGGCGCACGCCTGTACCTGG
>DATDLZ010000015.1:0-9825 GCA_036519055.1 Mycobacterium sp.
CTTGGGGCGCTGCGCTTCCGGCAGCCGGCGCACGAGCCGATCAACGGCTTCGAACAGTGCCTGGCCCGCATGGCGCGCGTTCTCCTTGTCCACCAAGAAGGACAGCCAGCTGGGCAGGAACGAGTACTGCATGCTCACCACTGCGGTGTTGCCGTTGTACATGTACTCCAGCGCGTCGGCCTCGGCCTCGTTGATCCAGCCGGTGCCGGTGGTGGTTCCGACCGCGACGACAGCGCGGCGTAATCCGCCTTCGCGCTCCAACTCTCGCGCGGCCAACTCCGCGGCCGCGGTGATGCCGTCGGCGGAGTGGAGTCCGGCGTAGGCGCGGATCGGCTCGGTCGCCGGCGCGCCGTTGAACGCGGTGAGCTGCTCGACGGTCGGCCCGCCCTTGATGAATATTCGGCCCTGGTGCCCCAGCGATTCCCAGCTCACCAGCGACTGCGGCCCACCGGACCGCAGCGGTGTCCGCGGCGCGGCGGTACCGGGATTGATTTCGTTGTTGACCGTGGCGAAGGTGTTGTTCATGGTCCGCATCGCGAATTTCACTACGACGCCGTTGAGCAACGCGATTGTCAGAGCGACCAGCAGCGATACCACGATCACGGCCGAAACCCGCGGCGGCACAATCCGATCGAGTCGCAGATCGAGAAAATGGACCAGTCGGCGGATGAGCTGGCCGGTTTCGACGACGCCGAACAGCACGACCAACGACAGTGCGGTGGTCAGCGGGTAGTCGAGCCATACCAGGTGCTTGACGCCCATCAGATCGCGCACCCGGTCCTGCCAGACGTGGAACCAGATCACCATCGCGACCATGCCGATCGCGCCGATGACGATCAGCGCCAGCCACGCCCGCCGCGGTGCCGGTGGGCTGGAGTCCCGGGAGAGCATGAAGCGCACCAGCCATACCGCGAAAACGCCGATGGAGTAACCGATTGCGCCGGCCAGGCCGCTGACCAAACCCTGAAACAACGGACCGCGCGGCAACAGCGACGGCGTCATCGAAAACCAGATGAACACCAGCCCGACCGCGGTGCCGGTGAAGGTGTAGTGCCGGACCCACCACGGTTCTCGGCGCGGCGGCTCGACGGCGGGCGCGGGTTCGGCGGTGGCAGTTTCGGTCACCACAACTCCTTAGCGGTGGGTGAAGTTCGGCGCTCGCTTCTCGATGAACGCGGCCATTCCTTCGGACTGGTCGTCGGTCGCGAAAGCCGAATGAAATAGCCGACGTTCGTAGAGCAGACCCTCGGTCAGCGTGGACTCGAAGGCGCGGTTGACCGCTTCCTTCGCCATCCGGGACGCCGACCGCGACATCTGCGAGATCGTGGTGGCGACGGCCTTGGCCTCGGTCAGCAGGTCGTCGGCGGGGACGACCCGTGCCACCAGGCCGCTGCGCTCGGCCTCCTCGGCGTCCATGTTGCGTCCGGTCAGGATCAGGTCCATTGCCTTGGCCTTGCCGATGGCCCGGGTCAGCCGCTGCGAGCCGCCCATACCCGGCAGCACGCCCAGCTTGATCTCCGGCTGACCGAATTTCGCGGTGTCGGCGGCGATCAGCACGTCGCACATCATCGCGAGCTCGCAGCCACCACCGAGCGCGTACCCGGCGACCGCGGCGATCGTCGGCGTCCGCACGGCCGCGAGCTTGGCCCACGGGGCGAAGAAGTCGGCGGCGAAGACGTCGGAGAACGCCAGGTGCGACATCTCCTTGATGTCGGCGCCCGCGGCGAATGCCTTCGCCGAGCCGGTGATGATGATCGCTCCGATGCCGGGGTCGTTGTCGAATTCGGCTGCCGCGGTGGTGACGTCGTCCATCACCTGGCTGTTGAGCGCGTTGAGCGCCTTCGGCCGGTTCAGGGTGATGGTGCCGACCCGCTCGTCCTGTTCGACCAGGATGGTTTCGTACGCTTTCGTCATCGCTGCCTTCCTAGAACTTCAGTTCGTCGCCGACGGGTGCGAAGTATGCCTCGACGTCGGCCGCGCTCACCTGAGGTAGCGATGCCGGCGACCACTTCGGGTTGCGGTCTTTGTCGACCAGCTGTGCCCGGATGCCCTCCACCAGATCGTGCGAACGCAGCGACGCCGACGACACCCGATAATCCTGGGCCAGAACGTCTTCCAGCGTGTCGAGCTTGGCGGCGCGGCGCACGGCCTCCAGCGTGACCGACAGCGCGATGGGGGAGCGGGTCGCGATCAGGTTCGCGGCGTCGTTGGCGGGGCCGGCGTCATGGCCCCGCAGTGCGGCGACGATGTCGACGACGGTGTCGCCGGCGTAGCAGTCATCGATCCAATCCTGTTGCGCGACAAGCTGACTGGCCGGCGGTTCGACGGCGTGGGCGGCGATGGCCGACTCGACGCCGTCCGCGGCGATAGCCTGGCGCAACGCATCCAGTTTGTCGTGCGGCACGTAGTGGTCGGCGAAACCCAGGGCGATCGCGTCGGCCCCGGAGAACGGCGCCCCGGTGAGCGCGGCGTGCAGACCCAGCGACCCCGGTGCGCGCGACAGCAGGTAAGCCCCGCCGACGTCGGGGATGAAGCCGATCCCGACCTCGGGCATGGCCATTTTCGACGTCTCGGTCACCACTCGGGTGTTGGCGTGCGCGCCGACCCCGACTCCGCCGCCCATCACGATGCCGTCCATCAGCGCGACGTATTTCTTCGGAAAGCGACCGATCTGACCGTTCATCAGGTATTCGTCGTGCCAGAACCGCCGGGCCTCGGCGCCGTCGGCGCGGGCGCTGTGATAGATCGCCACCACGTCACCGCCGGCGCACAGCCCGCGCTCGCCGGCCCCGGAGAGCACCACCGCGTTGATCGCGTCGTCCTGCTCCCACGCCGTCAAGACCGCGCGTAACCCGTCGACCATGCTCTGATTCAGTGAGTTGATCGCCTTGGGCCGGTTCAGCGTCACAAAGCCGACGCCGCCGTCGACACGGCTCGCAATGTCGGATTCGTCCGTCACGCGTGTGGTCTCCCCTCGGTGAGTGGTCGTGAAGAATCCCTCGTCGAATGCAGGTCGGGGCCTGAGGAGCAATCTAGATCGTTACCCCCGCCAGGGTGCCCGGCGGGTAAGGTTTACCTGGAGTAGCACCGGCCGCACATTCGGGTAAATCTTCCGCTGGGAACCAGGCTGGACTACCGTTCGTTGATCACTTGTTCGCACAGCTCGAACACACAGCTCACGAGAGGAACCGACGGTGCGGGAGACTAGCAACCCGGTATTTCGCTCGCTGCCCAAGCAGCGCGGCGGATACGCGCAGTTTGGCAGTGGCGTCGCGGGAGCCGCGACACAGTACGGGCATCAGACGGACCCCTATGCCCCCTACACCGACCAGCGGGCAGGCGTTTCCCGCCCACTGACCATCGACGACGTCGTCACCAAGACCGGTATCACCCTGGCGGTGCTGTCGGTCGCCGCGGTCGTCTCCTTCTTCATGGTGGAGGCCAACCAGGCGCTGGCGACCATGTTCACCTTCGTCGGCGCGTTCGGCGGCTTTGCGCTGGTGATGATCGCGACGTTCGCGCGTAAGCAGGACAGCCCGGCGATCGTGCTGAGCTACGCCGTCCTGGAGGGGCTGTTCCTCGGTGCCTTCTCCTTCCTGCTGACCAACTTCACCGTGTCGTCCACCAGCGCCGGGGCGATGATCGGGCAGGCGGTCCTGGGCACTGTCGGGGTGTTCTTCGGAATGCTCGTGGTTTACAAGACCGGTGCCATCCGAGTCACCCCGAAATTCACCCGGATGCTCGTTGCCAGCATGTTCGGCGTGCTGGCTCTGATGCTGGGCAACCTGGTGCTGGGCATGTTCGGTGTCGGCCACGGCGAGGGCATGGGGCTGCGCAGCGGCGGCCCACTGGCGATCATCTTCTCGCTGGTGTGCATCGCGATCGCGGCGTTCAGCTTCCTGATCGACTTCGACGCCGCCGACCAGATGATCCGCGCCGGAGCTCCCGAGAAGGCCGCGTGGGGTATCGCGCTGGGCCTGACCGTGACCCTGGTCTGGCTCTACATCGAGATCCTGCGTCTGCTCAGTTATCTGCAGAACGATTAGCGGTTGACACAAAGAAGCCGGCACGTGCGCAACGTGCCGGCTTCTTTGTACGCCGCACAAGTGCCGCGGCCCGTTCGGCTTAGCCAGACAATCCGTTCTTGATGGCCGTGTCCTGCTTTTGGCCGAGGTCGGTGACGAAATCCGGTGGCGGCAGCACGTCGGGAGGGCCGACAAAGTCCAGCGTGGTGAACGCCTTGCCCTCGGTGAAGAGCAACGTCATCACACCCTTGGAGCCGTCCGGTGAGTTGCCCGAGACTATGGTCCCGCCAGTTCCCACCGCAGCCGGTGCGGGTGTGCCCTGCACGGAATCGCCCAGCTTTGCCTTGGCGGCGTCCAGCGCGCCGGCCGCCGCGGCAGGATCGCTGAGCACGAGGATGGTGTCGTGGATCTGGCGAGTCGTGCCATCGTTGCTGAACGTCGTCTGCACCCCGGCTTGGCCATTCGGGTTCGGTATTACCGGGCCGGCGGTGAAGGGCATGGGCGTCTTGATGTCTTTGAGCTGGATCAACAGTCGGCTGTAGTCGGCGGACTGGGCTTGCGCCGAACTCGCCGTCGAGCTGTGGCTTGCCATGGCCGCGGCTGATGTCGACGAGGCCGTCGCTGACTTCGGATTGCTGCTGCAACCGGCCGCCGAAGTGACTGCCACCGCGGCCGTCACCAGGGCAATTGTTTTCAGGGGAATACTCATCGCGCCGCTCCTCTTTGACCGAGTCATCTCGAACTCGGATGCGTAGGCCACCGGGCGGCAGCTGGCAAACCGTAACCCAGTCCGGGTGATTCCATGCCCGAACCGTGCGGTTACGCCAGTCTTGGCGGCAAAACAGGAGACGCGTGCTGCGGTGTCAGCTCAGCCGCTCGATGACCAACGCCATGCCCTGACCGCCGCCGACGCACATGGTCTCCAGGCCGAACGTCTTGTCGTGGGTCTGCAGGTTGTTGAGCAGCGTCGTGGCGATCCGGGCGCCGGTCATGCCGAACGGGTGGCCCAGCGCGATCGCACCGCCGGACACGTTCAGCTTGTCCTCGTCGATGCCCAGCTCACGGGCCGAGCCGAGCACCTGCACCGCGAAGGCCTCGTTGATCTCGAACAGGTCGATGTCCTTGACCGACAAACCGGCTCGCTGCAGGGCCGTCTTGCTCGCCTCTATCGGGCCCAAGCCCATGATCTCCGGCGACAGGCCGCTCACGCCGGTGGAGACGATGCGGGCCAGCGGCTTGAGGCCGAGTTCCTTGGCCTTGGTGTCGCTGGTGATCACCACCGCGGCGGCACCGTCGTTCAGCGGGCAGGCGTTACCGGCGGTCACCGTGCCGTTGGGACGGAAGACCGGCTTGAGCTCGCTGATCTTCTCGTAGGTTGTTCCCGCGCGCGGCCCGTCGTCGGTGCTGACCACGGTGCCGTCGGGCAGCGTGACGGGGACGATCTCGCGCTCGAAGAAACCGCTCTTGATCGCTTCCTCGGCACGGTTCTGGCTGCGCACGCCCCAGTGGTCCTGGTCCTCGCGGCCGATCCCGGTCATGATGGCGACGTTCTCGGCGGTCTGACCCATCGCGATGTAGACGTCGGGGATCGCGTGATCCTTGCGGGGGTCGTGCCAGTCGGTGGCCCCCTCGGCGGCGGTCGCGGTCCGCTGGGCGGCCTCATCGAACAGCGGGTTCTTGGTGTCCGGCAAGGAGTCCGAGCTGCCCTTGACGAACCGGGACACCGTCTCGACGCCCGCGGAGATGAATGCGTCGCCTTCACCGGCCGTGATCGCGTGGAAGGCCATCCGGATGGTCTGCAGTGACGACGAACAGTAGCGGTTGACGGTGGTGCCCGGCAGGAAGTCGTAGCCGAGCTCGATGGCGACGACGCGGGCCATGTTGAAGCCCTGCTCGCCGCCCGGCAGGCCGCAGCCCAGGATCAGGTCGTCGATCTGGTGCGGGTTCAGCCCCTCGACCTTGTCCAGCGCGGCGCGGACCATCTGTGCGGCCAGGTCGTCGGGCCGAATGCTGACCAGCGACCCTTTCATGGCGCGCCCGATGGGTGAACGGGCAGTTGAAACAATGACGGCTTCCGGCATTTCGGCTCCATCTCCTGCGGTGTGGTCTGGACCCGAATCTAGCCTTGCGAGGAAGCGAGTCGCTTAGCCGGGGGCAGATACGACGATCGGTGCGGGCACCCCGGTGGTGGGTCGCCGCCACAGCCGAGATAGCAGCCTCAGCGTCAAATAACCGGGACCGGCTTCGGTGCCGCTTGCCGACGACAGGGCCGGCTCGCCGGACCAGTGGCCGAGCGCCTGGCACAACGCCGGCAGCAACTGGCTCGCGGCAAGTGCGTATCCGGCGGCCGAGGGATGAAACTGGTCGTCGGACAGCATCAACTGGGGTGAACGGCGAAATTTATCGTTGACCAACGAGGCCAGCGGCACCGGCACACCACCGGCGGATCGGACGGCGCCGGACTGCGCGCGGGCCAGCCGCAGTCCCAGGGTGCGGACAGTCCAGCGCAGCGGCTGCGGGATCGCCTTGACGACGCCGAAATCGGGGCAGGTGGCGACGACGACCTCCGCGCCGCTGGCTTTCAACCGTCGCACCGCCGCGCCCAGCCTGCGCGACGAGGCGCCGATGCCGTTCAGCTTGGTGACATCGTTGGCGCCGATCAGGATCACCGCGGCATCCGGCGGCGAACCCGCCACGAACATCGCGTCGACCTGTCCGGACAAGCCCTTGGAGGTGGCTCCGACAATCGCCTTGGTGCTCAACCGGATACGTTTACCGGTCTGCTCAGCCAATCCGCGGGCGATCAGCACGCCGGGAACTTCGTCGGCGATCCGGCAGCCGTACCCGGTTGCCGTCGAGTCACCGAAGATCATCAGGTGCAGGTCGACGTCCATCCCGCGCTGCCAGCGCTGCACCGGGCCGCCGCCCGGGGTGTACACACCGTCGGCGCGCGGCGGGACGTCCCACGACTTAGGGATGAGGCTGCGCGCCTTGGCGGCTTGGCTGATCAGCAGATTGCGCGCCCCCACATAGGCGGTGCCAGTCGATGCCAGCACGCCTGCCGCGGCCAGCGCAGTGATCGAACCTCGCGGTGCGCGTCGTACCACGCGAACAGTTTATGTCCCGGACCGCTGGTCCCTCCGGACCCCGGCTCTTGCGCCATCACGGGTCGGAGCAATCTTGGTATCGAATCAGACTCTTTGATTGTTGAAGTTCTTTAAAGTGTCAAGCTAAGTTCACGAAGTTGGCTGAGGATGCTACTTCCGCTGCTTCGTCGACATGTCATCGCACTACAACGGCGTAGGAGTGTTGAGCATGACCGCACCGAGCAAGGTTTCGGGCGCGCCCCGGGCCGAAGTTCGTGCCCGTGACGTATTGCGGGCCCGCAGATTTCCGGTCAACGACGGCGTGCCGGTCGAGGTCGTCGAGAGCGGACCCAGTCTCCCTGGGATGATGGCGTCGCTGGCTTGTCGCCTCACGATCCGCCCCGCTTTGGGCGTGGTCAGCTACATCCCGCATATCCCATTTCCGTTCGGCATCATCGACTTTGCGTCCCGGATGCTGCTGCCCGGGCCCGGAACCATCCGCGCAGAAGTCGAGTTGCCGCACTGCACCGCCCAGCTGGTCCGCGCGCCCGGCGTGCTGCCGGCTGACGGCAAGCGACGGGTGGTGCTCTATCTGCACGGTGGCGCCTTTTTGACGTGCGGGGTGAACTCGCACAGCCGAATCGTCAACGCGCTGTCGAAGTTTGCCGACTCTCCGGTGCTGGTGGTCAACTACCGGCTCATCCCGAAGCACTCGGTCGGCCAGGCATTGGACGACTGCCACGACGCCTACCGCTGGCTGCGCCTCCGTGGATACCAGCCGGACCAGATCGTGGTGGCCGGTGATTCGGCCGGCGGTTATCTGGCTCTTGCTCTGGCGCAACGGCTTCAACAGGTACACGAAGAGCCGGCCGCGCTGGTCGCGATCTCTCCGCTGCTGGAGCTGGCCAAGCAACCCAAGCAGTCGCACCCGAACATCAAGACCGATGCGATGTTCCCCGCCAAGGCATTCGACGCGTTGTTGACGCTGGTCGCCAAGGCTGCCCGCAAGCACGTCGTCGACGGCAAGCCGGAACAGCTCTACGAGCCGCTCGACCACGTCGAGCCCGGATTGCCCCGGACGCTGATCCACGTGTCCGGGTCAGAGGTACTGCTGCATGACGCCCGCGCGGCGGCCCGCGCACTCGCCGCGGCCGGAGTGCCGACCGAAGTGCGGGTCTGGCCGGGCCAGATTCACGACTTCCAGCTCGGTGCGCCGCTGATTCCCGAGGCGACGCGGTCGCTGCGGCAGATCGGCGAGTACATCCGCGAGGCCACCGGCTAGGCGCAGGGTGATTCGTCCGGCCGGGCCGCTGGGCGGACCGCGTCGTCACCGGGCAGCCGCTGCGCGCGGCCGAGCAGCACCTGAGACGATCTACGCATGCGTATCGCGCAACACATCAGTGAAATCATCGGAAATACTCCTCTGGTTCAGCTGAACTCGGTTGTGCCGCCGGGGTCGGGCCGGGTCGTCGCCAAGGTCGAATACCTCAATCCGGGATTGAGCAGCAAAGACCGGATCGCGGTGAAGATGATCGACGCCGCCGAGGCCAGCGGGGAGCTCAAGCCGGGCGGCACCATCGTCGAACCGACGTCGGGGAACACCGGCGTCGGCTTGGCCCTGGTCGCCCAGCGCCGCGGCTATCGGTGTGTGTTCGTCTGCCCCGACAAGGTCAGCGAGGACAAGCAGAATGTGCTGCGCGCCTACGGCGCCGAGGTCGTGGTGTGCCCGACGGCGGTGCCACCCGAACACCCCGGCAGTTACTACAGCGTCTCCGACCGGCTGGTCGGCGAGATCGACGGCGCCTGGAAACCCGATCAGTACTCCAACCCGCAGGGTCCGGCCAGCCACTACGAAACCACCGGCCCGGAGATCTGGGCCGACACCGACGGCCAGGTCACCCACTTCGTCGCCGGCATCGGTACCGGCGGGACGATCACCGGCGCGGGCCGCTATCTCAAGGATGTGTCCGAAGGGCGGGTGAAGGTCGTCGGCGCCGACCCGGAGGGGTCGGTGTACTCCGGCGGCACCGGCCGACCGTATCTGGTGGAAGGTGTCGGCGAGGATTTCTGGCCCACGGCCTACGACCCGGCGGTGCCCGACCAAATCATCGCGGTGACCGACTCCGACTCGTTCAACATGACCAGGCGGCTGGCCCGCGAGGAGGCGATGCTCGTCGGCGGCTCGTGCGGCATGGCGGTGGTGGCGGCGTTGAAAGTCGCCGAGCAAGCCGGGCCCGACGCCCTGGTCGTGGTGCTGCTACCGGACGGCGGCCGTGGCTACCTGTCGAAGATCTTCAACGATGCCTGGATGTCGTCCTATGGCTTCCTGCGCACCAGGCTGGACGGCTCGATCGAGCAGCCCACGGTCGGCGACGTGCTGCGGGGTAAGTCGGGCCACCTGCCCGACCTGGTGCACACCCACCCGTCGGAGACCGTGCGTGACGCGATCAGCATTCTGCGCGAGTACGGGGTGTCGCAGATGCCCGTCGTCGGCGCCGAGCCGCCGGTGATGGCCGGTGAGGTGGCCGGCAGTGTCTCTGAGCGCGAACTACTTTCAGCCGTCTTCGAGGGTCGCGCCAACCTGGCCGACGCCGTCGGGATGCATATGAGCCCGCCGCTGCCGATCATCGGCGCCGGTGAACAGGTCGGCTCGCTGGCCAAGACGCTGCGCGACGTGGACGCCGTGATGGTCGTCGAGGACGGCCAACCGGTTG
>DATDLZ010000016.1:0-18783 GCA_036519055.1 Mycobacterium sp.
CTGGTGGCTGATCCTGGCCAAATCGCTTGTTGTCTTTGTGTTCCTGGTCCTGACCGTGCTGGTCGCGATCCTCGCCGAACGCAAGATCTTGGGTCGGATGCAGCTGCGCTGGGGACCCAACCGGGTCGGGCCGCGCGGCTATCTGCAAAGCCTGGCCGACGGCATCAAGCTGGCGCTGAAGGAGCCGATCGTCCCGTTCGGCGTCGAGAAGCCGATCTTCATACTGGCTCCGGCCATCTCGACGATTCCCGCGATCACGGCCTTCGCGTTCATCCCGTTCGGGCCGCAGGTTTCGGTGTTCGGCCACTGGACCCCGCTGCAGGTGACCGACTTGCCGGTGGCGGTGCTGTTCATCCTGGCGCTCTCGTCGATCGGGGTCTACGGCATCGTGCTGGCGGGCTGGTCGTCGGGCTCGACCTCTCCGCTGCTGGGTGGGGTGCGCTCGACCGCGCAGGTGATCTCTTACGAGGTCGCGATGGGCCTGTCATTCGCCACCGTGTTCCTCTTCGCCGGAACGATGTCCACGTCGCAGATCGTGTCGGCCCAGGACCGGGTCTGGTACGTCTTCTTGCTGTTGCCGTCGTTCACGACCTACCTGGTGTCCATGGTCGGCGAGACCAACCGGGCGCCGTTCGACCTGCCCGAGGCCGAAGGCGAACTGGTCGCGGGTTTCCACACCGAGTACTCGTCGCTGAGCTTCGCGATGTTCTATCTCGCCGAGTACATCAACATGACCACGGTGTCGGCGCTGGCCGCCACGTTGTTCATGGGCGGTTGGCACGCGCCGTGGCCGCTGAACATGTGGGCCGGGGCCAACAGCGGCTGGTGGCCGGTGCTGTGGTTCACCGCCAAGGTGTGGGTCTTCTTGTTCTTCTACATCTGGCTGCGGGGCACCCTGCCGCGGCTGCGCTACGACCAGTTCATGGCGCTGGGGTGGAAGCTGCTGATCCCGGTGTCGCTGATCTGGGCGCTGATCGCCGCCGCGATCCGCACGCTGCGGGACCAGGGTTACCCGCACTGGACGCCGGTGCTGGTCGGCGCCAGCATCGTCGTCACCGTCGTGCTGCTCTATTTGCTGCAAAGACCGTTCAGCAACAGGCAGATTCGCAACCGACGGCGCCGCAACGAGCCGGTCGAGGCAGGGTCCTCAGCGTCCTTGGCGCCGGCATTTCCCACGCCGCCGCTGCCCGGCCAGTCGCCGGTGACGGCGAGCAAGGAGTCTGCACATGGCTAAATTCCTGAGTTCGCTCGCCGGATTCGGCGTCACGTTCGGCTCGATGTTCAAACGGCCCGTCACCGAGAGCTACCCGGAGCACCCGGGCCCGGTGAAGCCGCGCTACCACGGCCGTCATCAGCTCAACCGCTACGCCGACGGCCTGGAGAAGTGCATCGGCTGCGAACTGTGCGCGTGGTCGTGTCCGGCCGACGCGATCTATGTCGAAGGCGCCGACAACACCGACGAGGCACGGTTTTCGCCGGGCGAGCGCTACGGCCGGGTCTACCAGATCAATTACCTGCGCTGCATCGGATGCGGGTTGTGCGTCGAAGCCTGCCCGACCCGTGCGCTGACGATGACCAACCACTACGAGATGGCCGACGACAACCGGGCCGACTTGATCTACGAAAAGCAGAACCTGCTGGCACCGATGCTCGAGGGAATGACACCGGCGCCGCACCCCAGGGCCGAAGGATCCACCGACGCCGACTACTACCGCGGCAACATCACCGCAGAAGGCCTGCGCAACATCCCGATCACGGACGTCACAAAGTGATCGCACCGATGACCACCCTGCTGGCCGCTGACGCGATCACCCGCACGTCCACCGGTGAGGCGGTGACGTTCTGGGTGCTGGGCACGCTGGCGCTGATCGGGGCGCTGGGTGTGGTGATGGCCGCCAACGCGGTCTACTGCGCGATGTCACTGGCGATGACGATGATCGTCCTCGCGGTGTTCTACATGATCGAAGGCGCCTTGTTCCTCGGCGTCGTACAGATCGTGGTCTACACCGGCGCGGTGATGATGCTGTTCTTGTTCGTCCTGATGCTGATCGGCGTGGACTCGGCGGAGTCGCTGGTGGAAACGCTGCGCGGGCAGCGGGTTGCCGGCGTGGTGGCCGGTCTGGCATTCGGCATCGTGCTCATCGCCGGTATCGGCAGCGTCGCCACCCAGGGTTACACCGGTTTGACGCAGGCCAACGCCGGCGGCAACGTCCAGGGTCTGGCGGCGCTGATCTTCTCCCAGTACCTGTGGGCGTTCGAGTTGACCAGCGCCCTGCTGATCACCGCAGCCATCGGCGCGATGATCCTGGCGCACCGGGAGCGCTTCGAGCGTCGCAAGACGCAGCGCGAGATGTCCGTAGAGCGATTCCAGCCCGGCGGGCACCCGACCCCGCTTCCCGGTCCCGGTGTTTTTGCCCGGCACAACGCGGTCGACACTCCTGCACGGCTCCCCGACGGCTCCCCGTCCCGGTTGTCGGTGCCCGCGGTCTTGGAGCTGAGGCCGGTCCAGGATCGCGACATGCCGGCCAGTCACGGCTCCAACGGTTCTGGAAACGGTGCGTCATGAATCCGCAGAATTACCTGTACCTCTCCGTGCTGCTGTTCAGCATCGGCGCTGCCGGTGTCCTGTTGCGGCGCAACGCGATTGTGATGTTCATGTGCGTCGAGCTGATGCTCAACGCGGTCAACCTGGCCTTCGTCACGTTCGCCCGGATGCACGGTCACCTCGACGGCCAGATGGTGGCCTTCTTCACGATGGTCGTCGCCGCCTGCGAGGTGGTGGTCGGACTGGCCATCATCATGACGATTTTCCGTGCCCGTAAATCGGCTTCGGTCGACGAAGCCAACCTGCTTAAAGGTTAGAGGCCCGTGACATCACTGACACATCTGATCTGGCTGCTCGTCGCGTTGCCCGCGGCCAGCGCCGCGATATTGCTGGTCGGTGGCCGGCGGACCGACGCGTGGGGACACCTGCTGGGCTGCGCGACGCCGCTGGCGTCGTTCGGAGTCGGCCTGGCGCTGCTGTCCGACTTGCTCAGCCGGCACGGCGACGCCCGGACCATCGTCCAGAACTTGTTCACCTGGATACCGGTTGGCGGCCTGCAGGTGGACTTCGGTTTGCAGATCGACCAGTTGTCGATCTGTTTCGTGCTGTTGATCACCGGAGTCGGGTCGCTGATCCACATCTACTCGATCGCGTATATGGCCGAAGACCCTGACCGCCGACGGTTTTTCGCCTACCTCAACCTGTTCCTGGCAGCGATGCTGCTGCTGGTGGTGGCCGACAACTTCGTGGGCCTCTATGCCGGCTGGGAAGGCGTGGGCCTGGCGTCCTACCTGCTGATCGGATTCTGGTACTACAAGCCGACCGCGGCCACTGCGGCCAAGAAAGCCTTCGTGATGAACCGGGTCGGCGATGCCGGCCTGGCACTGGCGATCTTCGTGATCTTCGCCAATTTCGGCACGCTGTCCTACTCCGGGGTGTTCGGCCAGGCAGCGGGCGCCAGCCACGCCGCACTGACCTGGATCGGGCTGCTGCTGCTGGCGGGCGCCTGCGCCAAGTCCGCGCAGGTTCCGCTGCAGGCCTGGCTCGGTGACGCAATGGAGGGCCCCACCCCGGTGTCGGCGTTGATCCACGCCGCGACGATGGTGACCGCCGGCGTGTATCTGATCGTGCGATCCAACCCGCTGTACAGCCTGTCCCCCGACGCCCGGCTCGGCGTGATCATCGTGGGAGCGGTCACGCTGATGTTCGGGGCGATAATCGGTTGCGCCAAGGACGACATCAAACGCGCACTGGCGGCGTCAACGATGAGCCAGATCGGCTACATGGTGCTGGCCGCGGGCCTGGGGCCGGCGGGCTACGCGTTCGCGATCCTGCACCTGCTCACTCACGGCTTCTTCAAAGCCGGCCTGTTCCTCGGCTCCGGCGCGGTGATCCACGCGATGCACGAGGAACAGGACATGCGTCACTACGGCGGTCTGCGCGGCGCGCTACCGGTGACCTTTGCCACCTTCGGCCTGGGTTACCTGGCGATCATCGGTGTGCCGCCGTTCGCGGGCTTCTTCTCCAAAGACGCCATCATCGAAGCCGCGTTGGGAGCGGGCGGAGCCGGCGGCTGGATCCTGGGCGGGGCTGCCCTGCTGGGCGCCGGAATCACCGCGTTCTACATGACCCGGGTGATGCTGCTGACCTTCTTTGGCGAAAAGCGTTGGGCGCCAGACGCACATCCGCATGAAGCGCCAGCGTTGATGACCTGGCCGATGATCCTGCTCGCGGTCGGATCGGTGTTCTCCGGCGGGCTGCTGGGCTGGGGCGGCACGCTGCGGCACTGGCTGGAACCGGTCACCACCTTCGAGGAGAGCTCGCCTGTGGCGCCGTCGTGGGTGATCAGCGCGGTGGCCGTCGGTGTCGTCGCCGTCGGCTTCCTGATCGCTTTGTGGCGCTACCTCGGCCGCCCCGTGCCCGAGACGGCACCCGCCGACGTGTCGGTGCTGACCGTCGCCGCCCGCAGAGATCTGTACGGCGACGCCTTCAACGAGGAGGTCTTCATGCGACCGGGTGCGCAGCTCACGCACGCGCTGGTCGAGTTCGACGACCAGGGTCTGGACGGCTCGGTCAACGCGTTGGGCAACTTGGTGGCTCGCACCTCCGAGTGGCTGCGCGGATTCCAGACCGGATTCGCCCGCAACTACGCGTTGTCGATGTTGGCCGGAGCGGCGCTGGTCGCCGCCGCGATCCTGGCGGTGCAACTGTGGTGACGTTCCCTTGGCTGTCCGTGCTGTGGCTGGTGCCGTTGGTCGGTGCGTTGGTCATCATTTTGGTGCCGGCCAGTGGGCGGCAGTTGGCCAAATGGCTCGGCGTGACGGTGTCGGTGGCCGTGCTGGCGGTGTCGATAGCGCTCGCGGTGGAATTCAAAGCCGGCGGCCCGACCTACCAGTTCGTCGAATCTCACCCGTGGATACCGGCATTCGGCGCGGGATACACCCTCGGCGTCGACGGCATCGCGTTGGTGCTGGTCTTGCTGACCACCATCTTGGTGCCGTTCCTGCTGGTGGCCGGCTGGCACGACGGCGGTGAGCGATCACGCGGGACCCAGGCCTACATTGCGCTGACACTGACCATCGAATCGATGGTGCTCATCTCGGTGGTCTCGCTGGATGTGCTGCTGTTCTACGTGTTCTTCGAAGCCATGCTCATCCCGATGTACTTCCTCATCGGCGGTTTCGGTGGCGGCGTACACCGCTCCCGCGCTGCGGTGAAGTTCTTGCTGTACAACCTGTTCGGCGGTCTGATCATGCTGGCCGCCGTGATCGGCCTGTACGTGGTGACCGCTCAGAACGGCTCGGGCACGTTCGACTTCCGTCAGATCGTCGCCGCCGTCACCTCGGGTTCGCTAGGCGCATCTTCGGCTGTAACCAAGGCACTGTTCCTGGGATTCATGTTCGCCTTCGCGATCAAGGCGCCGCTGTGGCCGTTCCACCGCTGGCTGCCCGACGCCGCGGTGGAATCGACACCGGCGACCGCAGTTCTGATCACCGCGGTGATGGACAAGGTCGGCACGTTCGGCATGCTGCGGTACTGCCTGCAGTTGTTCCCTGACGCGTCAACGTATTTCCGCCCCGCCATCGTCACGCTGGCAGTGATCGGCGTCATCTACGGCGCCATCGTGGCGATCGGGCAGACCGACATCATGCGCCTGATCGCCTACACGTCGATCTCGCACTTCGGCTTCATCATCCTCGGCATCTTTGTGATGACGACGCAGGGCCAGAGCGGATCCACGTTGTACATGCTCAACCACGGCATCTCCACCGCCGCGGTGTTCCTGATCGCCGGATTCCTGATCTCGCGGCGCGGCACCCGGTCTATCGCCGCCTATGGCGGTATCCAGAAGGTGGCCCCCGTACTGGCCGGCACATTCTTGATCGCGGGCCTGGCCACCGTATCCCTGCCCGGGCTGGCGCCGTTCGTCAGCGAATTCCTGGTGTTGCTAGGCGCATACAACCGCTACTGGCTATCCGCGGCAATCGGTGTGACGGCGCTGATCCTCTCGTCGATCTACATTCTGTGGCTGTACCAACGCGTGATGACCGGCCCCGTCACCGAGGGCAACGAGCGGATCCGTGATCTCGTGCCGCGCGAAATCCTGGTCGTTGCACCGCTGATCGCGCTGCTGCTGGTGTTAGGGATCTACCCGAAACCGGTGCTTGACATCATCAACCCCGCGGTGGGGAACACCATGGCGACCATCGGTCAGCAGGACCCCGCACCGATCGTGCGGCCAGGCACTGCGCACCTACCCGGAATGGCGGAAGGACCGCGCCGATGACGTCTCTACCTGTGCCCACGCCCAGCGTCGAATATGGGCTGCTCTCACCGATATTCATCGTCTTCGGTGTTGCGGTGGCCGGCGTGCTCGTCGAGGCGTTCCTGCCCCGGCGAGCGCGTTATGGCGTCCAGGTCGTGCTTGCGATCGGCGGTTTGATCGCCGCGGCCGTCGCCGACGTCATCGTCGCCAGGCAACTCGACCCCCCGGGCCGCTACGCGGTCCTGCATGCGCTGGCAGTCGATGGTCCGGCGCTGCTGCTGCAGGGTGCCATCCTGTTGGTCGCCGTGCTCGCCGTGATCTTTTTCGCCGAGCGGCATAGGGGCGACAATCCGGCCGCCGGTCCGGGCGCCGCCACCGCTACCGCCCACGTCCCCGCCGGATTGGAAGCCTTTACGCCACAGGCATCTGCGGTGCCGGACAGTGCGGCCGAGCATGAGGCCGAGCGGGCCGGGGCAAGCCAGACCGAGGTGTTCCCGCTGACCATGCTGGCGGTCGGCGGCATGCTGGTGTTCCCGGCCGCCAACGACCTACTGACCATGTTCGTGGCGCTCGAAGTGCTGTCGCTGCCGCTGTACCTGTTGTGCGGGCTGGCCCGCCACCGGCGCTTGCTGTCCCAGGAAGCCGCGGTGAAGTACTTTCTGCTGGGCGCATTTTCGTCAGCGTTCTTCCTGTACGGCGCTGCGTTCCTCTACGGCGCTACCAACACACTGTCGCTACCGGGTATCGCCAAATCACTGGCGGCCAGCAACAGCCACTCGATGGCGTTGATCGGTGTTGCGCTGTTATCGGTCGGGCTGTTGTTCAAAGTCGGCGCTGCGCCTTTCCATTCGTGGATTCCCGACGTCTACCAAGGTGCGCCCACCCCGATCACCGGGTTCATGGCCGCGGCCACCAAAGTCGCGGCGTTCGGCGCGCTGCTGCGGGTCGTCTACGTCGCACTGCCGCCGCTGCATGACCAGTGGCGGCCGGTGCTGTGGGCCATCGCGATACTGACCATCGCGGTCGGCACGGTCACCGCGGTGACCCAGACCGACGTCAAGCGGATGCTGGCGTACTCGTCGATCGCCCACGTGGGTTTCATCCTCACCGGTGTGATCGCAGACAACACAGCAGGCCTCTCGGCGACGATGTTCTATCTCGTCGCCTACAGCTTCAGCACAGTCGGCGCGTTCGCGGTCGTGGGTCTGATCCGCAACTCGCACGGCGAAGAAGACGCCACCATATCGCACTGGGCGGGACTTGGGCAGCGCTATCCCGTTGTCGGCCTGCTCTTTTCGATGTTCCTGCTGGCCTTCGCCGGGATTCCGCTGACCAGCGGGTTCATCAGCAAGTTCGCGGTGTTCCAGGCAGCGGCCAAAGGCGGCGCGGTGCCGTTGGTCATCATCGGTGTGCTCGGCAGCGCGGTGGCCGCCTACTTTTATGTGCGGGTGATTGTGCTGATGTTCTTCACCGAGCCACACGCCGAGCCGGTACATGTCGTCATGCCCAGCTTCTGGAGTAAGACGGCCATCGCGGTGTGCGCGGCGATCACCGTTGGCTTGGGCATCTTCCCGCAGCCACTGCTCGATCTCGTCCGGCAGGCCGCGCAGTTCCTGACATGACAGCGGCGCTGGTTCTCAGCGACGATACCGGCCCGGTTCGGGTATTGACCATGAACCGTCCCGAAGCACGAAACGCATTGAGCCCGAATCTGATCGGAACGTTGTACGCCGCGCTGCGCGAGGCTGATGACGACGCGTCGGTGCGGGCGGTGGTGCTCACCGGCGCCGACCCGGCATTTTGCGCCGGCGTCGACCTCAAAGAGGCTCAGCGGCTCGGCTCGGTTTATTTCGAGCAGTTTCAGAACCAGAGCTGTATTCGCCAAACGGGCGAGATGCGCACGCCGATCATCGCCGCCATCAACGGCGCGGTGTTCACCGGCGGGCTTGAGATGGCGTTGGGCTGCGATTTTCTCATCGCTTCCGAGCGGGCGGTTTTCGCCGATACCCATGCCCGCGTGGGGATCCTGCCTGGCGGCGGAATGACGGCGCGGCTTCCGCACGTAGTCGGCGCGGCGATGGCGCGCCGGTTGTCGATGACCGGCGAGGTGGTCGACGCCGCGCATGCCGAGCACATCGGGCTGGTCACCGAGGTCGTGCCGCACGATCAGCTACTGCCCAGAGCCGTCGAACTGGCCGGCCAGATCGCTGAAGTGCCTGCACCAATCATGGCTGGCCTCAAGGAAATCTACGTCACCGGCTCCGCCGCGGTCACGGATCCCGCGCTTGCCGCCGAAAAGGCTATCGCCGGTGCGCAAACCCTGGATCAGGACGGCCTGAAAGACCGCTACGCCGAGATCACCGAGCGCAACCGCCGTCAGATTCGGCCGCAGCCCTAGGTGAGCAGAGGGCTGTAGTCGGTCGGAGGGTCGACCAAATTCATTGATCGGTACAACTTTTCGGTGAGGGCCGGGCTGCTCTCCGCAGCGGACAACACCGCCTCGCGGAGGTCCAGCAGTTGTTTGGACGCCGCATGATCGGGGTCTCCGCTGTCCATGTAGAGATCGTTGAACTGGTTGGACGCCCACATCGGACCGATGTGATCAGCGGCGGCGGCGAAGAATCGCCGGCTCAGATCGCCGTTCCCGTCGGCCAGGCAGTCCCGCAGAGCGGTCGCCTCGAGCGCGGCCACTGTCATGCCCTGGCCGTAGATGGGGTTGGTACTGCAGATCGCATCGCCGAACACCAGGAAGCCCGCGGGAAAGCGGTCCATCTGGTCGTAGCGCCGCCAGATCGCGCCCGGGTAGCGGAAGACCGAGATCTCGCCGATCGGCTCGCCTCGCTTCAGCGCCCGCAACAACGCGGGTGGCGCGAATTGGGTGGCCATCCGGATCATGCCGGTCAGGTCGTTGGGTGGTTCGTTGTCCGCCAACCGGGTCAGCGTGAAAATCCAGGTGTCGTGCTCGTACACCGAAAATGCGCCGCCCGTGGGCTTTTTCGGCTCCGGAACGACAAAGGTCATCCGCTCCTTGATGATCCCCTCCGGGATACGCATCAGCAGGCTGGTGTAGTTCGCATTCGTCATCGAGCGCTCGGCGACCGGTCGTCCGCAGCCCAGGCCGTCCAGGAAGGCCGGGGTGCGTGCGCTGCGACCCATCGCATCGACCAGGAGGTCGGCGTTGAGCTCCCGCTTCGCGCCGCTGTCGCGGTCGACGATGTTCGCACCGGTGACCAGGTGTGAATTCGGTGCGATCGGGTCGACGAAGTCATGGCCGTCGAGGATTTCGACGTTGTCGATGGCGCTGACGCGCTGCCTGACGTGCGACTCCAGCAGCGGGCGGCTCAACAGGTGCAGCTTGAGCGCCGAGGGGTCGCTGAATTCGCCCTCTCTGCTCAGCTCGTGTCCGGCCAGCCGAATGGACACCCGAGACAGGTCGCCGTCGTCGCAGACCTCCGCGCCGGCCGCGATCAGGTCGTCATGGATGCCGGGGAACAGTCGCGCCAGCTCGTCCGCGCCACGACTCCACAACACGTGGAAGTGGCGGCCTTGCGGAACTCCGCGGCGCTGGTCGGCGGCTTCAGGCAGCTTGTCCCGTTCGACCACCGTCACCGTGCCGTAAAACTCGCTGAGCACCCGAGCGGCGAGCAACCCGCCAATCCCCGCACCGCAGACGACAGCCTGCTCCCCCAGTTTCCTCACCGATTGCCCCCTCGCCGATAACCCTGGTGCCGACCGTACAGATAGTTAATTACTTAGGCCGAAACCGGTAAGGCTGGAGTCGCCAATCATGGCTGCCCGCAGGGAAAATCTCATCGTCAGCCGGTGCGGCCGCGGGATTGCTAGACCGCTGCGGTGGTCTTGAGATCAGTCACACCCATATCGTCGAGCGCAACTGCCGCCAGGTCCGGCTGCAAGACGCTCAGCTCCTCGAGTTCCTCGTCCGCGCGCCGCTGCACCAATAACGGGATGAAATCCCTCACCCGGCTGCTTTGGAACTGCGAATACGCATGCCGCACGACGGCGGTGACGTGGTCCATCGGAAGAGCAGAATACTTCTCGGCGAGGCGACGCTCCAGGTCGCTAATTAACGCCCGCTCTTCTTGCGGCACCCCGATATTGTTGCCTCCATCCGGACACCGGTCAAGGCGTTGCGCGCGAGCAGATTTTGGCTCGATGCAGGCTCTAGCAAGGGCGCTAGCCATCTTCGTCCCGCAGATACGGCCGCGTGGCCAGCAGATAGACCGCAAATACGGCAAGCGGCGCCAGCAACGGCAACCATGGCAGCCGCAACGGGAATGCGGTCGCAACCAGGCCGACAAGGGTAAATCCCACCGCCGAGACCATTGTTGTGCCGCTGACCGAGTCGAGTCCGGCGCCGCTACTGGCCGCATGTCGCAGCACCAGATAGGCGGCCGCCGACAATCCGGACACCGCAGCGACCGTGGCAGGCGGCCCGGACAGCGCAATCGCGACCACGGTGAGCACCACCGCAAGCGTGGCAACCGGGCGAAACAGCACCGCGATCGTCACCGCGGCCACCGCCGATGTCGACGCGACCAGGGTCGATCCGTGTGCTCCGATGCCGACCGCCGCCACCATCAGCACGCCGCACGCCGTCGACAAGACATGCGCCGCCAACTGCGCGCCGCCTCTCATGACCGGCGTCCGGTCAGCGGCCGACGATGATCGGGGACGGCCCGCATCGACTGATCCAGGGTGCGATCCGCCCGCCAGGCCACCACGTCAACGCCAACCGTGCCCATATCGCGGTACATGGCCGAACGCTGCAGCGCCCACATCCGGTCGACCAGTGGGTCCTGGGCGGCGCGAAACGGAGCGCCTTGCAGGACGTCGACCGCCACCACCACGTGACCGCGACGACGCAGGTCGATCAGCGCCAGCGCGAATTCGGTATCGAGCAGCGTCGAGAACCCGACGACGATCGCACCCGTCGGCATTGCCGCCCGCGGAGCCAATGTTCCTGTGGTGCTCTCGAATTCATCGCCGGCGTCGAGGACGGTGTCGAGCACACGGTAGAACTGGCGCTGCCCGATGTCGGCACCCAGCCAGCGGGGTCTTCGGCCACCGAGCGCGACGATGCCGGCCCGGTCACCGTTGCGCAGCGCGGTCTGCACCACCTGGGCGGCGCCGCGGACAATCCGCTCGGTGGCGACCGTCGCGGGGCCGCCAGGCTGCGGATAGCCGTCGATCAGCACAACCACATCTGCGGACCGATCGGTCAATCGCTGAGTCACGTGCAGGCGGCCGCGACGGGCGCTCACCGGCCAGTTGACGGTGCGCAGTTGGTCGCCCGGCACGTAGGTGCGGATGTCGGCATATTCGACGCCCCGGCCGATGTGCCGGGTCAGGTGGATGCCCAGCCGGTCGAGCAGTTCGGTCGGCGGCAGCGCCGTCGGCTGAGGCGGCGTCATCGGGAAGACGGTCACCTCAGCCGCGTCGACGGTTCCCGTGCCGACCAGTAACCCGCCGTGCGCGACGACCTCGACCGTGGCGCGGACGGGATAGCGCCCCCAACGTTCGGAGCCGGCGGCCAGCGTCTGGCGCCGGTCAGATGTCCGCTGGACAACCTCGAGTCGCATTCCCTCGATCGCTGACACAGTGAGTTCTACTGCGGCACCTGACGTTTGAGTGTCAGCCCAAAAAGTCAGCTGGGTCTGCTCGGCTTCGAAGCAGCGCTGCGATCCGGGTTCGGCGTGGACGTTGACTTTCGGCAGCGGCCGCTGCCAGCTGATCGAACAGAGCACGCCGAGTAGCGGTGCGGCGAACGCGATGAGCTGCCAGCACGGACTGATCAAGCCGACAGCCAGGGCGAGCGCAGCGCACGTGGCGATCGCGCGCGTCAATGTTGATGCGCGCCAACGTAGCTGAACGTCCCGAGTCTCGGCCACGCGGATTTACTGCGGGCCGCCGCGCGTTCGTGGAACCGGCAACCGCCGCAGCAGCTCCTCGACGATATCCGAACCCTGAATCTTGCGCACCCACATCTCCGGCCGCAACGTGATCCGGTGCGCCACAGCGGGCGTGGCGAGTGCCTTGATGTCTTCGGGGATCACGTAATCGCGACCGAGAAGCAGCGCGCGAGCCCGCGCGAGCTGCACCAGATCGAGCTCCGCACGCGGGCTGGCCCCCACCGCAACTTGCGGGTGGTGTCGAGTCGCGGCGGCCAGCGACACCACGTAGTGCAGAACGTCGTCGTGCACGCTGACCTGCTCGACGGACTCGCGCATCGCCAGCAGATCGTGAGCATCCACAACCTGATTGACCGTCGGCTCAGCCGATCCCCGATCCAGGCGGCGGCGCAGCATCCAGGCCTCGTCTTGCTCGGACAGGTAGCGCAGTTCGAGCCGAACCGCGAACCGATCCAGCTGCGCCTCCGGCAATGGATATGTGCCCTCGTATTCGATCGGGTTGTCGGTCGCTAAAACAATGAAGGGTTCGGGCAGAAGATGTGTGGTGCCGTCGATGCTGACCTGGCGTTCGGCCATCGCCTCCAGCAGCGCCGCTTGGGTTTTGGGTGGTGTGCGGTTGATTTCATCGGCCAGCAGCAGGTTGGTGAAGATCGGGCCGGGACGGAATTCGAAGTGGCCGGACTGCATGTCGTAGACGGTCGAGCCGAGCAGGTCCGCGGGTAGCAGATCGGGCGTGAACTGCACCCGGGTGAAGTCCAGTCCGAGCGCCGCGGCGAAGGACCGGGCGATCAGGGTTTTACCCAGGCCTGGCAGATCTTCGATCAACACGTGCCCACTCGCGAGCACCGTCGTGAGAATGAGCGTGAGCGCCGAGCGCTTCCCCACCACGACGCGCTCGATCTCGTCGAGTACCGCTGCCGCGCGGGCCGTGGTTGCCGGCATGGCCGTCTCTGAGGTCATATCCGCCGCTTACCCGTTGTCATACCTGCTCCAACCGTTCCAGGATTTCCTCCAGCGTCGCGCGGCCCGGCCCGGGTTCACTCACACCGGTGTGCGCAACATTGTTCGGGTTCACCCACGCCCACAGCTCCGTGCCGAAAAGTGTTCGCCCAGTGGCATCGAACGCCGCCGGATCCTTGGCCTGCTTTTGTCCGGTCGCAATCGCGAATCGCCGCGCCAGCATTGGGCGTAAATGCCGGTCCCAATCGGCCCGGGTTGATTCCGACCGGTGAATCAGTGTCTGAGTCCGCGACAACCAACTGCGCAGCGATTCCTCGAGAGCGTTCGGGATCGTCGACGACGGTGGTTCGAAATCGCGCCCAAGGAACTGGCGCACGCTGATCGTCGCGAAAAGCACTGCGGCACCTGCCGCCCAGAACACGAGCCGGCGATCGTGCAGCGTCAGCGCGGCCAGCTCCGCGCTCAGCACTAAGGAAACGCCAAGTGCGATTAATTTCTTCATACCGAACTCCGCATATCAGCGAGAACCAGCTGCAAGACGCGAAGCGCTCTGCGCCGATGCTCCTCGGTCATCACGTGGGGGCTGAAGCGCGCCTCTTCGAACAGGTTCACCAGCTCAGCTGCATTGTCGACGTGCAGCGCGTGGTGTTCGACGGCCCTTGCCAAAACCTCTGTCGGAGTGTCGAAATCCTGCGGTGCAGCTCCGGGGAAATGCCGCAGTTCGCGTTCCATCGCCGCATAGCACGCGATGATCGCCTGCCGCGGTTCGTGATTGGGGTCCTCGATCTCGGCCAAACCGCTTTCGGCCGCCCGCACCAGCGAGGAGGCCGCGGCGGCAGAAATCGGTTCGCCGATCGGCGAAGGCGCAGAGCTGCTCGGCTCGACGATCCGACGCCGGCGGGCCACAATCGCGCCCGCGACGATCATTGCCAGCAATGCCACCGTGCTGGCGATGAGATAGCGCAACACGTCACGGTCGGCGCCATTGTCCTGCGACCCTGGTGGTCGCGGCACATTGTTCGCGGGCGCGGGCACCGCGGACTGCGATGCGGACGGCGGCTGATCGATTCCATGCGGCCCGACGAACTGCGACAGCAACCACACCAGAAGCAGCCACACCACCAGCACCGCGGCGCCGATCAACAGCACTCGCCAAGCCGGTCGGCCGTGGTTACGGGAAAACCGGTCCGACAGCGGACCGGCGCTGGACGCGACTCGTCGCGGATCACGCAATCGGGCGATCAGCGCCACCGCGACGATTACCAGCGACACAGTGAGGAGGGCCGCAACATATAGCAGCGAAAAACCACTCTGCGGTGGTCGTTGCTGACCGGCATGCTCGACGCCGGGGAGATATCCGCGCAGAGACGCGGCGATGACGATCAAGAGCACGATCACGGCGACCACGCGGCCCGTCGCCTTATCCACCATTGGCACACCACTCAACCGGTTGCCTGCCGCCATTGCGGCCTTCTGGCCATCCTGGCACGTAAGCCGCCCGGACTGCCAGCGATCGGTGCAGTTCAGTGACGCTCGGCCAACTCGGCAAGCCGGTCAAGGGAGGCCCGAAGCTTCTCACTCGTCATAGCGCGGGCGGTCGGGAGCCGCGTCTGATCGGTCAATTGCGACCAGTCGTAGGTGTGGGTAACCCGGGTGCGGCCGTCGCCCAACGGCTCAAGCTCCCAGCGCCACAGATGACCCGGCGGCGGTTGGCCTACCTCGGATGGATGCCACGCGATGCTACGGGCTTCAACGAAGTCGACAACGTGGTTCTCGCGGATGCTGTCACTGGTCAGCGCCATGCGGAATACCTCACCGACGCTCCGAATCCGTTGCCCCGGTTCAGCTTTGACGAGGTTGTCATTGCCGTCCCACAGCGGCTGCTGCGAGGGGTCGGCAATCAGCTCGAAGATCCGCTCCGCGCTTGCCGCGATCTCGCGGGTCGCGCTCACCACCCTGGGGACGTCGGTGTCGTCGGCCATAAAGCAATTAAAGATCAACCTCGCCGATAGGGCGCAAGGTAGGCCGGCAGTTCGATCGCCGGATCGAGGTCGTCAGCGGCGATCGGCGTTCCCGCCTGCAGGGTGAGCGGCACAACCCCCGCCCAATACGGCAACTCGGTGTCTTCCGGGTCGTCGACGGGCCCGCCGGTACGCACCTTGGCGGACACCTCGACCAGATCGAGCGCCAGCACGGCGGTCGCGGCGAGTTCGCGGGCGTTGGGCGATCTGCTGTCGATGGACCGCCCGGGCGCGACGTGATCGAGCAGCGCCGCGAAAGCCCGCAATTTCTCGTCGCGGTCCTGCACCAGGCGTGCATTGCCGAGGGCGACCACCGACCGGTATTCCATCGAGTGGTGCATTGCCGAGCGGGCGAAGACCACCCCGTCGACCAGGGTGGCCGTGACGCAGACGGGCAAGCCGTCCGGCGAACCTGCGGCGAGCATCGGGCCGCTGCCGGTGGATCCGTGCAGGTACAGCGTCTCGCCCAGCCGCGCGTGGGTCGTCGGCAACACCACCGGGCCGTCGGCACCGATGAACCCGACGTGGCAGATCAGGGCCTCGTCGAGAACGCCGTGAACGGTGGCGCGGTCGTAGCGGGCGCGCTCGCGATACCGGGTGGGGACGGTCCGGCTAGTGGGTGCGTATGCCGATCCTGCAGACATGGTTGCCTCCGCTTTTGCACTAGTACATAATTGTTTCTGTGCCAGAACAATACATGATCCGTGGTACCGGCGCGGAGGCGATCGCATCCGACGTCGAAGAAGCCATCTCCACCGGCGCCCTGGCGCCCGGCGCCGAGCTGCCACCGATCCGGGAGCTGGCCGCCCAGCTCGGCATCAACGCGAATACCGCGGCCGCGGCCTACCGCCTGCTGCGCGAACGCGGCGCCGTCGAGACGGCGGGCCGGCGCGGCACCCGGGTGCGGGACCGGCCTGCGACCACACCACGCTCGCTGCGGGGCATCGCTGTTCCCCCGGGCGCGCGCGACCTGTCCAGCGGCAACCCGGATCCGGCCTTGCTGCCCATCGCTCGGCTCAAGTCACGGCGAAGCACACCAGTGCTGTACGGCGACCCGGCGGTATCGCCTGAGTTGGCGGAGTATGCCCAGTCGTCGCTGACCGCGGACGGTGTTCCGGCCGAGCACATCGCCGTGACCGCCGGAGCCCTCGACGGCATCGAGCGGGTGCTCAGCGCCCAGCTGCGTCCCGGCGACCGCGTGGCGGTCGAAGATCCCGGTTGGGCTAACCTGCTGGATCTGCTTGCCGCGCTGGGCTTCCCGGCTGAGCCGATCAGAGTCGACGACGACGGGCCGCTGGCCGCCGATGTTGCCCGCGCGCTGAGCCGCGGGGCGCGGGCGATCGTGGTGACGACGCGTGCCCAGAACCCGACCGGTGCCGCCGTCTCCGCGGCACGGGCAAAGGAGTTGCGCGCGTTACTCGTTGACCACGACGACGTGTTGCTCGTCGAAGACGATCATTGCGCAGGCATCGCAGGCGCGCCGTTGCATACCCTGGCCGGCGCTACCCGGAATTGGGCGTTCGTGCGGTCGGCGGCCAAGGCATACGGGCCTGACCTGAGACTCGCACTGCTGGCCGGCGATCGACGCACGGTTGAGCGCGTACACGGGCGGCTGCGATTGGGGCCGGGCTGGATCAGCCACCTGCTGCAAGACGTCGCGGTCAACTTGTGGTGCGACAAGGCCGCCACCCTCAGAGTGCACGAGGCCGAAATCGCCTACACCCGCAACCGCGAGCTGCTGCACGCGGCGCTGGCCGATCGCGGTGTGACATCTCGCGGCCGGTCCGGCCTCAACGTCTGGATTCCGGTGCCGGACGAAACGGTGGCGATCACCCGGCTGTTGAGCGCGGGCTGGGCCGCGGCGCCGGGAACACGATTCCGGATCGCAACTCCGCCAGGGATACGGATCACCGTCTCCAGCATCGACATCGACGACATCAGCCCGCTGGCCGACGCGCTCGCCGAGGCGGTCCATGCGATCGGCCGCGCCAGCGTGTGAGTTGTCCACAGTTGGCAGCCTAAAGATGGTGCGCCTCAACCAATTACCGAAATTCATCGAGACATTGGCCGTCGTCGGCTAATAATTGTGATGCAACCTCACCCAAAGGACGCGGATATGCGAGTGAGACTTCGACAGGTGGCTTTGGTAGCTGCCGATCTGGCGCCAGTGGAGGCCGGCATCATCGAAGAACTCGGCGTAGAGCTGTGCTACCGAGACCCCGATGTCGGGGTGTTCGGTCTCAAAAACGCGCTCTTTCCTATCGGAGACAAGCTGCTCGAAGTGGTCTCACCGGTGCGGGCAGGTACAACCGCGGGCCGTCAGCTCGACAAGCGCAAGGGCGATGGCGGGTACATGGTTATTCTCCAGGTCGACGATCTCGATGAGATGAAGCGGCGTATTGAAACCCACAATGTACGAGTCGTTTTCACCGCGGCCCGGCCGGACATCACCGGCATACACTTGCACCCGAAGGACGTCGGCGCTGCGATTCTGTCGGTCGACCAAACCGACCAATGGGATGACTGGGGGTGGGCTGGACCCGACTGGCGCCACCACATCGCAACCCGCGTAGTCACCGACATGGTCGGCGTGGCGATGCAATCCGACCACCCAGCCAGTACGGCCGAGAGGTGGGCGGCGTTGGTCGGGGGTGCGGTGACCGAAATCGGCGACGAGTACCAGGTACACCTCGAGGAAGGTGTGCTGCGCTTCGTCCCACTCGGTGACGACCGCGGTGACGGGGTGTGCGCGGTGGATCTGCGTGCCGCGGATGCACGTACTCGCAGTACGACGCTGTGTGGGGTAACCATCAACTTCGTCGCCTGACGAGGCGTGACCTGTTATCCACAGTTGCGGTTTGATCCACAGGTCGGGCTTTGCGCCATCTGCTTAGGCCAGGATTGTCGGGCTTATTCGTAGCGTCGAGGTATGGGTCCAGCGATCAGCGCCGAGCAGGCACGGGAACGCATCGACGCCGCTCTCGATGCGATTGACGCTGCCCACGACCTGTTGCGCGATACACCATCGGATTTGGTGGGCAACAGGTTTCGCGTTGACGTCGCGGAACGGCTGGAGACGCAGGAGCGCGCCAACCGAGGTTTCATGTACCGCATCTTTGCGGAGATCGCCGACCCGCCGGATGAAACCGGGTCCATAGCGCAGATGCGATCGGTGCTGTGGAAGCGATTGCGCATCACCCCGAACGAGATCAGCCGACGGTTCAAGCTCGCCGTACGGGTTCGGCCGCGCCGGTCGTTGACCGGACCGGCGCTGCCACCCGAATTGCCGCACTTGGCAGCGGCCGTCGAGGCCGGCGCTGTCGGCGACGACCACCTCCGATCGGTGTGCCGAGCGATCGACCTCCTGCCCGGCTGCGTCTCCCCCACCGACACGACTGCGGCCGAGCGCACGCTGGTCGAGCATGCGACCAAAGTCGATGCGGGAATCGTCGTGAAGTTGGGTCAGCGCATCGCCGACTACCTCAATCCCGACGGGCTGTTCAGCGATGAGGACCGGGCCCGTCGCCGGGGGTTGCACCTCGGACAGCAAGGACCTGACGG
>DATDLZ010000017.1:0-2038 GCA_036519055.1 Mycobacterium sp.
ATCAGGGATGACCTTCTCGCGATCGTCCGAGAGGTACTTGCCTACGTTGGATCGCCCGCAGGCACGGCGATTCTGCGCGCCGCGATGCTACCGGTCGACGACGCGTATACCGAAGCGCGCAAAGGCTTTTGGGCCCACCGACGGGACGCGCTGGCGCCGGTGGTGACGCGCGCCATCGACCGTGGCGAACTGCGCGCAGGGACCGACGGCCGACTGTTGCTGGAGATGCTGATCGCGCCGATCCACGGACGGCTACTGCTTACCGGCGAACCCGTCGGCGACGAGTTGGCCAAGCGGCTCGTCGATCTGGCGCTCAACGGCGCCGCGCCCCGCGAACTGTGAGATGCCGTTCCCGGTTCGGCTGCCCGCCCGAGATAAGCCGAGCCCTATGCTGAGCGAGTGCCAAACACTTATCGAGTAGTTCAGTGGAACACCGGAAACGTCGGCAAGAGCTCCCTCAAATCGATCGCGGACAATCCCCTGCTGGAACTGGTGGGGTGCTTCGCCTGGTCGCCGGAGAAAGCCGGCCGTGACGCCGGCGAGCTGGTCGGCATCGCGCCGCTGGGGGTGGCAGCCACCAACGACATCGACGCCCTGCTCGCGCTGAAGCCGGATTGCGTTGTCTACAACCCGATGTGGATCAACGTCGATGAGTTGGTCCGCATTCTGTCGGCCGGCGTCAACGTGGTGACCACGGCGTCGTTCATCACCGGGAAAAATCTGGGCGATGGCCGCGACCGGATCGTCGAGGCCTGCGAGAAGGGCGGCTCCACGATGTTCGGTTCGGGCGTGAGCCCGGGCTTCGCCGAGTTGCTGGCCATCGTGTCGGCGATGGTGTGCAACCGGGTCGACAAGGTCACCGTGAACGAAGCCGCCGACACCACGTTCTACGACTCACCGGAGACCGAGAAGCCGGTCGGCTTCGGCCAGCCGATCGATCACCCGGACCTGCAGGCAATGGCCGCCAAGGGCACCGCGATATTCGGCGAGGCTGTCGCGCTGGTGGGCGATGCTCTCGGCATCGAACTCGACCACATCCGATGTGAAGCCGAATTCGCCCAAACCACAGCGGATCTCGAGATGGCGTCGTGGACTATCCCCGCCGGATGTGTCGCGGGTGTCTACATCAGCTGGCAGGGGATCCTCGACGGCAAGACCGTCGTCGACCTCAATGTCCGGTGGCGCAAAGGCCAGACGCTGGAACCGGACTGGAAAATCGACGGCGACGGCTGGGTCATCCAGGTCGATGGTCAGCCGACGGTGACCACCAAGGTCGGTTTCCTGCCGCCGCCGTACTTCGAGGCGACGACGATCGAAGAATTCATGGATCTCGGGCACATCATGACGGCGGTGCCCGCCATCAACGCGATCCCGGCCGTCGTTGCCGCGGCACCGGGCATTGCGACGTATGCGGATCTACCGCTGACGCTGCCGCGAGGGTTCGTCAGAACCTAACGCGCAGGGATGTTCTGGAGCTTGCCCTGGAGGTCGGGGCAGTACTGGGCGATGGCGGTACCGAGGAACTGGTAGGTCTGCACCTGCGTGGTACCCCGGGGAAGGTTGTTGGAGAGAAAGTGTGCGGCAGCAGCGGCGTCGGGATCGACACCAACACCGAGCCGGTGGCAGACGATCTTGGCGATGTACGGGTTGTAGTCATGCGGCCCGTAGATGCCGAACCTGCCGAGCTGGTTGTCGAAATCGGTGTCCGGATCGGCGTATGCCGGCGCAGACAGGCTGATTGCCGCGGCGATGGCGGCGACCGCAAGACCCGTGACCTTCATGGGCTGAATAGTACCTTTGTTGAGTCTGTGTCGAACTGTCGTCCTGGCACCCATCGTCACCGATCCTCCTCGCCCGGCCGAGCCGCGGATCCGGACTCGCGCTACGGTCTTCAACGCCCGCCGTGGCCGGTTTCTTTCTAGTCGCCTATTCCGATTAGAGTAGCTAAGGTTACACACAGGCTAACTAGTTGAGCACCCTTCGCACCTGGTTCAGAAATTGGAAGAAGCGCCCATGACGACCACCGAGCCGAGGACCG
>DATDLZ010000018.1:0-19407 GCA_036519055.1 Mycobacterium sp.
CTTTCAGCCGGACGGCCTGCAACACCCCCAACTCGCTCACGACACTCCGCTGAGCCGTATCGCGGCCAGCATAGCCAGCAGCGGGCTGGCGGACACCACATCGCTGTGCCCGCTGGCCATAGCGCTGCGCACCTCGGCCTCGGTATGGCGATCCAGGCGTGGATAGTCGCCGCGGGCGTGCGCTCGCAACGGGCTGACTCGCCTTGCAATATCGGCTAATTCGCGTAGCTCGGGCGTGTCGTCCTCCGACCACGCGGACAGCTGCAGGCTGCCTTCGCGCACTTCGCCCTGATTGCCGTCAACAGTGACCACCTTGCCGGCCAGTGACTCGGCGACGCCACCGCCACAGCCGACGACGGCCGCCCGGCCCAGTTCGCGGCTGACCACGGCCGCGTGGCTGGTGGCACCGCCGGTCTCGGTGACGATGCCGCGGGCGACCAGCATGCCGTGGATGTCGTCAGGACTGGTGTGGTTGCGCACTAGGATTACGTCCTCGCCGCGATCGGCGGCATCGATGGCCGCGTCCACCTCGGTGTAGGCCCGCCCTGACGCGACGCCCGGGCCGGCCGGCAGCCCGGTGGCCAAAAGCTGTGCAGCCATTCTGGTTTCCGGCTGCAGTGACGGCTGTAGTAGTGCCTCCACATGCGTCGGTGCTATCCGTCGCAGCGTCTCGGCCTCGTCGATAAGGCCGTCGTCCAGCAACTGCAGCGCCAGTCGCACCGCCGCCTGCGCCGACCGCTTGGCCGCTCGCGTCTGCAGCAGCCACAGCGTCCCGTCCTGAATGGTGAACTCGACCTCTTGCACATCGGACGACAGTCGTTCCAACGAGCGTGCGGCGCCGATCAATTGGTCATAGACGCCCGGTTGCTGGCTGCGCAGTGCGGCGATCGGCTCGACGTCGACGGTACCCGACACCACGTCGTCTCCCTGGCTGCCCGGCAGCCACTCGCCGAACTCTTCGTTGGCGCCGGTCATCGGATTACGAGAGAACACCACGCCCGCACCGGAATTGGTGTTGATATTGCCGAAGACCATGGCCTGCACCACTACTGCGGTGCCGTCGCTATCGTCGAGCCCGTGGTGGGCGCGGTAGGCGACGGCGCGCGGCGAATCCCACGAGGTGAACACCGACTCGATCGCGGCGCGCAACTGCTGGTAAGGGTCGACGGGAGCCGGTCGGGTGACGATGCGCTGGTAGGGCTCGGTGAACCGCCGTCGCGAGTCGCGGGCGAACTCGGCCGAACCCTCAGCAGCTAAGGCTTTTTCGACGTCGTCGCTGAACCCGAGGTCCAGCAGGGTGTCCATCATCCCGGGCATGGACACGGCCGCGCCCGAGCGCACGCTGACCAGTAACGGATGCGGCCCTCGTCCGAAGGTGCGCGAGGTTGCGGCTTCCAGTGTGCGCATTCCGGCCAGCACGTCGTCCCAGATCGCGTTGATCGTCGCCTCCGGGTCGGCACGGTAACGCGCGCCTACCTCGGCTGTGATGCAGAACGCGGGCGGCACGGGCAGGCCATTGCGCCGCATCATGTCGATGCCGTGTCCCTTGTGGCCCAAAACATCCGGCGGAGACGACGCGTCGCCATCCAGCAGTATCACGGGTCGTGTGGACATCCTGATGTTCAGGCTCGGCCGCGCAGTAAGCCGAATCCGAAGTTGCTCACCAGCCCGGCGGTCACCGACTTGGCCTCGTCGTCGCCGCAGACGAACATCACCGGGGTGCCGGCCAGTTGCGGGCCGTCCATCATCGGGGCGCCAATCTGGTTCATTGCTTTGCACACCCGCGCGCCGCCGCCCAGTCGGCGATCTGCTCGGCGCCCGGACGTGGTGAGCCCGACCTCGATCGTGCTGAAATCGGGGGACAGCGAGTTGGTGGCGTCGACCTCGGCGTCTGACACCGCGGCTTCGTTGGCCCGGACCGTACCCAGCGATGCGTACCTCGGGTCGTCGGGATTGCGGACGCCGAACGTGACATCGTGGCCGCGGTTGTGCCACGCGGTGCCCAATGAGCGCCCGACGTTGCCGGCGCCAATGATCGCGATCTTGATTGTCGCTCCTTTGCGGTGTGTGCGGCTGGCAGGATACCTCTATTCATCCCGTGCCTACCTGATGATCTAGGTTGACGTCTATGAATGATGCCTATGACGTCGGGTTGCTGATCCTGCGGCTGGTGCTGGGTCTGACGCTGGCCGCGCACGGCTTCAACAAATTCTTCGGTGGCGGCCGGATACCCGGCACCGCGGCCTGGTTCGAAAGCATCGGCATGAAGTACGGCACGTTTCAGGCCGTCGTTGCCGCGACGACGGAGATCAGCGCGGGCCTGGGCTTGGCTGCCGGCTTGCTGACTCCCATCCCCGCCGCCGGTTTCGTCGCGCTGATGCTGGTCGCGGCGTGGACCGTGCACCGCCACAACGGCTTCTTCATCGTCAAGGAGGGCTGGGAGTACAACCTGATTCTGGCGACCGCGGCGGTGGTCGTCGCGACCCTGGGCCCGGGGCGGTACAGCCTGGATTATCAGATCTTTGGCCCTTACCTCTTCCACCCCGGCTGGCACGGACTGTTCGGTTCGCTGCTGCTGGGCATCGGAGGGGCGCTCGGCCAGCTGGCGCTGTTCTACCGCCCGCCGGTCAAGCAGGCTCAGTAGCCGCTGCCGATTCGCTTGCCAGCACTTCTTCGGCAGCACGCTCCCCAGAGCGGATGGCGCCGTCGACCCATCCGCACATGACGGCCGAGCTCTCCGTCCCGGCCCAATGGATGCGGCCGCACGGCTCGCGCAGGGTGTAGCCGAACTCGGTCAGTACACCTGTGGGTGCGTGGCTGATCATCCCGCCACCGGAATAACGCTCGAGACTCCAGTCCTGCTCGTGGAAACCGATCGGCGAACCGGCCTTGTCGCCGAACCGGTCGACCAGCTCAGCCACGACCGCTGCTTGCCGATCGGCTGGCGCCAGTCGCCCCAGCCGTCGCGCGGCTGGGCCTTCGGTGATCACACACATGACGCCGGGCGTGCCGGTGTCGGTGCAGGCGTCGATGGTCAGGGTGGCCAGCGACCCCGGCGAGGCCGTCTGGCCGGACAGGCCGGCCGCGCGCCAGAACGGCTCGTCGTAGACGACCGAGATCTTGAAGATCGCGCCGCTGGGCATCCGCTGGTGCAGGAACAACCGATCGAGCGGCAGCGTCGACTGGTAGTCGATCTGGCCGGCGATGGCCAGCGGAATGGCAACGATCACCCGTCGTGCCCGCACGGACAGGTCGTCGGAACGAACCGTGACGCCGTCGGCGTCCTGGGCGATATGCCGCACAGCCTGCGAGAGCTGCAATGCATCGCCGAGCTCGGCGGCCACCGGTCGGTAGATGGCTCCCATCCCGCCGACCGGGCGGGAATCCTGGGAGCCGTCCTCGCTCGACACGACGAAGTCCGGCCCGCCGCCCGAGGCCATCTGGTAAAGCACCCACAGCAACGACACCTCTGCTGCAGCCGAGGTGTAGGGGCCGGCCAGCGCCATGTCCAGCATGTCGCGGGCCTGCTGCGACATGATGTTTTTGTCGAGCCATGCCGCCAAACTGATCTGGTCCCACTCGGCGGCCCTGCGGGCCTGCCACGGGGCTTGCAGCGGAATCGATCGGCACATCTGCCGTACTTTGATCAACCCGACGCCGAGGTTCATCGTCGCCCAGGGGCTCACCGTCCACGGGATGGTGCCGGCATAGCGGTGCTGCTTGTCGCCGACGATCATCATCGACTCGCCGTCGATGTACTGCTTGTAGGCCGGCACACCGAACTCGCTCATCAACGCGTAGACGCGATCCTGGCCCGGTCCGATCCATGCACCGCCGCGATCGATCCACGACCCGTCGGCGAGGACCTCGGTGTAAGTGCGCCCGCCGACCCGATCGCGGGCCTCCAGCAGCGCCACCGAGCGACCGGCCTGCTTCAGGCGTAGGGCGGCCGTCAAACCGGCGAATCCGGCACCGACAACGCAATAGTCGACATCTGTCATGGCTGATCTCAGCAGCAAGCTACGCCGATCGTGATGCGGAAATCCGAAATCCGGCAATTCTTAGGTGAATTCGCGCGGGATGCCGCCAGTCAAGCAGGCTCAGTACCCGGCGAGTACGGCAGGCCGCTGCCGGTGTTTTCGTCGACCGCGACGCGTCCGCCGAGGTAGGGAAACGCCCGCTGCGCGCAGGCCGAGCGATTGCAGATCTTGCAGCCGGCGCCGATCGGGACGGCGGTGCTTGGATCGTCGAGCGCGATCCCGGTCGAGTAGACCAGCTTGTCGGCGTGCATCAGGTCGCAGCCCAAGCCGATGGCGAAGCTCTTGTGCTGACCGAGATAGCCCTGACCTTCGGGCGCGGTGGTCTTGGCCAGCCAGAAATACGAACGGCCGTCCGGCATCTGGGCAACCTGCGTGACGATCCGCCCCGGCTGGGCGAAGGCGTCGTGCACAACCCACAGTGGACAGCTGCCGCCGACTCGGCTGAAGTGAAATGCGGTGGCGGACTGACGTTTGGAGATGTTGCCGGCCTTGTCGGTTCTGACGAAGATGAACGGCACGCCGCGTAGCTGCGGCCGCTGCAACGTCGAGAGCCGGTGACACACCGTTTCGAAGCCGACCTCGAAACGGCGGGCCAGCAGGTCGATGTCATAACGTAATTCTGTTGCTGCGCTGTGGAATTCACGATAGGGCAGCAGAAAAGCGCCGGCGAAGTAGTTGGCCAGCCCGATGCGTGCGACCCCGCGGGATTCCGGGGTGAGCTGGTCGTCGGTGGCCACGATCGCCGACAGCAGCTCCGGCTGGCTCACCAGGGCCAGCTGGGTGGCGATCTGAAATGAGCGCTGACCCGGCAACAACCACTGCGCGATCCGCAGCACCTTGGTCTCCGGGTCGTACGAGCGCTTCGCCTGCGCGGGAAGATCGGCGTCGATGACCACCCGTATGCCGAATTGTTCGTGCATCAGCGCCGACAGCTGGACGTCCAGGCCGCCCGCGGTCATCCCACTCTGGATGAACATCTGCTCGGCCGCGATGTCGAGTTCGCCGATGTAATTTTTTCGGTCGTAGAAGAAGTCCCGCACTTCCTCGAACGGCATCGGCCGCTCCGCGGGCAGCGACGTCTCGGTCGTCGCGTGCGAGCGATAGGCCTCCAGTTCCTCGGTGGCATCCCGGAGTCGCCGGTACACGGTGACCAGGTTGCGGCCCACCTCGGGCATCCGTGCCACCAGTTCCTCGATGTGCATCGAGCTGACGGAGTCGTCGGGCGCGGTGGCGGTGAACACGTCGGACAGATCGGCCACCAGCCGGGCGTCGGAATCGGTGGAGAAGTAATTCGACGGCAGGTCGAATCGCTCCGCGAGGGCCACCAGCACCGGCACCGTGATCGGCCGCTGGTCGTTTTCCAGCTGGTTCACGTAGCTGGTGGACAGATTCAGCGTTCGGGCCAGCGCCGCCTGGCTGAGGCCGCGCTCGTTTCGCAGCCGCCGCAACCGGGCACCCGAAAACATCTTCGCCACGCGTTGAGACTCTACTCTGCGATGGCTTACACAACATTCGCAATCTGCGGCGAATCAGGACGCAAAATTACACATGTACAGGTACTTTCCCTGGCCGCCGACTTTGCATAGTGTGCGAATTATGTTGAACCATGAGGTGCGGACCCACCGCAGCGCCGACGACTTCCCGATCACCGAGCACCTGGCCTACAAGATCGCGCAGATTGCCGCCGACCCGGTCGCTGTGGCACCCGAGACCGAGGCCATGGTGATCAACCGGATCATCGACAACGCGGCGGTCAGCGCCGCCTCGGTGCTGCGGAGACCGGTCACCACCGCCCGTCACCAGGCGTTGGCGCACCGGGCCCGTCCGGGCGCGACGGTGTTTGGTGTCGACGGCAGCTACTCGGCCGAGTGGGCGGCCTGGGCCAACGGCGTCGCGGTCCGTGAGCTGGACTACCACGACACCTTTCTGGCCGCCGAGTACTCGCACCCCGGCGACAACATCCCGCCGCTGGTCGCGGTTGCCCAGCAGGTCGGTGTGCGAGGCAACGACCTGATTCGCGGTCTGGCCACGGCGTATGAGATTCAGATCGACTTGGTCAAGGGGATCTGCCTGCACGAGCACAAAATCGACCACGTCGCGCACCTCGGCCCGTCGGCAGCGGCCGGACTGGGCACCATGCTGCGGCTCGACGTTGACACCATCTATCAAGCGATCGGCCAGGCGCTGCACCTGACCACCGCGACTCGCCAATCTCGCAAGGGATCGATCTCCAGCTGGAAGGCCTACGCGCCCGCCCTGGCCGGCAAGGTCGCCATCGAGGCCGTCGACCGCGCCATGCGCGGCGAAGGATCACCGGCTCCCATCTGGGAAGGCGAGGACGGCGTGATCGCCTGGCTGCTCTCCGGCCCCGAGCACACTTACCAGGTGCCGCTGCCGGCGCCGGGGGAGGCCAAGCGGGCCATTCTGGACAGCTACACCAAAGAGCATTCCGCGGAATACCAGAGCCAGGCGCCCATCGACTTGGCCCGCCGGCTGCAGATGAGCATCGGCGATCTCGACCAGATCGCGACGATCGTGCTGCACACCAGCCATCACACCCATTACGTGATCGGCACCGGTTCCGGCGACCCGCAGAAGTTCGACCCCGACGCCTCGCGGGAGACGCTGGATCACTCGTTGCCGTACATCTTCGCCGTCGCGCTGCAGGACGGCACCTGGGACCACGAACTCTCCTACGCCCCGGAGCGTGCGCACCGGCCGGACACCGTCGAGCTGTGGCACAAGATCTCCACTGTCGAGGATCCGGAGTGGACCCGCCGTTACCACTCGAACGACCCGGCCGAGAAGGCCTTCGGGGCGCGCGCGGAGGTGACGCTCAAGAGCGGCGAGGTGATCACCGACGAGCTGGCCGTTGCCGACGCACATCCGCTGGGCGCGCGGCCATTCGGGCGCGAGCAGTACCTCGGCAAGTTCACTCATCTGGCCGACGGGGTGGTGGATCCCGCTGAGCAGCAACGGTTCCTGGACGCTGTGCAGCGTGTTCGCGAGTTGAAGGGCGATCAGCTGGGCGCGCTGAACATACGAGTGCTACCTGAGGTGCTGGACAAGGCGCCGACGATTCCGTCAGGGATCTTCCGGTGACCGGGCTGCTGGCGTCCGCGTCCAGCGCCGCCGACAAGCGGGCTGCCTTTCGGGCCGGGCTGAATTCAGGTCGGCTGCAACGCTTCCCGGGCGCTTTCTCACCATTGGTGGCCAAGCTTGTCGCCGAGATCGGATTCGAGGGAGTCTACGTTTCGGGCGCGGTGTTGTCCGCCGACTTGGGCTTGCCCGACATCGGGCTGACCACGTTGACCGAGGTCACCGGGCGGGGCGCGCAAATCGCTTCGATCACCGACCTGCCCACGCTGATCGACGCCGACACCGGATTCGGCGAGCCGATGAGCGCGGCGCGCACCATCACGCTGCTGGAGGACGCCGGATTGGCGGGCTGCCACCTCGAGGACCAGGTCAACCCGAAGCGATGCGGACACCTGGACGGCAAGGCCGTTGTACCGATCGCCGACATGGTCAAGCGACTTCGGGCCGCGGTGGCCGCGCGCCGCGACCCCAACTTCGTGATCTGCGCCCGCACCGACGCCGCCGGGATCGAGGGCATCGACGCGGCCATCGAGCGGGCGCGCGCGTACGCCGACGCGGGCGCCGACCTGATCTTCACCGAGGCGCTGACCGGCCCGGCCGACTTCGAGAAATTCCGTGCCGCCGTGGATGTTCCGCTGCTGGCCAACATGACCGAGTTCGGCAAATCGGAGCTGCTGACCAGCTCGCAGCTCGCCGACATCGGCTACAACGTGGTGATCTACCCGGTCACCACGCTGCGGCTGGCGATGCTCGCCGTGGAGGGCGGTTTGCGCGAAATCGAAGCCAAGGGAACGCAATCCGGCCTGCTGGACCAGATGCAGCACCGCAAGCGGCTCTACGAGTTGCTCCGCTACGCCGACTACAACCAATTCGACGACGAGATCTTCAACTTTGATGTGAAGGGACCTAACTCATGACCGCACCCGTGGCCGAGAAGAAAATCTACAAAGGGCTGGCCGGTGTGGTCGTCGACACCACCGCGATCTCCAAGGTGGTGCCCGAGACCAACTCGCTGACCTACCGCGGCTATCCGGTGCAGGATCTGGCCGCCCACTGCAGTTTTGAGCAGGTCGCCTACCTGCTGTGGCACGGCGAACTGCCGAGCGACGGTGAGTTGGCGTTGTTCAACCAACGTGAGCGGGCCAGTCGTCGCATCGATCGGTCGTTGCAGTCACTGCTGGCCAAGCTGCCCGACACCTGCCACCCGATGGACGTGGTGCGCACCGCGATCAGCTATCTGGGCGCCGAAGACCCGGAAGAGGACGACAGCGCTGAGTCCGCCAATTACGCCAAATCTCTGCGCATGTTCGCGGTGCTGCCCACCATCGTGGCGATCGACATGCGTCGCCGTCGGGGCCTGGCACCGATCGCGCCGCACAGTCACCTCAGCTACGCGGAGAACTTCCTGAACATGTGCTTCGGCGAGGTTCCGGACCCGGTGATCGTCACCGCGTTTGAGCAGTCGATGATTCTGTACGCCGAGCACAGCTTCAACGCCTCCACCTTCGCTGCGCGGGTGGTGACCTCGACGCAGTCCGATATCTACAGCGCGGTGACGGCGGCAATCGGCGCGTTGAAGGGCCCGCTGCACGGCGGGGCCAACGAGGCCGTCATGCACGACATGATCGAGATCGGCGACCCGTCGAAGGCAGCGGAGTGGCTGCACGGCAAGCTTTCTCGCAAAGACAAGGTGATGGGTTTCGGGCACCGCGTCTACAAGAACGGTGACTCCCGGGTGCCGACGATGAAAGAGGCGCTGATCCGCGTCGCGGAGGCCCGCAACGGCCGGCGCTGGCTGGACATCTACACCATCCTGGAAAAGGAGATGTTCACCGCGACGGGCATCAAGCCCAACCTGGATTTTCCGACCGGGCCGGCCTACTACCTGATGGGATTCGACATCCCCAGCTTCACACCGCTTTTCGTGATGAGCCGGATCACCGGCTGGACCGCCCACATCATCGAGCAGGCCGGCTCCAACGCGCTGATCCGGCCGCTGTCGGACTACTCCGGTCAGCCCCAACGCAGCTTCACCGCGGCTACAGCAGGTCGGTAATGGTCTTCAGGCCGGCGTCGTAGAGCACGCCGGGCAACATGCCGCCGTCACACTCGATCGTCGTGCCGTTGACGAAGTCCGCGGCGCCCCCGGCCAGAAAAACGCACACCCGGCCGACTTCGTCGGGCTCGCCCGCGCGCTGCAAGGGGACCGCGGCGAAGTACTTTTCACCGGTCGGGTCGTCTTTCGGTAGTACGAACGACCGGAAGTTCTCGGTCATCGTCGGGCCCAGTGCGACGCAGTTGACCCTGACCTTGGGTCCCCACTCCTGGGCGAGCGACCGGGTTAACTGGTTGAGCCCGCTCTTGGCCGCTCCGTAGGACACCAGGGTCGGTGAGCCCGCCGGATGCCCGGCGCCGCTGGAGATGTTGATGATGCAGCCGACGCCGTTCTGGGTGGCCATCTGCCGGTATACCCGGATGGCGAACCACAGCGGGCTGATCAGATTCATCTGCACCGCGAAGGCGTGAAACAGCGCGGTGCGTTCGAAGTCGTCGTCGCTGCGCGGTGCGCCCTGAATACGTTGCACGAGTTCGGGAATACTCTCCGCGTGCGGCGCGGGAACCGTCCCGCCGGCGTTGTTCACCAGGATGTCGACGCGGCCGTGGGTAGCCACCACGCCGGCCACGAACGAGTCGATCGAGCGATAGTCGCCCTGGTCGCAAACCTGCTGAGACGCACGCGCCGCCCATTCGGTGTCGATGCCGGGGATGGCGTCCAGCGGCGAACGTGAGCAGCCGATGACCGTGGCGCCGGCCCGCAGTAGCTCGTGGGCGATGCCGACTCCCACGCCCCTGCTGGTTCCGGTGACGATCGCGATCTTGCCGTCGAGGACGCCCATTCGTAGACCCTTCGTCGTCGTTGACAGTGACTGCCAGTCAGTCATACTGTGCCACGCATGAGTAACCCCGCCAAGTTGCGTGTCGTTCAGTGGGCCACCGGAGGTGTCGGCAAGGCCGCCATCGAATGCGTGCTGAATCATCCGCAGCTCGAGCTGGCCGGCTGCTGGGTGTACAGCGCGGACAAGAACGGGCGCGACGTCGGGGAGATCCTGGGTATCGAATCGCTCGGCGTCGCCGCGACATCCAACAAGGACGACGTGCTCGCCCTCGACGCCGACTGCGTGGTGTACAGCCCGCTGATCCCCAACGACGACGAGGTCGTGGCCATTCTGCGGTCCGGGAAGAACGTGGTGACCCCGGTCGGCTGGGTGTACCCGGACCTGAGCAGTCCCGCGGTCAGGGCGATCGCCGACGCGGCCGTCGCGGGTGGGGTGACGCTGCACGGGTCGGGCATCCATCCCGGAGGCATCACCGAGCGATTCCCGTTGATGATTTCGTCGCTGTCCTCGGCGGTCACCCACGTGCGCGCCGAAGAGTTCTCCGACATCCGTACCTACAACGCCCCGGACGTGGTGCGCCACATCATGGGTTTCGGTGGCACCCCCGAGGAGGCCTTCCAAGGGCCGATGGCCAGCCTGCTGGAAAACGGGTTCAAGATGTCAGTGCGAATGATCGCCGACCACATGGGTTTTCGTATCGAGCCGAACATCAGGACGATCCAGGACATCGCGGTCGCGACCGCCGACATCGACTACGACCCATTCCCGATCCGCGCGGGAACCGTGGCCGCGCGCCGGTTCCGCTGGCAGGCGCTGGTCGACGGCGAGCCGGTGATCACCGCGGCGGTCAACTGGCTGATGGGCGAGGAAAATCTGGAGCCCGCCTGGAATTTCGGCGACCGCGGCGAGCGCTTCGAGGTCGAGATCACCGGCGACCCGACCGTAAGCCTCACGTTCAAGGGCCTGCAGCCCGAGACGATCGCCGAAGGGCTGGTGAAGAATCCGGGCGTCGTGGTCACCGCCAATCACTGCGTCAACGCCATCCCCGATGTCTGCGCTGCCGAACCCGGCATCAAGACGTACCTGGACCTGCCGATGTTCGCGGGCCGCCCGGCCGATCGTCTCGCATCGAGCACGTGATGGCCGTTGCGACCGACATCTCGTTCTGTCATCTCGTCGTCGGGGTGACCGACATGGACCGCGCGCTGGCGTTCTATCGCGATGCGCTGGGCATGGACGTCGTCTTCGAAACCCTGATCTCTGGCGAGCCTTTCGACGCTGTGCTGCACGCGAAGCACAAGCAGGAGGGCCGCGTGGTCGGCGGACTGCTGGGTGGGCTGATGGTCGAGCTGCTGTCGCTGGGCGCTGAACCCGCCACGGACAAGCCGGCTCGTAGAGGCATCACCGGCATCCAGAACGTGTCCCTGTCGGTCGTCGATCTCGACGACACTCACCGCCGCATTCGCGAGTCCGGCTATCCGCCGGAACAGGATCCGTTCGAGATCGGGGGAGTGCGAATGTTTTTCGTCAAGGACCCGGACGGAACCCCGGTCGAATTCATCGAGCTGCCTGGTGGCGTGCGCAGCACCTACGAGATGCACCGTGGTGTGCCGCTGCGGATGGGACCGGTCGAATGAGCTACACCCACCCCGACTCGATGCGCGGCCACGTCGCGATCATCACCGGCGGCGCCCAGGGCGTCGGCAAAGGCATCGCCGCCGCGTTGCTCGAACGTGGGGCAGCGGTCCTGCTGGTTGACATTCTCGAGGAGAAGCTGGCCGCGACCACCGATGAACTCCGAGCGGCCGGCCGCGTCGAACAATTGGTCGCCAATCTGCGCGAGCCTGAATCAGCTCAGCGGATCGTCGCGGCCGCGGTCGACGCCTTCGGCGCGGTGCACGGGTTGGTCAACAACGCCATCGCCACCAACGAGCCGAAGGCGTTCGTCGACATCACGACTGAAGACTTCGCCCTCGGCCACGACGTCGGGCCGCGCGCAAGCTTTTTGCTCATGCAGGCGGTGCATCCGTTGATGGTCCAGGCCGGTGGTGGTTCGATCGTCAACCTCGGCTCGGGCACGGGCACCGGCGGCGAGCCGAAGTGGGGCGGATACGCCGCCGCCAAGGAAGCCATCCGTGGGCTGTCGAAAGTCGCCGCGCTGGAATGGGGCCGGGACAACATCCGCGTCAACGTCGTCTGCCCGTTCGCCGAATCCGACGGCGTCAAACTGTGGAAGCAGTTCGCGCCGGACGACTACACCAAGGCAGTGCGACGAGTTCCGATGAAGCGCATCGGCGATGTTCGCGACGACGTGGGGGCGCTGGTCGCGTTCCTGCTCAGCAGCGACGCGACCTTCGTCACCGGGCAGACCATCCACGTCGACGGTGGGATCGGCTGCTTCCGATGACCGAGTCGCTGCGCGATCGGCAGCGGGCGCAGATCCGGGCCGACATTCGTCGAGCGGCGTTCCGGCTGTTCATCGAACGCGGCTACGACGCGGTGACGACCGAGGAAATCGCCGCGGCCGCAGGCGTTTCGCCGCGCACCTTTTTTCGGCATGTGCCGACCAAGGAGGAATTGCTGCTGGCGCCGGTGCGATATGGCGGCACCGCCATCGTCAGCCTGCTCGAAGAGCGGCCCGCCGCCGAGTCGCCCGACCTCGCGCTGATCAACGCCATCATCACCCGGACCCGTTCGTTCGGGGTGGCCGACACCGAAGAGTGGCGGGAAGCCCTGCTGGTCGCGCCCGACCTGCTCGGCAAGCTGACCGTGCACCGGCCCGCCGACAAGGAGCGGGCGACCAAGCTCGTCGCCGCACGCATGGGCGCCAACCCCGACACCGACATCCGGCCCGGACTTTTGGTTCAACTTGGGTTTGCAGCAGCAGATTTCGCGTTTCAGCGGTGGGTCTGCCAGTCGACGAAAAAGCCGAAGGCGCTCGACCACTATGTCACCGAAGCACTCGAGGCGGTCAAGAGTCCGCACTGGCAGCGCCGTCAAAAAGAATGGAGGCGCACGTGACGACAGAGACGATGAGCAAGTCAAAGTCGCTGACGCTGGTCGGTATCGCGTACGTCGTCGCCATCGCGGTCGGCGCGGCCTGGCTGGTGTGGGGTGTGCACACCGGCCGGCTGTGGCTGGATACGTTGGTCGCCGACGTACTGGCGACGTTGGTGATTTTCGCGTTCAGCCGGGTGTACGGCAACTCCAGTTTCTACGACGCGTACTGGAGCGTGATTCCCCCGGTGCTGCTGTTCTATTGGTGGAGTGAGTCCGGGGTACAGCAATTGCGTTGCTGGCTGATCGCGGTGGTGGTGTTGTTGTGGGCGATACGTCTGACCGCCAACTGGTTGTACGCGTTTCCCGGTCTGCACCATGAGGATTGGCGCTACCCGATGTTCCGCGAGCGGGCCGGGCGATGGGAATTCGTGGTCGACCTGGTGACGATCCACCTCATCCCCACACTTCTGGTGTTCGCCGGCATGCTGCCGGTGTACGTCGCGGTGACCCGACCCGGCGGTGACATCGGTTGGCTGACCGATATCGCTTTCGTCGTCGGGCTGGCGGCCGTGATCCTTGAGTTGGTAGCCGACGTGCAAATGCACCGGTTCACCCGCGATCGGCGAGACGGCGAGGCGATGGACCGCGGATTGTGGTCGTGGTCGCGGCATCCGAATTACTTTGGGGAGTTCAGTTTCTGGGTTTCGCTGGCGTTGTTCGGTGTGGCCGTCGCGCCGTCGGACGCCTGGTGGGTGTGCCTGGGCGCACTCGGGATGCTGGGCATGTTCCTCGGCGGCAGCATCCCGATGATGGAGACGCGCAGCTTGCAGCGGCGGCCCGACTATCAGGGCGTGGTCGACCGGGTTTCCCGGTTTGTGCCCCGCCCGCCGCGACGGGCCTAGCAGGCGGTTGGGTGCGATTCGCAGTACGGCGTGGTCCCGGGGAACCGATAACGGTGCGCAACCACCCACCGGTAGACGACGTCCTCGATGAAGCGGATGCCGGGAATCCGATAGACCACCAACGGGATTCGGCTGCCGACCGCCGTTGACAGCGCCGCATTGGCGGCCTCGGCGCCCGAGTAGACCGTGCCCGAAGAATCCAGCCATCGCACCGCATCGAGCAAGCTCGTCGGTGCGACGCCGAGCCGTTCCGCGACTCCGGCGCTCTGCAGTGGCTCGGTCCGAATATTTCCCGTTCGGTCGAACTTCAGGAGTAGATCCCTGGAGCGCGTGCACATTCCACACGCACCGTCGAAGAATAATGTGCCCGCTGTGGCGTTCATCGGGATACCCCCTGCTGTGGGCGTAGTTGCACCACCGAGCTTACGCCGGCCGGGCGGCGAGCCCGGAAGCCGGCGATCGCGAACACGATGCCGGTGCCGATTTCTGCGACGGCGCTGATCCAGGAGAACCATGTCACGTTGATGCGTGGGCCGGAGACGAAGCTGTCCTGGTAGGCCGGAAGCAAGCTCGGCAACAGATGCGCGTAGGTGAAGAGGACGGCGCTGCCGAAGCCGACCGCGATCGCCGCTTCCGGTGCCCGACGGCGTCCGGTGATTGCCATCGCGATCGCGACCACGACGAACACCCCTTGGATCATGCCGCCGACCATGATGGCATGGGGCGACGCCGACATGCCGCGTCGCAGATGATCGAGCACGTGAACGCCCCAGCCGATGACGAATGCTATTGCCGCCCAACGGAGATATCGATTGGCGGCAGTGGGTGGCTGCGAAAGCTGACTGGTCATCGCGGATCACCGTCCTAAGTGCCTGACAACCGTTCTACTACTACGCAAGGTAGTAGTCAAGGGTTCCGGCGAACCGCGACCATTCGGCTAGAACACGTTCTAATCTTGCCGCCATGGGATTTCTCAAACAGGAAACTCCGCAGATCGACTTCGAGGAGTGGAGCAAGGGCACCCGCGCTGAGAAGATCATCCCGATGGCCCGGCACTGGGCCGAGGTCGGCTTCGGTACCCCGGTGCTGCTGCACCTGTTCTACGTCGTCAAGATCGCGCTGTACATCTTGGCGGCCTGGCTGCTGGCGCTGACCACGACCGGCATCAACGGCTTCACGAATGTCGCGCATTGGTACGCCGAGCCGATCGTGTTCGAGAAAGTCGTTCTCTTCACGATGCTGTTCGAAGTCGTCGGCCTGGGTTGCGGCTTCGGACCGCTGAACAACCGGTTCTTCCCGCCGCTGGGTTCGATTCTGTACTGGCTGCGGCCCGGGACCGTTCGGCTGCCACCGTGGCCGGGACGCATCCCATTCACGAAGGGGGACAACCGCACACCGTTCGACGCGCTGTTCTACGGCGCGTTGCTGGTGCTGCTCGTCATCGCGATCTTCTCCGATGGCACCGGCCCGATGCCCGCGCTGGGTACGACGGTCGGGGTGCTACCGGCGTGGCAGATCTGGGCAGTGCTCGGTGTGCTGGCGGTGCTCGGCCTGCGTGACAAGGTGATCTTCCTGGCCGCCCGCGGCGAGGTGTACGCGTCGTTCACGGTCGCGTTCCTGTTCGCCGGTTATGGCGTCGACCTGATTCTGGGCGCGAAGCTGGTGTGCCTGGTGATTTGGCTGGGTGCGGCGACATCCAAACTCAACAAGCACTTTCCGTTCGTCATCTCGACGATGATGAGCAACAACCCGATGTTCCGGCCGCGGTTCATCAAACGCCTGTTCTTCGAACACTTTCCGGATGATCTTCGGCCGGGCTGGCGCTCGCGCTGGCTCGCGCATTTCAGCACGGCGATCGAGGGATTGGTGCCGCTGGTGTTGTTCTTCAGCCATGGCGGCTGGCCCACTGCGATCGCCGCGTTCGTCATGCTGTGCTTCCACTTCGGCATCTTGTCGTCGATCCCGATGGGCGTGCCACTGGAGTGGAATGTCTTCATGATGTTCAGCGTGCTGGCCCTGTTCGTCGGGCATGCCTCGATCGGGCTGGGCGACCTGACCACACCGCTGCCGATACTGCTGTTCGCGGTCGTGGCCGGCACTGTCGTGCTCGGAAATCTGTTCCCGCGCAAGGTTTCCTTTCTGCCCGGCATGCGCTACTACGCGGGCAACTGGGACACCACGCTGTGGTGCATCAAGCCGTCGGCAGAAGCAAAGATCGCCAATAACGTCGTCGCGATCGCGGGCATGCCGGCCGCTCAACTGGAAAAGTTTTACGGCAGCAAGGAAGCCGCGCAGATCCCGATGTACATGGGATATGCGTTCCGCGCCTTCAACACTCACGGCCGCGCGCTGTTCACCTTGGCGCACCGCGTGATGGCCGGCCACAACGAGGACGACTACGTCCTGACCGACGGTGAACGCGTCACCAGTACCGCCATCGGATGGAATTTCGGCGACGGACACTTCAGCAACGAGCAACTGGTCGTGGCTCTGCACAAGCGCTGCCACTTCGAACCGGGCGAGGTGCGCGTCGTGATGCTTGATGCCCAGCCCATTCATCGTCAGACGCAGCGGTACCGGTTAGTCGACGCTGCAACAGGCGAATTCGAACGCGGCTATGTCCGGGTCGCCGACATGGTGACGCGGCAACCCTGGGCGGACGACGTGCCGGTGCACGTGCACTCTGCGACCAGCGAAGGCTGATCGCCGGGCGGCGAGCGTGAAACTGTGGCGATAATTCGGCGACTTTTTCGCCACAGCTTCACGCTCGACGCATCTTGGCTACCTATGCGTTGGCGCGGACTTCCTTCGTCGCCTCGACCAGGTTGGTCAGCGACGCCGAAACCTCTTCCGGGTTACGGGTTTTCAGGCCGCAGTCCGGGTTGACCCAAAGCCGGTCAGCCGGAACGGCTTTCAGCGCTTCGCGCAACGACGTGGCGATCTCGTCGGTGCTCGGCACTCGCGGCGAGTGGATGTCGTAGACACCCGGCCCGACGCTGTTGGAGAAGCCGATCGCGTTGAGGTCGTCGAGCACCTCCATGTGCGAGCGGGCCGCCTCGATCGAGGTGACGTCGGCGTCCAGGTCGGCGATGGCACCGATGACCTCACCGAACTCCGAGTAGCACAGGTGCGTGTGGATCTGCGTCGAGTCCGAGACACCCGACGTCGACAGCCGGAACGAGCCGACCGCCCAGTCCAGGTAGGCCTTCTTGTCTGCGTCGCGCAGCGGCAGCAGTTCTCGCAGCGCGGGCTCGTCGACCTGGATCACGGCGATACCGGCCGACTGCAAGTCCACCGTCTCGTCGCGGATGGCCAGCGCCACCTGGTGGGCGGTGTCGGCCAGCGGCTGGTCGTCGCGGACGAACGACCACGCCAGGATCGTCACCGGACCGGTGAGCATGCCCTTGACCGGCTTGTCGGTCAGCGACTGCGCGTATTTGGCCCACTCGACCGTCATCGGGTGCTGGCGCGTCACGTCACCGTAGAGCACCGGCGGGCGCACGCAGCGGCTGCCGTAGGACTGCACCCAGCCGTTCTTGGTGGCGAAGAAGCCGTCCAGCTGCTCGGCGAAGTACTGCACCATGTCGTTGCGCTCGGGCTCGCCGTGCACCAGCACGTCCAGACCCAGTTCCTCCTGCAGCTTGATCACATCAGCGATCTCGGACTGCATCCGGCGGGTGTACTCCGCCTCGTCGATCTCACCGGCGACCAGCGCGGCGCGGGCCTTACGGATCTGGACGGTCTGCGGGAACGAGCCGATGGTGGTCGTCGGCAGTGGGGGCAGGTGCAGGCGATCGTTCTGCGCTTCCCGGCGCTTGGCGGCCGGGCCGCGCTCGCTGCCGCCGGACTTGGCGATCGAGGCGAGGCGGGCACGCACCTGGCTGTTGTTCAGCCGCGGGTCCTTCTCGCGGGAGGCGACGGCCGCGTTGGATTGCGCGATCTCGTCGGCCACCGCGTCGCGGCCGTCCTTCAGCGCCTTTGCCAAAGCGGCGACCTCGTGCACCTTCTCGGCGCCGAATGCCAGCCAGCTGCGCAGCGCGTCGTCCAGGTCGGTCTCGGGCTCCAGCGAGTACGGCACGTGCAGCGTCGAGCACGACGTGGAGACTGCCAGCGAGCCGACCGAACCGAGCAAGCTGGCCAGCTTGCTCAGGGCTGACTCCAGGTCGGTGCGCCAGATGTTGCGTCCGTCAACGACTCCGGCCACCAGCGTCTTGCCGGCCAACTCGGGAACCGACGCCACCGCGGTGTCGGGGCCGTAGACGAAGTCGACACCGATCGCCTCGATGGGCGTGCGGGCCAGCGCGGCCAGGCCCTTGCCGGGGTCGCCGAAGTAGGTGGCGACGTGGATCGCCGGCCGCTTGTCCAGCGCTCCCAGCGTGTTGTAGACCCGCTCGGCGAGCGTGGGCGCGTCGGCGGAGATGTCGGTCACCAGCACCGGCTCGTCGATCTGCACCCAGGCAACGCCCTTGTCGGCGAGCTGGCCCAGCAGGTCGGTGTAGAGCGGAACCAGCTCATCGAGGCGCTCGATCGGTGCGCCCGCACCATCGACCGCCTTGCTCAGCAGCAGGAAAGTGACCGGGCCGATGATCACCGGTCGGACCGGAATGCCTTGATCCTGAGCCTCTTTGAGCTCCGACAACACCTTTTCGGGGTGCAGCGAGAACTGCGTCTTCGGCCCGATCTCCGGGACGATGTAGTGGTAGTTGGTGTCGAACCACTTGGTCATTTCCAGCGGTGCGATGTCACCGGTGCCGCGAGCGGCGGCGAAGTAGCGGTCGAGGTCGTCGGAGACGGCCTGCACGCGCTCCGGCAGCGCACCGAGCAGTACGGCGGTGTCGAGCACCTGGTCGTAGTAGGAGAAGGTGTTCACCGGTACCGAGTCCAGGCCGGCGGCGGCCAGCTGAGACCAGGAGTCATGGCGCAGGGTTGCGGCGACTTTCTCCAGGTCGGAGCGGCTGGTGCGGCCTGCCCAGTAGCCCTCGGTGGCGCGCTTGAGTTCGCGTTTGGGGCCGATACGTGGAGAGCCGGTGACAGTGGCGGTAAAGGGTTTAGGGGTCACGATGGTTCTTGGTCCTTCGATCGACGGGTTGGTCACCGCCAACGGACGCAAAACCGGTCCGGCGCAGTGCACACAGCCACTGCAACCGTTACGGCCGGACGCCCATTCCTCGAGGCGGTGAGCCGCCAGGCGCGGCGCGCCCGACACAGCCGGCAGGTCTTCGGACTCACAGGCGTGCACCGGGTGGTGCTCCTACTGGCCGTCGCTTCCCGATCTTGCGATCAGTGCTTCTAGACGGCGGTCGTTCCTGCATACCGCTGCGGGACAGTCCCGGACTCTCACCGGGTTCCCTCTCGCACCGCACCTCAATCAGCGTGCGGAACTCGATGTCGGTCACAGACCGCGCGATACCGCGGAGACCTGTACCCGGCAAACCAGCTGCGTTGTGAGCGTACCTCTACGGCCGGCTA
>DATDLZ010000019.1:0-36836 GCA_036519055.1 Mycobacterium sp.
GCCGGAACGCTTGCCGCCGAGGCGCACCCGACTCTCCGTGTGCTCGACATACCAGGTTCCCTTTCGCGAACTGGGTCCGCGCCCGGCGCCCCTGTCCGCGACGCCGGCGATTTCTTGTTCGGTGATGAAGCCGGTCGTGTACCCGTGATAAATGTGCAGATCGGGCAGACCGTCGCGCCTCTTCGCCACGATGTACGGCTTGTCAGGACTGAGGACCGCGCGGTATTCGGCGATGCCGATCGCGGCGGTGACTCGACGGATGAATTGGTGGTTGTCTGCTGGGATGCGTGCCTTCGCCATCGCCGCGAGTAGCGAGTCCGGCGGTTGCTCTGCTGTGGTCACGTTATTCAACGATAAGCTCCCGGGTCGATGACGTCGGGGCTGGGCACCGTCGCACAGCGACTATTAAGCAGTCTGTAGTCGGCTGGCTGACAGCAATTAACAACCTGAACACCTCGCGAACTGAATTTGCTAACTATAGCATCTTAAAGCCAGCTATTTACCGGCGGGAGGAGTGCGATGACGCGCAAGCTTTGGCTCGAGGACATCCACGTCGGGCATCGATTTCGTACCGATGTCTACAACCTCACCGCCGACGACATCATCGAATTCGCAACCAAGTGGGACCCGCAACCGTTTCACCTGAGCGACGAGACTGCGCAAGACACGTTCTTTCATGGGCTCGCGGGCAGCGGCTGGCACACCGCCGCCATCACGATGCGCCTGCTCGTCACGTCAGGAATTGCGCTGGCGCGTGGCATCATCGGCGCCGGCTGTGAGGTCGCGTGGCCCACCGCGACGCGACCGGGCGATCGACTCCACGTCGAGGGCGAAGTCGTCGACCTGCACACGTCCAAGTCGAGTCCCAACCGCGGGCTTGTCACCATCGCTTACGACACCCTGAACCAGGACGGCGAGGTACGACAGAGCAGCAAGGTGCGGGTGCTGGCGTTCGCCAAGCCGCGGTAAGGCTATTGTCTATGCGGCTTTTCAGCCGCGAACTCAGAAACATCCGCATGGTCAGGTTTGTGGACGTGATGATCGGGATCACGCCGAGGAATGTGCGTTCGGAGGGCTGGGCGCCGTGAAGATGCTCGAGACTTATCGAGGTTGACTGGATCGCGCAAGTGAACGCTACCGTCCACCCAGATGAGCGGCCAACCGCAGCGGATTATTCGACAAGATGTCAGTAATACCGGCATGTCATATCTCTGCCTTTAGTTCGAATCCCGTTATGCCACTGTGGCTTAGGTGTCAGTTGGTGAACGCGGAGAGATGATCGGTGATGAATTCCTGCACCGTCGTGGGCTTCTTGCCGCCGATTCGTTCGACCAGGTCGTTGTTGCCCGCGAAGATTCCGTTCTGGTAGTCGACGGCGACGTTGCTCAGATGCTGCGCCAAGAACTCGGGAAAACCCTGGGCTTTGATGCCTTCGATCCACGTCGGGATGTCTGCGGGCTCGTAGCGCACGGGCCGTCCCAACGCTTCGGAGATGGCGTCGGCGATCTGGTAGTGGTTCATCTCGACTGCGCCGAACAATGGGTAAACCTGGCCGGCGTGGTCGTCGGGGTTCTCCAGGATCGCCGCGATCACCCGTCCTTGATCTTCTGCGGTGATCGGGGCGTGGCGCCCGTCGCCGAAGGGGAGCCGCAGCACGCCCTCCTCGCGGATTCCCTTGGCGCCGAAAATGGTGAACCACTCAGCGAAATACGTTGGGCGCAAATGGGTCGCGGCGACCGAAGACCAGTCCAGGATCCGCTCTCCCAGCCAGTGGATGCGCGCCGCGTCGCTCGCGGCACCGCGGCGGGCCGAGATCTGCGACATGTTGACGACCGCGGTGACCCCGGCCTCCTCGGCGGCCTGGGCGAAGGTGGCGGTCGCCTCCAGCAGGCCCGGGCTGATCGGGTAGACGAAGTAGGCTGCCCGGACGCCATCGACAGCCTCACGGACAGTGTCGATGTCCTGCAGATCGCCGACGATGACCTCCGCACCGCCGGCACGCAGCTTCGCGGCGCGGTCGTCAAAGCTATGCACGAAGGCGCGCACGCGGTGACCACGTTCGAGTAGCAGTTTCGCGGCGTACCCGCCGGTTCTGCCGGCCGCTCCGGTAACAAGCACCGCAGGCTCGTCGGTGCGGTTCGTGGCTGTGGAGTCACTGGTCATTGGTCGTCCCTCTCTTCGCGGTCATTCGCAAGACGCACGTATGAAAGCACCTTCACCGCTAGCTCTATCAAAGTCAAGGCAAAGTAGACACGATTTATGCCCACCGCGGAAGTTCGGATGCAGCGAATAAATCGGGCCTTAGCTGGCAAAAGCCCTCTGGATACGGACGACACGATCAGCCCGGTGTGCATGCACTCGCTGTCGCCTCTCCACTGGGTTTGCGGGAAAAGCGCAGCGGCGCAACTTATGCAACGTTTCAACCAGCCATGTGGCTTGACAAAACACAAGCCAGCAACGATGGTGAGAGCTGTCCATCTGGCGGCGGTGCCGCCGCGAACAGCCGAGGAGTATCTCGATGAGCGGATCAGCCGCACCGATCCTGGTCACCGGCGCCACCGGGCGTCATGGATCCACCGGTGCGCACGTCGCGCGTCGCCTGCGCGAAGAAGGCCGACCAGTTCGAATCTTGGCCCGCACGCTCAGCGAGCGCACCGACGCGCTCGCTGCGCTCGGCGCGGAAGTGGTCATCGGGGATCTGCATGATCGTCGCGGTCTGGTCACCGCGCTCACCGACGTTGAGTTGGCGTATTTCACCTACCCGGTTGAAGCCGGCGTGGTCCCTGCCGCGGCCAATTACACCGCCGCGGTCCGCGAGACGGGACGTGCCATCAGGACCGTCGTCATGTCGATGGGGCCTGCGCACCCGCTTCATCCCAGCGATCTTGGCCGCGCGCAATGGCTGGCCGAAGAAGTGATGACCTGGGGCGGACTCGACGTGTTGATCTTGCGGGTCGGTGCGACCTTCCATCAGAACCTCATTGCCCTACACGGCGACTCGATCAGGCGAGAGAACCTGCTGCGTAACAGCTTCGGTGATGGGCAAGTCGGCTGGATCAACGGCAGCGACGCGGGGGAGCTTGCGGTGGCAGCTCTGCTGCGTCCGTCCACCTTCGACAGCCCGGTCTGCTACCCAACGGGATCGGAGCTGCTGAACCACCACGAGATCGCCGAGATCCTCACCCAGGAACTCGGACGCCCGATCACCTTCGAGCCGATCTCACCTGACCAGTGGCGCGACGAGCTTGTCCGCGTTGCCGAGGATCATCCCGATGGAGTCGTCAACCCAGCCATGGCCGGCCACATCGCCAGTGTCGGAGCGGCGGTCGCGGCTCGAGGTGCCCCACCCGCCGATTGCACGCAATTGAGCCGGCTCATCAACCGGACGCCGGTATCGCTGCGCGAGTTTGTGCGTGCCAATCGTGCGGTGCTGTAGGTAACGCAAACTCTAGATAACTGCGGCCAAGGGTATGGCGCTGGCTAACCGCATCTAAAAGGCAAAGCGGATAAGTGCTTTCGAGGAAGAGCACAATCGGGCGCCGTCGTCCCAGTGCCCAGCCGGCCCGTTCTACCTGGTCGATCGGCCTGTTCACCAGCGGATAATCAACCATCTGGCTATGGCAAGGTAATGCCAGCGAGTAGGATGATGCGATGACCCCAGCAACTGACGCGATGACTTTGACAGGTCGTTTGGCCGATGGTGACAGAACCGGCTACCGGGAAGTCTGTCCTATCGAACGGGCCTTGGACACCATCGGAACACGTTCAGCTTTGGTGCTGCTTCGTGAGGCGTTCTGGGGCACCACCCGGTTCGAGGATTTTGCCCAACGCGCCGGCTTCACTGAGCAAATCGCGGCGACGCGTCTCAAACAGCTTGTCGATGCTGGGGTTCTGGCCAAGCAACCGTATAAGTCGCCGGGGCAGCGGACCCGCTACGAGTACGTGCTCACCGGACGTGGCCGCCAGCTGTTTCCCGTACTCGTCAGCCTGGTCGAATTCGGAATGCTCTTGCAGGGCGACGCGAGACGCCTCGACCTGGTGCATGGTGAAGGCTGCGGTGCGCCGCTGGTCACCCATGTGCAGTGCGTTGAAGGCCACAACGTGCAGCTAGGTCAAGCAGAGGCGCGGCTGCGGCCCAAACAAAAACGTTGAGCCAGGCCACAAACCACGCGCGGCTCACACCGCGCACTGTTTGAATGCTCCTATGGTCGGTGCGTGGATCGGCTTCGCGGCCGGGCTGATGCTGGTGATGGGGACGCTGATGAGCGTCGCGGGCACCCTGGTCGTCCCACGGGCGGTCAATTCCCCGGCCAGCCGGATGGTCGAGTGGCTCCTGGACATCGTGTTTCGAATCTTCACCAAGCCGGTGCGCTCCTTTGAGCGCAGGGACAAGATCCTGTCCTGGCAAGCGCCCATGTCGTTGCTCACCCGGCTCGCCGCCTGGCTCGGCATGCTCGTCCTCGGCTTTGCGCTCCTGTTGCTGCCGAGTATGAAAGGGCATCTAGGGCAAGCCTTTTCCGAAGCGGGGTCCTCGATCTTCACCCTTGGCTACGCGGCACCGTCGACCGGTGGCAGCACGACACTGGAGTACCTGGCGGCGTTCACCGGGCTGGTCGTGATCGGACTGCAGGTCGGCTACCTGCCGACGCTGTATGCGGCGTTCAACAAGCGCGAAACCGAAGTCACGCTGCTCGCCACGAGGGCGGGTGTGCCGGCATGGGGGCCGGAGCTGCTGGCCCGCAGCCGGTGGGGCATCCAGGACGGCAACATGGCGCAGGTTGCCGAAACCCTGTTCTTCTCCTGGGAGCGGTGGGCCGCAGAAGTAGCCGAATCGCACACCACCTATCTCACGCTGGTGCGCTTCCGCTCGCCTCGGCCGCTGTCGCACTGGCTGACCTCGTTGATCGCGGTGATGGATGCCGCCGCTCTGCACCTGGCGCTGGCCCCGTCGCTCGAACCGAAACTGGCACCACGCCTGGCGCTTCGGATGGGCTTCGTGGCCATGTCGCAGATCGCCAGAACCATGCGACAGCCGGTGCCCGAGGAACCCGGCCCCGACGCGCCAGTCTCGTTGACATTTAGCGACTTTCAACAGGCGGTCGCCATGCTCCGCGAAGTCGACTACCCGATCGAACGCTCGGAGGAGGAGGCGTGGCCGGATTTCCGGGGTTGGCGGGCAAACTACGACGCGACGGCGCTGCTGCTTGCCAAGCAACTCGACGCCCCACCGACGCCGTGGACGGGAACGCGGCGCTGGCCCTCCACTCCGATCTTGCCGCGTCGGCCGCCGGCCATGATGGCGCCCCGAGATCGACCGGAACGGTAGCCTCACCGCATGGAGCGTCCGCGGCGCGGTCCGGTGTGGTTGGGCATCGATGTGGCCTGTGTGCTGGTGTTTTGTGCCGTGGGGCGGCGCAGCCACGACGAGGGGCTCAACATCGCGGGCATCGCCTCGACGGCATGGCCCTTCCTGAGCGGGACCGCCCTGGGGTGGCTGGCCGCTCAGGCCTGGCGTCGGCCGACAGCGGTATATCCCACCGGGCTCGTGGTGTGGCTGTGCACGGTCGTCGTCGGGATGCTGCTGCGTAAGGCCACCTCAGCAGGTGTCGCCGCCAGTTTCATCATGGTGGCGTCATCAGTCACCGCGATGCTGCTGTTGGGTTGGCGAGCGTTAGCCCAGCCCGGGCGGCGCGCGCTGTCGAAACGGCAGGCGTGAGTATGGCGCGAACAGACAACGACACCTGGGGCCCGGACACCAGCGTCGGAACCACCGCCACCTTGGTGGCGACCGCGAGGGCGCTGGCACACCGGGCGGGGTTGATCAACGACCCCTTCGCCGAGCCGCTGGTCAGCGCCGTCGGGAGGGACTTTTTCACCAAGGTCGCCAGCGGCGAGCTGGCGCTCAGCGACGTCGGTGACAACAACGGATTAGCTTTGCTGACAGATCTTTTGGCGGTCCGCACCCGATTCTTCGACAACTTCCTCACCGACGCGTGCCGGGCCGGGATTCGGCAAGCGGTGATACTGGCGTCGGGGCTGGACTCCCGGCCGTACCGGCTGTGGTGGCCGGCCGGCACCACCGTGTACGAAATCGACCAACCTCAGGTGATCGACTTCAAAACCCAGACGCTGCGAGGCCTCGACGCGGTTCCGGCCGCCAACCGGCGCGCGGTGGGCATCGACCTTCGGCAGGACTGGCCGGAGGCGTTGCGCAGGATCGGCTTCGACGCTACCGAACCCACCGTGTGGGTTGCGGAGGGATTGTTCATCGGGTTTCTGCAGCCGGCCACCCAGGAACGGCTGCTTGACAACGTCACCGCGTTGAGTGCGCCCGGAAGCCGGGTCGCGGCCGACTATTTTCCGGAGCGGCACCAGCCGCTGAGGAGTCAGGAACACGCTATGGCGGATGGCTGGCGACAGTTCGGATACAAAGGCGACATGGCCGAGTTCACCTACCCTGAGGAATACCGCGACGTCGCCGAATCGATGGCCGCACTCGGCTGGCGAACCGTGGTGACGGGGCTCGAGAAGTTGTTCAGCGCTACCGGGCTACCGGGTTTGCGTCGCCAAGATCTAAAGGGCGTGCCGGTGGCGGGCCGCTATGTTCGCGCGGTTTTGGCGTAGTCGCGGCGGAATGCAGCCACTAACGAGACGTTAGACATGTAGTGATGCTTCGACCCAGCCAACCAACCGCGTCGGGCCAGCTGCGTTTCCTCGCAGTCGGTCCGAACGATCCCAGGGCTCAGCCGCTACTGGACGAGCTGGCGGTCGAGTATGCGCAGCGCTACGAGAGCACGCCGCCCACCGTGATGGCGTGGTTGCGGTCGGTTCCCCTTGCGGAGTTCGCGCCGCCCGATGGCGGCTTTCTGATCGGTGAGGTCGACGGGATGACGGTCACCGGCGGAGCGTTCCAGCGATTCGACGCTGAGACGGCCGAGCTCAAACGAATCTGGACCGATAGCGCGCACCGCCGCTGCGGGTATGCCGCCGCACTGCTCGTCGAACTGGAAAACACCATCGCCGCTCGCGGCTACCGGCGGGTGTACCTGACGACGGGGCACCGTCAGCCCGAGGCCGAAGCGCTCTATGAATCGACGGGTTACACGCGGCTCTCGGAGCCGTTGCCGTCGCGGGGACCCGTCTTCCCGATCGCATTCGTGAAGGATCTGCCGTGACTCGCGCCGACGACGATGCAGAGCGCAGCGGTGGTGTGGGGGCACCTCCCGCTTGCGGGGGAGAGTGGCGCTCATGAACCCCGAGCTGCATCTGGGCGTCGCGCTCGACGGCTACGGTTGGCATCGCCAGGCGTGGCGAGCCACGCTAGCCGCCCAGCCCGCCACGGAATCGGTTTTCAGCGGCCGGTATTGGTCTGGTTTGGCGGCGACCGCGGAGCGTGGTCTGCTGGATTTCCTCACCATCGACGACGCGCTGACGCCCCAGCCCGGTCGGCGCGAATCGATCAGCCCGCGGCGGCTGGCCGGTCGGGGCGACGCCGTACTCGTTGCCGCGCGCATCGCCCCGGTCACCAAGCACATCGGCCTGATTCCGGTGGCCACTGTCACTCATACCGAGCCGTTTCACATCTCTAAAGCCATCGCTACCTTGGATCACGTGTCGCACGGTCGGGCCGGCTGGCAGCCACGGGTCAGCTCGACGGCGCATGAGGCCGCGCTGTTCGGGCGGCGCGATGCGTCCGCCGACGGCGGCGAATTGTTCGATGAGGCAGCCGATGCCGTCGAGGTGGTGCGCCGGTTGTGGGACAGCTGGGAGGACGACGCGATCATCCGCGACGCGAACACCGCGCGCTACATCGATCGGGCCAAGCTGCACTACATCGACTTCCACGGGAAATACTTTTCGGTGAAAGGCCCGTCGATCACGCCACGACCGCCACAGGGGCAGCCGGTGGTGGCGGCGCTCGCGCATGGGCCGAGGATCTATGAATTCGCCGCTGCCAGCGCCGATCTCGTCTTCATAACGCCTACCGACGACGTGTCGCTGGACTCGATCCTCGACGAGGTCAAGGCGGCCGGGGGGCAACATTTGAAAGTCTATGCCGACGTGGTGGTGACATTCGGCGGCGACACCGAATTCGGTTCTGACGCCTTGATCTTCGACGGAAGTCCGGCCGATGTGGTCGACCTGCTGCTGGGCTGGCAACAGCGGGGCGTCGACGGTGTGCGGTTGCGGCCGGCCGTCAACGCCACCGACCTTGCGGTGATCGTTGACGAGGTGGTGCCACTGCTGCAGCGGGCCAAGCGGTTTCGGACGTCCTACCGCGACGGCGAGACGCTGCGTCAACGACTCGGCCTGCCCGTCGCGCCCAACCGCTACACGGAGGTGCGCCCGTGACGACCGTCCCGCTGTCGATCCTGGATCTGTCGCCGATCAGCGCCGGCAGTGATGCCGCGACGGCGCTGCGCAACACGATCGATCTCGCCCAACGCGCGGAGCAGTGGGGATATCGCCGGTTCTGGATCGCCGAGCACCACTTCGTCGGCGTCGCCAGCTCGGCGCCGGCCGTGCTGATCGGACAGATCGCCGCGGCTACCAACACTATTCAGGTCGGGTCGGCCGCGGTCCAGCTCAGCCACACCACGGCCGCTGCGGTGGTCGAGAGCTTCGGCATGCTCGACGCCTTCTACCCGGGTCGCATCGACCTCGGCCTCGGCCGCGGACAACGACGCGACACCGGGTTCAAGCCGAAGCGCCCATCGGCGAAGAATCGCCCGCCCCGGCAGTGGCGCGAAGTCGACGGCGTGGTGATCCCGCTGCCGTTCGACCTCAAGGGACTGCTGGATAGCGAGCGCATCATGGCGACGATGGAAATCCTGCAGCAGCCAGAGGCCGTGGCGCCCGACTTCGCCGATCAACTCGGCGACGTCCTCGCGATGCTCGACGGTAGCTATAAGGCGGGCGGATTCAACGTGCACGCGGTGCCGGGTGAGCGATCGGGGTTGGCGCCGTGGATCTTTGGCAGTACTCGGGGGCAGAGTGGCCGGCTGGCCGGCGCGCACGGACTGCCGTTCGTAGCCAGCTACCACATCACCCCGGCGACCGCACTGGAAGCCATTGAGGCCTACCGGGACACGTTCGTCCCGTCGGCGACGCTGCAGGAGCCCTACGTTGTGGTGTCCGCCGACGTCGTGGTGGCCGACGACAGCGCCACCGCAAAGCACTTGGCGGCCGGCTACGGGCAATGGGTCTACTCCATCCGCACCGGGGTCGGCGCGGTGCCCTACCCGGCTCCCGGTGACTGCCGGCCGCTGACCGAAGAGCAACTGCCCGTGGTCAAGGACCGGCTGGAGACCCAATTCGTTGGCGATCCCGACGAGGTCGCCGAGCGGCTGTCTGCCCTGCAACGCCTGAGCGGTGCCGACGAACTTGTCGTCACGTCGGTGACCCATGACCACCAGGCGCGCCTGCGCTCACATGAGCTGCTCGCACAACGCTGGGGGATTGGCAAATGAGTGCACGGGAAGGCAAGCACCGCAAGCCCATTCATCTAGCCGCCCATTTCCCGGGCGTCAACAGCACGACTGTGTGGACGGACCCGCAATCGGGCAGCCAGATTGAGTTTGACTCGTTCGCGCACATGGCCCGCACCGCCGAACGCGGCTTCTTCGACTTCTTATTCCTCGCCGAGGGGCTGCGACTGCGTGAGCATCGCGGCCAGATCTACGACCTCGACGTGGTGGGCCGGCCGGACACGTTCACCGTGCTGGCGGCGCTGGCCGCCGTCACCGACCGGCTGGGGTTGACCGGGACGATCAACACCACGTTCAACGAGCCTTTCGAGGTGGCAAGGCAATTCGCGACGCTCGACCAGCTGTCTGACGGCCGCGCGGGCTGGAACATCGTCACGTCATCGGACGCGTTCACCGGTGCGAACTTCCGGCGCGGTGGTTTCCTCGATCATGCTGACCGCTACCAGCGGGCCGAGGAGTTTCTCAGCGTGGCACGCGAATTCTGGGACAGCTGGGCATCGGATGCCGTGCTGGCCGATGTCGATGCGGGAACTTATCTCGATCCCGACCGGGTGGCAGTGGTCGACCATCACGGCCCGCAATTCGATGTGCGCGGAGTTGCGACGCTGCCCGCTGGGCCGCATGGGCATCCGATTCTGTTGCAGGCCGGGGACTCCGACGAAGGCCGCAACTTCGGCGCCCACTACGCCGATGCGCTGTTCACCCTGCATGGCTCATTGGAGGACGGCCAGCGCTATTACGCCGACGTCAAAGGTCGCGCCGCATCCTACGGGCGAAATCCCGAGGAGCTCAAGGTGTTTCCGGCAGCCACGTTCGTGCTCGGTGACACCGCCGAGGAGGCTGACGACAAAGCGCACTACATCCGGCGCCAGCAGGTCAGCGGCCCGACGGCGATCGCGATGCTCGAGCAAGTGTGGGGCCGTGACCTTTCGGACTACGACCCCGACGGACCACTGCCCAAGGATGATCCGAGCGGCGACACCAGCATCACCCAGGGCCGCGTCCGGCACGGCGACCCGATCGAGGTGGCCCGCCGTTACCGCGAACGCGCTGAGGCGCAGAACCTTTCGATCCGGGAACTGATCATCGCCGTCAGCAGCCGTGAGCAGTTCGTCGGCACCGCCGATCACGTCGCCGCGGAGATCGACCGCTACATCCAGTCCGACGCCTGTGACGGGTTCATCTTTGTGCCGCACCTGACGCCGCACGGCCTGGACGAGTTCGTCGACCACGTGGTGCCGGTGCTGCAGGAACGTTCAGGGTTCCGTACCGAATACAGTGGCAGCACGCTGCGCGAGCATCTCGGGCTGACACGCGGGTTCTAACCGGCCATGAACTCGTTGTAGGCCGACTCCAGATCTGGCGAGAGCACCGTCGTGTTGCACTGGCGCTGCGTGTCACCGATGGGTGCCAGGATGCCCCGCAACTCGACGTACTCCTGCGGATGCGCGGTGAAGTAGTTGCGCAGATCCGTCGCCGCCTGGCCACGCGGCTCGTTCCTCGCAGCTGTCACCACCGCGTTGGCGCCCGGGTGATTGCCCAGGTACTGAGTTGCCGAACCGGTCACCGAACTGACTGTGTTGCTCACTCCGGCGGCACTGCAGTCGGGCGCGGCCCAGGCCGTCGGCGCGGCCATCGGGGTCATTGCCAGACCGGCGAGTAGACCGAAACCGGCAGCATGCCGACGCACGTTCTTACCACTGAACTTTGTCATTGTTGGATTCCTTGAGGTCGCACTGTGATGACAGGGTGCCGACACCCGACGCCCAAGATACCCGCGAGTGATCGAGAGCGGCATGTGCGGAACCCATCGTGCGCAACGTGTTCCGAGCTTTGTTGTGAACTGGATCGCAGTTGCGGCCGCTTTCGTTAAGGAACCGTCAAGGGCCGAGCCCGACTTCTTAAAATACGTCCGCGTCTCTTAACGAAATGTGACGTGAGCCGTGACCAAATTGTGACTGGCTACTGCGCCAAGGCGGTCGCTTGTTTGGCGGCCTCGAGGATCGGGCCACGCCACAAGTCGCCGTGGCCGGGCAGCAGAATCTCGGTGTCCAGCAGCGCCAGCGCGGCCAGACTTCGAATGCAGCCGTCCTGATCGTGGCTGAACATTTCGGGCAGCAGTTGCGGTCCGCTGCGCGATAACAACGGATGCCCGGTCACCAACGCATCGCCGCTGACCAGCACCCCGTCGACCAGAAACGAGCAGTGGCCGCCGGTGTGGCCCGGTGTCGGGATGGCCATCGGCTGGCCGGGCAATCCAGCCGCTACCTCGGCGGTCAGCGGCTGCGCGGTGGGGATGCCCTCGCGGCTGAGCCCGCCGTCGCGCACGAGGTGCGCGGTCCACAGCGCCCATCGGGGCCGCCAGATGCGCATCGCGACGTCGATCGGCGATGCCTGCTCCAGATACTCGCGCTTGGCGTGGCCGACCTCGTCGGCGTGACAGTAGACCGGGGTGCCGTGGGTTTTGGCGAACCAGATCGCCGAACCGAGATGGTCGATGTGGGCGTGCGTCAGCAGGATGGCCCGCACGTCTTCGGCCTGGTGCCCGAGTTGGCGCAGCGAGGCCAGCACGTCGTCGCGGTCACCGGGGTATCCGGCGTCGATCAGCATGACGCCGCTGTCGTCGACGACCAGCGTCCAGTTCACCGCCCCGCCCTGGACGAGGTGGACGGTCTCGGTGACGGCGTTCAGCACCGGTGCCATGTCCGAGAGTCTAGGCACCGGGCGATTGCAGGCGCGGCGAAGCCGGGCGCAGCGGGTCGCCCGCCGACAAGGGGGAGTAGAAACGACAGCGTGGCTGAACTCAAACTTGGATATAAGGCGTCGGCGGAGCAGTTCGCGCCGCGGGAACTCGTCGAGCTGGCGGTTGCCGCCGAAGCGCACGGGATGGACAGCGCAACGGTCAGCGATCACTTCCAGCCGTGGCGTCACGAGGGCGGGCACGCGCCGTTCTCGCTGGCTTGGATGACGGCGGTCGGCGAGCGGACCAAACGGCTGCAGCTTGGCACGTCGGTGCTCACCCCGACCTTCCGCTACAACCCGGCCGTCATCGCGCAGGCGTTCGCGACGATGGGGTGTCTCTACCCGGATCGCATCTTCCTCGGCGTGGGCACCGGGGAGTCCCTCAACGAGATCGCCACCGGATATGAGGGCGAATGGCCGGAGTTCAAGGAGCGCTACGCGCGGCTGCGCGAATCAGTGCGGCTGATGCGTGAGCTGTGGCTGGGCGACCGGGTCGACTTCGAGGGCGAGTATTACCACACCAAGGGCGCCTCGATTTACGACGTGCCCGAGGGCGGCATCCCGATCTACATCGCCGCCGGCGGTCCACAGGTCGCCAAGTACGCGGGCCGCGCCGGTGATGGCTTTATCTGCACCTCCGGTAAGGGCGAGGAGCTGTACAAGGACAAGCTCATCCCCGCTATGAAGGAAGGTGCGGAGGCGGCGGGCAAGAATCCCGACGACATCGACCGGATGATCGAAATCAAGATCTCCTACGACCCTGAGCCGGAACTTGCGCTGACGAATACCAAGTTCTGGGCGCCCTTGTCGCTGACTGCCGAGCAGAAAACCAGCATCCACGACCCGATCGAGATGGAGAAGGCCGCCGACGCGCTGCCGATCGAGCAGGTCGCCAAGCGCTGGATCGTCTCCTCCGATCCCGACGAGGCCGTGGAGAAGGTGGGCCAGTACGTCGACTGGGGCCTCAACCACCTGGTGTTCCACGCGCCCGGGCAGGACCAGCGCCGATTCCTGGAGCTTTTCCAGAACGACCTCGAGCCCCGGCTGCGACGGCTGGGCTGACCCGCAGCGTGGTCGCTTCCAGTTCCGCGTCGCCGGCCGGCATCTACATCGCGGCGCCGGAAGGAGACACCGGCAAGTCGACGATCGCACTGGGGATCTTGCATCGCCTGGCTGCCACGGTGGCCAAAGTTGGTGTGTTCCGGCCGATCACGCGAGCCGACGAGGACCGCGATTACATCCTGGATCTGCTGCTGGCCCACACCACCGCCGGCCTGCCCTACGAGCGCTGCATCGGCGTGACGTATCAGCAGCTTCATGCAGATCGTGACGCCGCGATCGACGACATCGTCGAGCGTTATCACGCGATGGCCGTCGATTGCGACGCGGTGGTCATCGTCGGTAGTGACTACACCGATGTGGCCAGCCCGGCTGAGCTGAGCGTGAACGCCCGCATCGCGGTCAACCTCGGCTCGCCGGTGGTGTTGGCGGTGCGGGCGAAGGACCGCAGCGTCGAGCAAGTCGTTCACGCCGTCGAGGTGTGTCTGGCCGAGCTGAGCGCGCAGCGCGCGCATACCGCGGCCGTGGTGGCCAACCGTTGCGAGCCAACGCAATTGACGGCGATCACCGAGGCGTTGCGCCCGCTCGCGCCGAAGACCTATGCGGTACCCGACGAGCCGCTGCTGGTGGCGCCGACGGTGGCCGACCTGCAAGCCGCGGTGAACGGCACTTTGGTCAGCGGTGACACCGAGTTAATGAGCCGTGAAGTGATGGGCGTGGTTGTCGCGGGTATGACGGCCGACCACGTGTTGGAACGGCTGCGCGACGCTACGGCGGTGGTGACACCCGGCGACCGCTCCGACGTGGTGCTCGCCGTCGCCAGTGCCCATGCCGCCGAGGGGTTTCCGTCGTTGTCGTGCATCATCCTCAACGGCGGATTCGAGTTGCATCGGTCGATCGCCGCACTCGTGGCCGGCCTGCGGCTGCGGTTGCCGATCATCGCCACCACACTGGGCACCTTCGAAACCGCCAGCGCGGTCGGTTCGGCCCGAGGTCGGGTCACGGCGACGTCGCAGCGCAAAGTCGATACCGCCTTGGAGCTGATCGAGAGCCATGTCGATCTCGCGGACTTGTTCGCGCAGTTGGCGATCCCGATACCCAAGGTGACCACGCCGCAGATGTTCACCTATCAACTGCGTGAGCGGGCCCGCTCGGACCGCAAGCGCATTGTGCTGCCGGAGGGTGACGACGATCGGATCCTCAAGTCTGCCGGTCGAGTGCTGCAGCGCGGCATCGCCGACCTGACCATTCTCGGCGAGGAGAGCCAGATCCGCGCCCGCGCAGCCGAGCTCGGTGTCGACCTGGACGATGTCGCAGTATTCGATTCCCGCACCAGCGAGTTGTGTGACGAGTTCGCCGAGCAGTACGCCCAGCTGCGCGCCAAAAAGGGTGTCACCGTCGAGCAGGCTCGCGAGATCATCCACGACGTATCGTATTTCGGCACCATGATGGTGTACAACGGCATGGTGGATGGCATGGTGTCCGGGGCGGTGCACACCACGGCTCACACCGTTCGCCCGGCTTTCGAGATCATCGGCACCGCGCCGGGCATCTCAACGGTGTCCAGTGTCTTCTTGATGTGCCTGCCGGATCAGGTGCTGGCGTATGGAGATTGTGCGATCGTCCGCGATCCGACCGTCGAGGAGCTTGCCGACATCGCGATCAGCGCCGCGCAGACCGCGGCGCAGTTCGGCATCGAGCCACGAGTCGCCATGCTGTCGTATTCCACCGGAGAGTCCGGCTCGGGAGCCGACGTCGACAAGGTCAGGGAGGCAACCGGATTGGTCCGCAGCCGGGCACCGCAGGTGCTGGTCGAGGGGCCGATCCAATACGACGCCGCAGTCGAGCCGTCCGTTGCTGCCACCAAGATGCGCGACTCGCCGGTCGCCGGCAAGGCCACCGTGCTGATATTTCCGGACCTGAACGCCGGCAACAACGCCTACAAGGCGGTGCAACGTAGTGCGGGTGCGATCGCGATCGGCCCGGTGCTGCAGGGTTTGAAGAAGCCGGTGAACGACCTGTCTCGCGGCGCTCTGGTCGACGACATCGTCAACACCGTCGCGATCACCGCGATCCAGGCGCAGGGGACCGCGCGCTGACGACAATGCAGTGTGGGCACGCCCCCTCGCCGCTAAGCGGCTGGGGGACCCCCACCCGCTTGCGGGGACGAAGCGATGAGGAGGAGTAGCGTCGATGACTCCTAGCCCCGTAGTGCTGGTGCTGAACTCCGGTTCGTCGTCGCTGAAATATCAACTGATCGAGCCTGATTCGGGTGACTCGCTGGCGGACGGCATCGTCGAGCAGATCGGTGAGCCTTCGTCGCCCGTCACCGACCACGGCGCGGCGCTGCGGGTGGCATTCGAGAAGCTGTCCGACGACGGCATCGATTTGAAAGCCTGCGGGCTGGCCGCGGTCGGTCACCGGGTGGTCCACGGCGGGCCGGTCTTCTACCGGCCAACGGTCATCGATGACACGGTCATCGCCGAACTCAAGGGCCTGTCGATGCTGGCCCCGCTGCACAATCCGCCCGCCCTGCAAGGCATCGAGGTCGCCCGCAGGATGCTGCCGGCGGTGCCGCACGTCGCGGTGTTCGACACCGCGTTCTTCCACAATCTGCCCGGTGCGGCGGCGACCTACGCGATCGACCGAGAGCTCGCGGAGAAGTGGCACATCCGACGGTACGGATTTCACGGCACCTCACACCGCTACGTCAGCGAACAGGCCGCCGCGTTTCTCGACCGGCCGTGGGAAGAGCTGAATCAGATTGTGCTGCATCTGGGTAACGGCGCCTCCGCATCGGCGATCGCCGGTGGTCGCCCTGTCGACACCTCGATGGGATTGACTCCGTTGGAGGGCCTGGTGATGGGCACCCGCAGCGGTGACATCGATGCGGGCATCGTGAGCTATCTGTATCGCGAGGCCGAAATGAGTGTCGACGACATCGAGTCGATGCTCAATCATCACTCCGGCTTGCTGGGCCTGGCCGGGGAGCGAGATTTCCGCCGCCTGCGCGAGATGATCGAATCCGGCGACAGCTCGGCGCAATTGGCGTATGACGTCTTCATTCACCGGTTGCGCAAATACATTGGCGCCTACCTGGCGATTCTGGGCCGCACCGATGTCGTGAGCTTTACCGCGGGTGTCGGAGAAAACGCCGCCGCAGTGCGCCTGGACGCGCTGAACGGGCTTCAAGGGCTGGGCATCGACATCGATGAGCAGCGGAACACCCAACCCGGCAAGGGCGCTCGGCGCATTTCCACCGACAGCTCACCGATCGCCGTTCTGGTGGTTCCGACGAACGAGGAGCTGGCGATCGCCCGCGACTGCCTGCGCGCGATCTAGACCGATATTCCACCAGAGCAACTGAGGAAGAGCTGAGAAAAGTCCATCTTGGACTTGGTTTTTTCTCAGCACAGACAGGAGAAGGCTCCGACGGGCAAAAACCCGCCGGAGCCCCCTCCTCCCCCGGTCAGAACAGCCCCGACGGCCGACCACAACATTCGTGAGGTCGGCCGACAAGTCGCCGCCAGCGACAATTTAACTGAGGCGAAGCTGAGAAATATCCGATTTTCCGGAAAAAGTGTCCGGCGCGTTTGCGATCTGCTTGCGTCCCAGTTAGAACGTGCTGGTGGGACGGACCCGGTTGGCCATGTCGATCAGCTTGTAGCGGTGCGCCTGGGTAGGCGCCGCCCGGGCCAGCCCGCGCAGTGACGCCTCGACACCTAGCCGCAGCCCGTGTTCGGTGAACGGAAAGCCGAGAATGTGGTTGGTGCTGGCCTCGTGATCTCCCAGCCAGTCCAAAGCGCTACCGAGCACCAGGGCGCGAATCTGCAGCACTCGCGGCTCGGTCGGCGGCAGCGCCTCTACCCGTCGCGCGGCGTCGCGGATCTGGTCCTCGGTGATTTCACTGGCCGAACGACCGGACAGCAACGTCACCGCACTGGTGAGCCTCGCGGTGGTGAAATACCTTGAGGTGGCTGGGACTTCGTCAAGAGTGCGCACCGCACCGCCCCGGTCGCCCTCGACCGACTGCGCCCTGGCTAATCCAAAGGCCGCCGAGATCACCCCGTCGTCGGTCTTCCACACCTCGTCGTAGTACTTGTGTTCGTCTGAGCTGCCGGCCAATTCGGCCGTCGCGGCCAGGGCCATCTTGGGCGCCAGCTCGCCGGGGAAGGTATCCAGCACCTCGCTGAAATGCTTGCTCGCCGACTCGTAGTCGGCGGTCAGCAATTCGGAGACTGCGCGATACCAGACCAGCCGCCACCGCCAGCCGACCCGCTCGGCGAGGTCGTCGAGCTTGCGGGTGGCCTTGGCGACATCGCCAAGGTCCAGCAGCGCCCGCACCTCCATCAACGGCAGTTCGATGGAATCCGACAGGTCGATATCGTCGGAATCCATTGCGCCGTGCCGGAATGCGCGCAGCGAATCCAACGTCTGCACCGGCTGCGATAGCACGGTCGCCTGCAGCAGCGGTGCGGCGACGTCGGCCGGATCGACCAACGGCACCTGCAGCGCGGTAACGATCTCCTTGGCGGTCAACTTCTCCGAATGCACATGACCGTCGAGGTACACGTCGGTGTGAGCGACCAACAGCGCTTCCCCGAACGTCGAGCGGCTACGGGAGAAGATCGTCGACAAGCCCGGCCGCCGTACGCCGGTGTCCTGCGCGACCACCTCACGCAGCACACCCGAAAGCTGTCCGGACATTTCTTCGGCGCTGACGAATCGCCGCCGCGGATCCGGATCGATTGCGCGGCGAAGCAACCGGCCGAATGAGTCGTACTTGGCGAGCACCGGATCTTCTTCGGGCAGCCCGTCGACGTATCGTCCGCCGCGGGCGCGCAATTTCAACGTCAGGGCGGCCAGCGTACGACCGACCGTGTAGATATCGCTGGCCACCGTCGGACCGGTCCGCACGATCTCGGGCGCCTGGTACCCCGGTGTGCCGTAGAGATAGCCGAACGAGTTGATTCGCGAGACGGCTCCAAGGTCGATCAGCTTGAGTTGTTCTTCGGTGAGCATGATGTTTTCCGGCTTGAGGTCGTTGTAGACCAAACCGATGGAGTGCAGATAGCTCAGCGCCGGAAGGATTTCCAGCACATACGCGATCGCTTCGGCGACCGGCAGCCTGTCGCCCTTGCGACGTTTGAGCGACTGCCCACCGACGTACTCCATGACGATGTAACCCACGGGTTCGCCATGCTGGTCGGTGTGCTCGACGAAGTTGAAGATCTGCACGATCGAGGGGTGTACAACCTCGGCGAGGAACCGCCGCTCGGCCATCGCGATGGCCTGTGCTTCGGCGTCACCGGAATGCACCAGGCCTTTGAGCACCACCGGGCGATCGTTGACGTTGCGGTCGAGCGCCAGATAAACCCAGCCCAGTCCGCCGTGCGCGATGCAGCCCTTGATGACGTACTGGCCGGCAACGACGGCGCCCGGATTCAGTTGCGGTAGGAAAGAATACGGGCTTCCGCAGTACGGGCACCAGCCCTCCGACTGCGCTTTGCCTTCCTTGCTGGATCGGCCGACTGGCCGCCCACAGTTCCAGCAGAACCGTTTGGACTCCGGCACAACCGGATTGGGCATCAGCGCTTCGAGCGGGTCGATGTCGGGCTCCCGCGGAATTTCTACGAGTCCACCGCCCAGCCGTCGCACCGGAGCCCGCGTCGCCGACTTCACCCGCTCCCGCGGCGTGGTGTCGGCGCTGCGCAGGGCGGCGTCATCGGCGTCATCGTCGAAGTCGGGCCGGAAGATCGCCTGGGTGGCTTGTGGGCGGCCCTGAGAGGACGAGTCCACCATCGCGTCGACGGGTTGAGTACCCGGACCGACGTCGTCCGCGTCCTGGGTTTCCGGGTCCACCGGTTGCTCGGCCATCAGTCTTCGTACCTCGGGCTCGGCGGGGCCGGCGCAATCCCGAGCACCGTTAACCATTTGCGGTACAACGCATTCCAAGTGCCATCGCGGCGGATACGTTCCAGAGTGCCGTTGACGAAACGAACCAGTCCGGTGTTCTCCAGCTTGACCCCGATGCCGTAAGGCTGGGTGCCCATGTTGGGCCCGACGATGTGCAGATACGGGTCCTGGGACACCAGCCCGGCCAGAATCGAGTCATCTGTACTGACCGCGTCGACCTGACGCTGCTGCAACGTCACCAGGCAGTCGGCCCAGTTCACCACCTCGACCACAATCGGCGGTGGGGAGATCTCGCGAATCCGGTGCAGCGACGTCGTGCCCTTCGCCACGCAGACTCGCTTTCCGGACAGGTCCGCCGGCTTGGTGACCGGGGAGTCGCGCGAGGCCAGGATGCGCTGGCTGACGTCGAGGTAGACGGTGGAAAAGTTGACCTGTTTGCGCCGATCGCAGGTGATGGTCATCGTCTTGACGACGATGTCGACTTCCGATTTCTGCAGCGCGGTGACGCGTTCGTCGGACGACAGGATCCGATACTCGACTTGCCTCGGGTTACCGAAGATATCGCGTGCCACCTCGCCGGCGATGTCGACGTCGAAGCCGACGATTTCGCCGGTGATCGGATCTCGGAAGCTGAACAGGTTGCTGCCGATGTCCAGGCCGACGATCAGCCGACCGCGGGCGCGGATATCGGCCACCGCGGCGTCGGAGTCGACCGGATTGTCGAACGGGCGCAGGCTGGCGGTGGGGTTGCAGTCGTCCGCGGTCGTGTCCGGGGGGAGCGGCGGCTGCGGCGGCATCTCCTGCATACCCGCCGGGGTGGGCGGCGGCAGCGTCGGAGCGGGCGGCACCACCATGGAACCGGTCTCGCTGCAGCCGGCCAAAACCGTGGCCGCCGTCAGGGCGGCGCACAGGATCCGGAGCGGCCGCGTCGTCATCGGTACTCACTTAGCCGGGGCCACAATCCGAGGGCGACGGCGACGGCCGCGCCCAGGCTGAGCACGATGGCACCCACTGTGGCGCCGGACAGTCCGCGCCGCGCGTCGAGGATGTCATCGCGCAATTCGTGACGGCTCTGCTCCATGGCCTTCACCAGTGCGCGGTCGAGTTTGTCGAACGCGGGGGTGGAGTCGTTCTCTCCGCTGCCCAGGGCCACCTGCGTGGCGGCCCGATAATCACCGACCGAGATGTAGACGTTGATCCGATCGTCGGCCCGCCGCCACTGTGCCAGCAGTAGAGCCGCATCCTGCAAGTCGCTCTTGTCGACGGCATCCTGACGAGCGAGGTATTCGTCGAGCTGCTTGTGCATGGCGTCAATGCGTTGATAGAAGGATTGCTTGCGGGTTTCTTCGTCCCCGCGGCGAATCAGCGACAACGTCTCGTCGGCACGCGCCTGCTGCGCACTGATGGACATGTTGGTGATGGTCTTCAGTGACTCTGCCGCAGTGTTTTTCGCGCTACGGCTACCGGCAGTGGAAATGGCGAGCGCGGTACCCACCCAGACCACCATAACGAGAATCGCGAGTGCACCGGCGACAAGACCGGGGTTGATCCGCCGGTTGGTGTGCCGGGCCAGCCAGCGGTGCGAGAAGGAGCCCATCACCGCCGTCGCCAGGACGACGAGGATCACCGGAGCGGGGATCTGGGTGGAGGCCGTGGTTTCGGTGTCCACCCGTTCCGAGGTCTCGCTGTACAGCCGCGCCGCGTCCGGCAAGATCGCCGACTGCATCAGTGTGGAGGCCTCGGACAGGTACGACGAGCCGACGGGGTTACCGGCCCTGTTGTTGGTACGGGCGATTTCGATCAGCCCCGTGTACACCGCCAGCTCGGCGTTGACCCTGCCGAGCAACTGCACCAGCGGCTCATCGGTCAGACCGCTGGACGCCCTGGTCACCGCCACCGCCGCGTCGGTGATCGCCTGCTCGTAACGCTGCCGGACGGTGCGCGGCTCGGCTTGCGCGATGAAGGCGGTCGCGGCGGCCGCGTCAGCCACCGAGAGCGTGGTGTACAGCCGTCCGGCCGCGAAGGCCAGCGGCTCGGTGTGGTTCAGCACGGTGGTCAGCGCATGTTGTCGCTGGTTGATCGTGGTCGACGTGGCGAACGCGCTGAGCCCGCCGAGGATTGCCAGGACCAGACCGATGGACAGAATGCGACCCGGCGTCGTGGCAACGAACCACCAGCGGGGGTGGGCCGGCTCAATCGGCGACCGCGAACCAAGCGGCTCAGTCGACGGGTGCGCCAACTCAACGGTCACGTCTGTTCGGACCTCATCTTTCCCAGCGTGCTTGTAACGAACTCTATAAGCGAAGTCTAAGAGTGTTTTGCTGAGATGCGGGGACTGCCCACGCAGATTTCCCCACTTGTTACCGGCCCGCGACACACGGCCGCATCGACGTCGGGTGCTGCTTATCCTGAACGCGTGCGCGGCGACGGTGACGGATGGGTGGTGTCCGACACCGGCAACCCCTACTGGGGTCGGTTCGGCGCGGCGGGTTTGTTACTCCGGGCGCCGTTGCACGACGGCACCCCGGCGGTGTTGCTGCAGCACCGGGCGCCGTGGAGCCATCAGGGCGGAACGTGGGGTCTGCCGGGCGGCGCCCGCGACAGCCACGAGACCGCCGAGGAGGCGGCCGTCCGGGAAGCTCACGAGGAGGCCGGTCTGCCCGGCGAGCTGCTATCGGTGCGGGGAACCGTGATCACCGCCGAGGCGAGCGGCACCGACTGGACCTACACGACGGTCGTCGCTGACGCGGCTGAACTGCTGCAGACGGAAGCCAATCACGAGAGCGCCGAGATGCGCTGGGTCGGTGAAGACGAGGTGGCCGCCCTTCCGCTGCATCCCGGCTTCGCGGCCAGTTGGCAACGGCTGCGGACCGCGCCGGAGGCCCTGCCGCTACACCACGACGACGAGCTGCGGCGCAGCCTGCCGCGCACGATCGAGATCGAGCAAGGGGTTTTCGTGTGGTGCACCGCGGGCCACCCAGATCAGGCGCCGTCGCAGCTGAGCTCCCGGATCAGCTCGCTGCTGCAAGTGCCGAACTGAGCTGCTCGGCCGCGGCTCGCGGATCCTCCGCGCCGGTGATAGCCCGGACGACGACTATGCGCCGCGCGCCGGCGTCCAGCACATCCGGCAGTCGATCCACGTCGATGCCACCGATGGCGAACCAGGGTTTGTTGCATGCCAGCTCGGCGGTGGCACGCACCAGCGCCAGCCCGGGCGCAGTGCGTCCGGGCTTGGTCGGGGTCGGCCAACACGGCCCGACGCAGAAATAGTCGACGTCCTCGGTGATCGCCGCGCCGACCTGCTGACGATCGTGGGTGGAACGGCCGATCACCGCGTCCGGGCCGACGATCTCGCGTGCCACGCGCAGCGGCAGGTCGTCCTGGCCCAGGTGCAGCACGGCGGCGCCGGCGGCACGGGCGATGTCGGCGCGGTCGTTGACGGCCAGCAGGGCGCCGTGCCGCCGCGCCGCGTCGGCGAGCATCTCCAGCGCCGCCAGTTCGTCGCGGGCCTCCAGGGGGCCCAGCCGGTGCTCCGCGGCCGAGCCCTTGTCGCGCAGTTGAATGACGTCGACCCCGCCGGCCAGCGCGGCGTCGGCGAATTCGGCCAGATCGCCTCGGTCGCGACGCGCGTCGGTGCACAGATAAAGACGCGCGGTGGCGAGCCGCTCGATCGGTTGATGCACACCGCGACGCTAGCGACTACCCTTTGGAGTCGACACGGGAGTCCCGGGCACGGGGGCTGAGAGTGGACACGAGTACCTGTCCTTACCGTCACACCTGATCCGGATCATGCCGGCGAAGGGAGCGGAGATGCCACCGGACGCGGGAACGCTGGCCGTCATCGGCGGCGGCGTCATTGGGCTGTCCGTGGCACGCCGCGCAGCCCAAGCCGGATGGTCGGTGCGGGTGCATCGGTCCGGCCAGCCCGGTGCGTCCTGGGCAGCCGCCGGAATGCTGGCGCCGCACAGCGAAGGGTGGCCCGGCGAGGAGCGACTGCTGCAGCTGGGTCTGGAGTCGCTACGGCTCTGGCAGCAGGGCGGATTCACCGACGGCCTACCCGGCCAGGTGATCACCGCGCGGGAGTCCTTGGCGGTCGCGGTCGACCGTGCCGACGTCGCCGACCTGCGCACGGTCGCCGACTGGTTGTCCGCGCAAGGACATCCAGTGATCTGGGAATCGGCGGTGCGCGACGTGGAACCGATGCTGGCGCAAGGCATTCGGCATGGCTTCCGGGCGCCCACCGAGCTCGCGGTGGACAATCGCGCGCTGCTCGACGGGCTGTCGGCGGCGTGCGAGCAACTGGGCGTCGACTGGGACGGGCCGGTTGCCGATCTGAACGCGGTGCATGCCGACGCGGTCGTGATCGCCAACGGAATCGATGCCCCGGCCTTGTGGCCGGGTCTGCCGATTCGGCCGGTGAAGGGTGAAGTGCTGAGGTTGCGTTGGCGGAAGGGGTGTATGCCGTTGCCGCAAAGAGTAATTCGGGCTCGGGTGCATGGACGTCAGGTTTATGTGGTGCCACGCGCCGACGGCGTGGTGGTCGGCGCGACCCAGTACGAGCACGGTCGCGACACCGCGCCTACAGTGTCCGGTGTGCGGGATCTGCTTGACGACGCGTGCACCGTAATGCCGGCGCTCGGCGAGTACGAGCTGGCGGAGTGCATCGCCGGCCTGCGTCCGATGACGCCGGACAACCTGCCCCTGGTGGGACGCCTGGATGCCCGGACGTTGATCGCCGCCGGCCACGGTCGATCCGGTTTCCTGTTGGCGCCGTGGACGGCTGAACAGATTGTGTCCGAACTCATTCCGGTTGGAGTACACACGTGATTATTCGTGTCAATGCCGACGACTTCGAGGTCGACGACCACACCACGGTTGCAGCGCTGCTGCAGTCGCTGGGCTACCCGGACCGCGGCATCGCGGTCGCGGTCGACCAAGCCGTCCTACCGCGATCCAGCTGGGCCACGGTGCTTTCCGACGGGGCAAACATCGAAGTGATGACGGCGGTGCAGGGTGGCTGATTCGAAACTGACCATCGCCGGGCGCAGCTTCACATCTCGGTTGATCATGGGCACCGGCGGCGCGGCGAACCTTGCCGTCCTCGAAGAGGCCCTGGTCGCATCGGGCACCGAGTTGACCACCGTCGCGATGCGCCGCGTCGATGCCGAGGGCGGCACCGGCATGCTCGATCTGTTGAGCCGACTGGGCATCACTCCGCTGCCCAACACCGCGGGCTGTCGCGGCGCCGCCGAAGCGGTGCTTACCGCGCAACTCGGGCGCGAAGCGCTGGGCACCGAGTGGGTCAAGCTCGAAGTGATCGCCGACGAGCGCACCCTGTTGCCCGATGCCGTCGAATTAGTTCGTGCCGCAGAACAATTGGTTGACGACGGCTTCGTGGTGCTGCCGTACACCAACGACGATCCGGTGCTTGCCAAACGATTGGAAGACACCGGGTGCGCGGCCGTGATGCCGCTCGGTTCGCCGATCGGTACGGGGCTGGGCATCGCCAACCCGCACAACATCGAAATGATCGTCGCCCAAGCCGGTGTCCCGGTGGTCCTCGACGCCGGGATCGGTACGGCCAGTGATGCCGCGCTCGCGATGGAGTTGGGTTGCGACGCCGTGCTGTTGGCCACCGCGGTGACCCGCGCCGGCGATCCGCCCGCGATGGCCGCGGCAATGGCAGCCGCCGTCACCGCGGGATATCTGGCCCGGCGTGCCGGTCGCATCCCGAAGCGGTTCTGGGCGCAGGCGTCGAGTCCCGCCCGGACGACGATGCGGGCCGGGGAACGGCCCGCTGTGGGGGTACCGCCCGCTTGCGGGGGAGAGCCGGGCCGTTGAGCTCGATATGACCGGTCGGTACGTGGCGCTCGGCAGCTCGATGGCCGCCGGACCCGGAATCCGGCCCTCTGCCGCGGGCGCACCGTTCCGGTCGGGCCGATCGGCGCGCAACTACGCCCACCTGGTTGCCGAGCGACTGAACCTCGACCTGATCGACGTCACCTTCTCCGGAGCCACGACGGCCCACGTGCTCGCCGACCGTCAGCGCAGTGCCCGGCCCCAGATCCAGGCGTTGGATGGCTCCGAAGAGCTGGTGACCATCACCATCGGCGGCAACGACGTCGGATACGTGCCGCTGTTGATGGCCGCGTCGCTGCCCGCGGTCGTTCGCAGACTGCCTCCGATCGCCGCTGGTCTGCGTGAGCTGTTCGACCGCGACGCCCGCGGGAAAGCCCTCGACGGGATCGGAGCGGCGTTGCAAGCCGTCGGCACCGCGGTGCGGCAGCGGTCGCCGCGGGCACGGGTGATGTTCGTCGATTACCTCACCCTGCTGCCGCCGGAAGGCGAAGCCGCTGCTCCGCTGTCAGCGGAGCACGCCAGCCTGGGTCGTTTGGTCGCTACGCGCCTGGAGGAAGCCACCGCGGCGGCAGCACAGGCCACCGGCTGCGAGGTCGTGCGGGCCGCGAACGCCAGTCGAAACCATCACGGCTGGTCCGCGGATCCCTGGGCGGTGGCCGCGGGCTTGCCGTTGCCGTGGCGTCCGGCGCCGTTTCATCCCAACGCCGCAGGTATGCGGGCGGTGGCCGGTCTGATTCTGGAGCAGACCGGCGGAGCCTGATTAGGTTCTTGGCACCTGGGTAAATCTACCGAGGCAACCATGCAGGCAACCACTGAAATTAATCAGTCGACATGACACTGAGAACACACGTGGACAGTCGGGGCTACGACCATTCGGCGCTCCTGTACCACTCGGAGCGCGAATACGTGGACCGGCTGGTGCAATTCATCGGCGACGGCTTGGAGCTGCGAGAGCCCATCTTGGTCGCGGTTCCAGGGGACAGATTGGCATCGTTGCGCGGTGCCTTGGGTGATGCGGGTGCCGAGGTGACGATGGCCGACATCACCGACTTCGGCCGCAATCCAGGACGGATCCTGGCCGGGCAACTGGCCTTCGTCGAACGGCATACCGGCCGGCGTGTCCGCATCGTCGCCGAACCGGCCTGGGCGGGCCGGAGTGCATTCGAATACCTCGCGTGCATGCAGCACGAAGCCCTCGCCAACATCGCGTTTGCCGGTGCGGACATCACCGGCCTATGCCCCTATGACGCGTCCTGCCTGGACGAAAGCGTGCTGGCCGATGTCCGCCTCACGCATCCGCAGATCTGGCAGGACGGATTGCGGCGACACTGCCCCGAATATGCAGTCGATGCCGCGCTTGACCAGTGCAACCAACCGTTGGCGACCAGTGCGGCCGCGGTGACGCACACCGTCGAGCAGGCGGGGGATCTGGCCGGCGCCCGCCGATGCGGTGAACGTTACAGCCGGCTGCTCGGGATGTCGGCAGACCGAGTCGCCGATCTGCTGTTGGTCGCCACCGAGTTGGCAACCAACAGCCTCGATCACGCCGGGGGTGCCTGCCGAATGGCGTTCTGGTACGAGAACGGATACGTGGTCTGCGAGGCGCGCGACATGGGCTACTGGGCCGATCCGCTGGCAGGCCGCCGACCACCCGTCGAGGGCAGCCCGGGTCCCTACGGTCTGTTTGTGGTCAACGCGATCGCCGACCTGTTACGGACGCATTCCACGGCCGCGGGCACCACGATCCAGGCGTATCTGCGACTCGACGATTCCACCGAAGCCGCCAGTTGACGGTGCACGTCGGCGCGGACGTCTAACCTGGGGCGCGATGATGAGCAAATCAAAACCGATCCTGACCGCCGTCGCGGCTCTGCTGTTGGCGAGCGGCGGATGCGCGTCCTCCGACACCGCCAATTCGATGACGCCGAGATCGGGTCCGGACTTCGCGGCCGCCCTGCGCGGTCGGGTCAGCACCGACGCGATGATGGCCCACTTGACCAAGCTGCAGGACATCGCCAATGCCAACGGCAACACCCGTGCGGTCGGCACTCCCGGCTACGACGCCAGCGTCGACTACGTCGTGGGTAAGTTGCGGGACAAGGGTTTTGACGTGCAGACCATGCAATTCGACGCGCACGTGTTTCACGCCGAACCGGGATCGGTGACCGTTGCCGGCAAGAAGTTCGACGCGCGTGCGCTGGAGTACAGCCCCGCCACCCCGCCGGTCGGGGTAACCGGTCCGCTGGTCGGCGTGCCGACCGACGCAAGCCCCGGCTGCAATGCCGCCGACTACGACAACCTGCCGGTCAATGGCGCGGTCGTGCTGGTAGACCGTGGCACCTGCCCGTTTGCACAGAAGGCGGGCGCCGCCGCGCAACGCGGCGCCGTGGCGATCGTCGTGGCGGACAACGTCGTCGAGGAACAGATGGCCGGCACCCTCGGCGAGACCACCGACGTCAAGATCCCAGTCGTCAGCGTCAGCAAATCCGATGGCGCACTGCTTCGCACCACCATGGGGCCTGCGACTGTACAGCTCTCCGCAGAAACCAAGACCATCCAGGCCCGCAACGTGATCGCGCAGACCAAGACCGGGTCGACCAGCGATGTGGTGATGGCCGGGGCACACCTCGACAGCGTTCCCGAGGGCCCTGGCATCAACGACAACGGATCCGGTGTGGCCGCGGTTCTGGAGACCGCTTTGCAATTGGGCAGTTCGCCAGGGATCCACAACGCGGTGCGATTCGGCTTCTGGGGTGCTGAGGAGCTCGGGCTGATCGGCTCGCGGAGGTATGTGCAGTCGTTGGATATCGAAGCGCTCAAAAACATTGCGCTCTACCTGAATTTCGACATGCTCGCGTCGCCGAACCCGGGATACTTCACCTACGACGGCGACCAGTCGTTGCCGGCTGATAAGCGGGGCAGTCCGGTGGTGCCCGAGGGCTCCGCCGGAATCGAGCGGTCGCTGGCCGCATACCTCAACTCCGCCGGAAAGACGCCGCAGGACACCTCGTTTGACGGCAGGTCCGACTACGACGGCTTTAGCCAGGCCGGCATCCCGTCGGGCGGCTTGTTCTCCGGTGCGGAGAACAAGAAGTCTTCGCAAGAGGCCAAGCTGTGGGGCGGTGAAGCGGACCAGCCGTTCGACCCCAACTACCACAAGAGCACCGACACCTTGGAGCACATCGACCGCGCCGAACTCGGCATCAACGGCGGTGGTGTCGCCTATGCGACCGGTCTATACGCCCAAGATCTCAGTGGCCGCAACGGTATTCCGGTCCGTGAGGACCGGACCCGTCACCAGCTGTCCAAGAAATGAGTGGCGGCTACAGGCCGGGCAGACAGATCGGGGCGCCCTAGCAGGGCGGCGGGCCGTGCGGAGCTAGTTAATCGCCGGTACGCTCGAACTTGTCTTCGAAATCGCCTCCGGCACAGGCACTTCCAGTCGTCACGTTGTGGCCGTGCCCGGTGAGCAGCGGAATCGGGTCTTGCAGTGGGTCGGGCAGCGGATACTCGGCGCTGAGTTTGATATTCGCTGTCCCGCCGAGATTGCAGGGCACGGTGCCCTCGTCGTTGCGGGTCCATTTGCCGCCGCTGAACACCAGGGGCACCACCCCGTCGATCGCATGGAACAGGCTCATGCACCGATCGCCGGTGCGCAGGCACACCGTACGGACAGTGAGATCGTCTTGACCCGGCGCAGAACCGCCGTTCGCGTAAGTGATTGTTTCGTGGTATCGCCCACGTAGGGCTGTGGACGGGGATGCCGCCCGCGGAGGCAAGCCGGCCGGATCGGGAACCTTGGAGAGGTCGGGATCGCCGGTGCGGGTGAAGGTTACGGTTCGCTTCGCCGTGCTGCAGCTGTTGGTGGTGGACCGGGTGGTTTCACCGGACAGCGTGCCGTCGGGTTGCGGCTGCAGGGTGAACACCACCCAGACTTCGGTGGGCGCGTCATTGCAGGACGTAGAGCCGAGACCCACGGCAAGCCAACTACCGCCCACCTGATCGAACACCAAATTCGAGACCAGCACGACTCCGCTACCACCGACGTAGGACGCCGTCGCGATACAGCCGCCGGATCCGCACGTAGAGCGCACATCCCAGGTCCCGGTCATGGGCGGTGCACCCGCGACCGCTTTCCCTTCGAGGTCGGTGCCGGGGCCATAGTCCGCCCGGTAGGTGCCGCTGAACGCGTGCGCGGTGGCTGCGGTCGCGGTCGATGGTGTGGTGCCGGCCCGATCGTGGTGCTGAACAAACGTCACGCCCGCAAAAACCGCCGCGGCCACCAGCAGCAACGCGGTAACCGCCAGCGACGCAATCAATGTCGGGCGTGAAATACGCGGAGTGCTGGTCATCAGGGTGGGCGCGGGCCCAGGTGGTCCTGGCGGCGGTGCGGGTGGCGACTGGTGGACGTGGCCGGACGGCGGGCTGAGAAGGGTACTCAGCTCGCGGGCGAAATCTCGGCAGCTGGGATACCGGTCGGCGGGCGACTTGGCCATCGCCCGGGCCAGCACCGGATCCAGCGCAGCCAACTCCGGCCGACGTTCCCCCAGCGAAGGTACCGGCGCCGCAACGTGTTTGGTGATCACCACGGCAGGGTTGGAATCGACGTAGGGTGGTGCTCCGGTCAACAGGTCAAAGGCAGTACACGCCAGTGCATATTGATCGGTGCGACCGTCGAGCGGCTCACCCCTCAACTGCTCGGGCGCCGCGTACGCCATCGTGCCGACGGCCATATTCGTGGCGGTCAGCCCCGATGGGTCATCGATCAGACGCGCGATACCGAAGTCGGCCAGGAAAATTCGTTGTGCTTGCGGATCCAGCAGGATGTTGGCCGGTTTCACGTCGCGGTGCAGCAAGCCCCGTTGATGCGCATAATCCAACGCCGACGCCATCGCCGTGATGATCTCCAGCGCTTCGCCGGCGGGCAGCCCGTCGGGATGGTGCTCGCGCACCAGCCGGGAGGCGTCCGTGCCCCCGACGTAGTCCATCGAAATCCACAACTGACCGTCGTATTCACCGCGGTCATGAACGCCCAAGATGTTGGGATGCGACAAGCTGGACGTCAGATCGGCCTCACGCAGAAACCGCGCACGGTACTCCGGGTCCGCGGTCCACTGCGTTGGCAGCACCTTCAGCGCGTCCTGGCGCGGCAGCCGGGGATGCGCGGCCAGATATACCGTGCCCATGCCGCCAGCGCCCAGCACCCGCAGGATCGTGAATCCCGCGAACGCTTCACCTACCGATACCGGCATGGGCAAATCCTAACTGGAAGCTATGCTGCTGTTGTTTAGCTGGCGAACCTGGTGAGCGCAGAAACATCACGATGGCCGATGGTTTAGGCACAGGGCGGTCCTTTGCGGCGGCCCAGTTCGGTGTATTGGGCCCGTTGCAGGTGCGCATGGGCGATGAATCGCTGCCGTTGGGCACACCGAAGCAGCGTGCGGTGCTGGCGATGTTGATCGTCAATGCGAATCGACCAGTGGGCATCGACTCACTCATCGGTGCCGCATGGGATCAGCGGCCGCCGCAGGGAGCGCGGGCCACGCTGCATGCCTACATCTCCAACTTGCGTCGGCTCATGAGCGACGCGGGCATTGACCGTTCCGTGCTGGCCAGCACACCGCCGGGCTATCAACTGTCCATCAGCGACGATCAGTACGACTTTGGCCGCTTCATCGCCGAGAAAAATGCCGGCGTGCAGGCCGCAGCCGACGCGCAGTTCGAGCAGGCCAGCCAGCACCTGTTGGCCGCGCTTGGCCAGTGGCGCGGCCCAGTTCTCGAGGACCTGAGCGACTTTCACTTCGTGGAGACCCTGGCCGCGGCGATCGATGAGGAGAGGGTTCTTGTCTACATCGCGCGTGCCGAAGCCGAAATCGCGTGCGGTCGACCGCATAACGTGATCGCGGAGCTGGAGGCGTTGACTGCCAGGCACGGCTATCGGGAACCGTTGTGGGCGCAGTTGATCACCGCCTACTACTTGTCCGACCGTCAGTCAGATGCGCTGGACGCGTACTTGCGGCTGAAAGCGCTACTCGCGGAAGACTTGGGCATCGACCCGAGCTGGACGATCCGGGAGCTCTACGAGCGGATTCTGCGTCAGGAGCCGTTGGACGCTCGCAAGGTTGCCCAATCGCACGCCGAGGACACCATTGTCGCCCAGTCGGACAACGCAATCCGAGTCCGCCGGACCGCGACGGCCGCATTGGTCGGCGCGGACGGGCGACGCTATGCGTTAGCCGGCACGGCCACCCGGATAGGTCGCAGCCCCGACAACGACATCGTGCTGTCCGACGCCAAGGTCAGCCGCCACCACGCCGTTATCGCCGACGACGGTCGGACGATCCTCATCACCGATCTGGGATCGGCGAACGGAGTCCGGGTGCGCCGGAAACGTATCGACCCCAGCGCCGAACTGCGCGAAGGCGATCGCATTCGGATCGGCGACGAAGAATTCACGCTCGAAACCGGGGCCGGCCCCGCCTCGCCGTAGCCGGCCGTCGGGTGAGCGGTCCGTTAAGGATCCAGTAAGCGCTGTACCGCACCGTGAGCGAGCGCAGGGTGTTGCACCGCAACACCGCACCCTCACGAAAGGACAACTCACATGAAGATTCTGCCCGCCAACATCGAGCAGCAAATCGAGCGCGTCGATCGCAATCGCAGCCTGATCATCGGGATCAGCGCGGGACTGGTCGCTTTCTGGTGCCTGTACCGGGTGCTGTGGTCCATCTATCTCTCGCTGACGTACGACTTCTTGTTCGGGTCGCTGGTCTTCTCCATCGTGTTGTGGGGTGTGATCGGCGTCGCGGCGACGATTGCGGCCACCGGATTTCTCACTCGCTACGCCAAGCGACCTTGAGCCGGGAAGATGGCCAACTCGTATCGGCCCGAACCCCCGCAGTTGCTGCCCACCACCGTCGCCGACGGGCGCGCCCCAGGCGTGTACTACCGAATCGACGGAGAGTTGGTGCCGGTGCTGCACATCTGGCTCGACGGCAGTGTGCCGGTGTTTTTCGAGCATCACGTCATTTTGTGGAAGGACCCTGGGCTCGACATCGGGCTCAGGGGCAAGGGAGCGCTCAAGCGAATGGTCGCGGGCATGCAACTGCTGATGACCGAGGCGCGTGGGCCGGGCCAGGTCGCGTTTTCACGCGACGGCACCGGCCACGTCTTTCCGCTGCATTTGCGGCCCGGCGCTGCCGTAGAGGTTCGCGAGCACCAATACCTCGCTGCCACCGGAAATTTGGAGTACGGATACACCCGGCAGAAGGGGCTCCGGAACATGTTGTTCGGCTCGACCGGGTTCTTCGTGGACCGGTTTGCCGCAACGCAGTCAGAGGGCGTGGTGTGGTTGCACGGCTACGGCAACGTTTTCGAGAAGGTTCTCGCCCCCGGTGAGCAGATCGATGTGGAGCCGGGAAGTTGGATCTTCCGCGACGAAAGTGTCCGGATGGATCCACAGGTTTATGGACTGCGGACCGGAATGTTCGGTGGAGCCGGAAATCTCGTCTTCAATCGCTTCACCGGTCCAGGTCGGGTCGGACTTCAGTCGATGTACGTCGACATGTCCGGCGACGTGTCGACGTGAGCGTGCTGGCCCACCCTTGCAACCCGATTGGTGACATCGCCGTCGACCCCACCAGCGGCACACTGATCGCGACGCATCCGCGCAACTGCACCGTATCGATACTCGACGCGGACGATCCGGAGGCTGCCGCTGCCATCCGGTTGGACGGTGATCCGGTGGCCGTCGCAGTGGCAGTCGGTCGCGCATTTGTCGTGACCACGTCGGCAAGCTACGACGCCGTCGCCGTGCTCGACATGAACAGCAAGATCGTCGTATCGGTGCATCCGCTCGCGTTCACCGTTACCGGGATCGCCGTCAGTGCGGATGGTGCACGAGTCTTCGCGGCCAGGACCGGGCGGCTGGGAAGCGATGTCGCGGTTGTCGATGTCGCGACGTCCGAGATCACGTCGATACCGGTCGCCTCACCCGGGGCGTCGAGCATCGACGTGATACGGACCGGCACCACCGGGCAGCTGTACGCGAGCGTGTGCAGCTACCGCGACGGTGAGCTTGCTGTCGTTGACACTGCTCGGCAACGAGTCGTCGCGACGGTGCCGGTCGGGGCGCCTATCCGTGACATCACGCTGAGCAACGATGGGGCAGTGGCTTATCTGCTGGCCCACCATCCGCACGGGGCTGCCGCGGTGATCCGTATCGATCTGGTGCGCAGGGCAATCGGCGCGGTCGTCGAGGTCGGCGAGTCGGCGACCCAGGTGGTGATGAGTCCCGATGGCGCCGAAATCTATGTCGTGGACCGTGATGGCGTCGCGGTGTTATGTGCTTTGAGCGAACGGGTTTTCGAGAGCATCACAGTCAACGCATGGCCGTCGTGCGTCGCCGTGAGCTCTGGGGTGGGCCGGCTCTACGTCGCAGACCACGTGGGAGACGTGACAGTGCTGCCCGTCGCTACGCCGGTGCTTCAGGCGGTGGCCGGCTGATGCGGACGGGTCCGCATTAAGGATCCATAAAGCCTGCTGCCGCACTGTGATTAGGCATCACGTCCACTACATAAACAAGGAGTCCATCAATGAAACGCGAAGTCCTGATCATGGCCGGTGCGGCGGCGACCCTCGCCACGGTGATGGTGGGTTGTTCACACCACGACAAAGCGGTCAGTGTCGGTAATGCCGCAGTGGCACCCGCCGGCTCGTCGAACACCAAGGTGCTCGTCGACGGTAAGGAACAAAACGTCAAGGGCCAGGTTGCCTGCACGACCGCCGCCGGCACGGTCAACATCGCCATCGGTGGTGGATCCGGCACCTCCGGCGTACCCACCGGCATCGGTGCCGTGTTGACGGATGCCAACCCGCCCGTCGTGAAATCCGTTGCGCTGGGCAATGTCAACGGCGTCTCGCTGGGCGTCGGCGGCACCACCGGCAAGGCCAACGCCACCAAGGACGGCAGCACGTACAAGATCAGCGGTACCGCCAGCGGTATGGACACGTCCAACCCGATGGCAGGACCGGTCAACAAGTCGTTCGAACTCGACGTCTCCTGCCCCTGACAACGGCTCTGGCCCGGCCACCGGGTGTTGCCACGCCGACATTCGGTGGCCGGCCGCCGTCGTGAATCCACCAGACGAAAGGAACATCCCTCATGAAAAACAACAAACCCGCACTCATCCTGGCCGGAGCGATCGCCGCGCTCTTCGTCATCACGTTCGTGATTCGCTTTGTCGCGCTGAGCGAACTCGGCCTGCCCGGCGGTTGGACGTTGTACTTCGGCTTGCCGGTCGGAGGCATCGGCCTGCTGATTCTGTTGTTGCGGCTCGGGCTGCTCAACTTCGGCCAAGAGCCGAGCGCCACTATGCGGGCCTTTCAGCACGACGCTGTCATGCACGCCCCGGTGACGCGTCCGCCGACCGTGGCGCCGACGACGCAACGGCTGCAGGAGATCGAGAACCTGCGCGCCAGCGGCGTCCTCTCCGACGACCAGTACACCGCGGAGCGTGCGCGGATCATCGCCAGCCTCTGAACCTCCAGAGGCTCAACCGATCTCCGATAGCTTCGGCATCACCTCGTCGCCGAAGCGTTTCACGAAGCCGGCAGGATCCGGTGTGCCTGGCACCGGACCGGTGTTGATCATGTCGATGCCGAGTTCGGAGAACCGTTCGAGCTTCCTGAGGTATCCGTCGAGATTCTCGAACGGGTCCTCAAAGAAGCCAACGGTTTTCCGGATCTCGGCGACATCACGACCCAAGGCCGGCGGCTTAGGTCGCGTCTCCGCGCAACTCCCAGAATCGGGTACTTTCCTCCGAATCGTCCGGTGTGCTGCGGACCCACTTCGCAGCGAGGATCGTCACCAGCACCCAGCCGATGATGGCGGCCGGAATGGCCCAGAGGCGGCGCAGCAGCAGCGCCGTCGCGCACTGGCCGGCCAGGTTGGTGTCGTGGGCTCCTGGGGTCTGCGACAGGCTCCCGTTGAAGCCCCTCCCGCAGCTGATCTGCATTCCCCATTGGTCGTATTGGCCCAAGTGCACTGGAAACCACAGCGCCAGCAGCCCGGCGGCGATCAACGCGGCGCCCACGACTCCGAGTAGAACCTGACGATTGCTCACGAGTCTCCTCTCAGATCAGGCCGTGTGCGGAGGTATGTGAATCGGGGCATCGACATAATTCCGGCGGCCTTCGCGGTCATGTCATGCAAACGTTCGAGAACAACAGCACCGGCCACGACACGATCGAGCCTAGGAACGACACCGCCAGATCGACCCCGTGCATGTTCTGAAGATGCGCGGTGTGCGTCGTCGACCAGATCGCGCCGATCAGCAGATACGGTGTGCCGACGATCAATCCAAGCGCGATCAGCTGCGCGATCGTGAGTTGGTAGCCGAGGATGCGGCGAATCGTGTCCAACTTGAGCCCTCACCTCCCAACGCGGCTCGCGAACGTCTTGGATATGACGTCGTGGCTCATCAGCGCTGCTCAAGCGCGTCGAGCAAGAGCTATGTTAATGACGGTTCTGACTCAGCGGTAGGTTTTTTGGCAAGAATCTGCGGGCTAGGGTGAGGCGGTGACGACGCCGCGAGCGCAGGGCGCCGCCGTGGTACGCCGACGGCCCAAGGATCGCAAAGATCAGATCGCCCGGGCATCCGCCGAGGCGTTCAGTGCGCAGGGCTACCACGCCGTAAGCATGGAAGCGATCGCAGCCAAGGTCGGAATCTCCGCGCCGGCGCTGTATCGGCACCATGCCAGCAAGTACGAACTATTCCGCGACGCCGTCTTGGCGCTTGGCCAGCAACTGGTCGACTGCACCGACTTCGCCGACACCGAAGCCGAAGGCGACCCCGCCGAGACGCTGGATCGACTGGTCGAGGCACTGATCGACGTGACGCTGGCCAATCGTGAATCCGGCGGGCTGTATCGATGGCAGGCTCGCTACCTACACGGCGAAGACCAATCCGCGCTCGGCGATCAACTGCGGTTGGTCAATCGCCGAATTCAGCGGCCGCTCATCGTGATTCGCCCGACCCTGACCTCGTCGCAGCGATGGATGCTGTCGGCCGGGCTACTCAGCGTGATCGGAAGCGCCGTCGACCACCGGGTTCAGCTGCCCGCCGACGACATCCGCGCGCTGCTGGCCGGCGCCGCCTCGGCGGTACTCGAGGCCGACCTGCCGGAACCGGCGGATACCGTGGACCGCCCTGCCTCGTGGCGGATCTTCGAAGCAGACACCGGGGTATACGAAGCGCTGCTGCAGGCGTCGATGATGTTGTTCAACGCCAAGGGTTATCCCGAGACCAGCATGGCCGAGATCGCCTCGGCCGTCGGTATTCCGGTGTCGGGGATCTACCGCTACTTCCCCGGCAAGTGCGACATCCTCGCGACGGGGTTGCGGCGCGCGGCCGATCGGGTTTCGGGCCGGCTGTCGGCGATCCTGACCGGGCTGACCGAACCGGGCCACATGCTCACCTTGCTGATCGAGGCATACGTGGCGACCTCGTTCGCGAATCCGGATCTGGCCGCGATCTATTACACCGAACGGGTGAACCTCACGCGGGTGGATCAGGAACTGCTCCGCAGTGTGCAGCGATCGACGATCGATGCCTGGATGCGCCTACTGGCCGCGGCGCGGCCCGCGCTCACCAAGACGCAGGCGCGTGTTCTGGTCCATGCGGCGATGGCGCTGGTTGTCGATGTGGGTCGGCTGGTGCACTACGAGAACTCCACCGACAACTCCGCCTATTCGCAGGCGTGTGTGCGAAAACT
>DATDLZ010000020.1:0-12922 GCA_036519055.1 Mycobacterium sp.
ATCATCATCTTCTGCCTGGCCGTCTACGCGTTGCTGGGCATCGCCACCGACGCAGGCGTCCGAGCCCTGGAACATCGAGCCCTGAGGTACCGCGCATGACGATCACCTCCGACCGGCAGACCGCCGTCGTCGGCAAGCTCAGCAACGTCAACAAGTTCTACGCCAACCGGCGCATCCTCGACGACATCTCGCTGGAGGTCCGGGCGAACGAAATTGTCGCGTTGGTCGGTCGCAGCGGATGCGGCAAGTCGACCGTATTACGAGTGCTGGCAGGGCTTTCCGATGACCACGCCGGTAACCGAGAGGTCAGCGGCGCTCCTGCTGTCGCCTTTCAGGAGCCGCGGCTCTTCCCGTGGCGCGACGTGCTGACCAACGTGCAGTATGGGCTCACACGCAGCACGCTGTCCCGCGAGGCGGCCCGAGCGCGCAGCGAGCGGGCTCTGGCCGAGATCGGTCTTACCGACCACGCCCAGTCCTGGCCGCTGACCCTGTCCGGCGGTCAGGCGCAACGGATTTCGCTGGCGCGTGCACTGGTGGCCGAACCGGAGTTGCTGCTGCTCGACGAACCGTTCGGCGCGCTGGACGCGCTCACCCGGCTGTCCATGCGGGCGTTGCTGCTCGACCTGTGGCGCAGGCACGGATTCGGCGTCCTGCTGGTCACCCATGACGTGGACGAGGCGATCGAACTGGCCGACCGGGTGCTGGTGCTCGAGCATGGCCGCGTCGCCCACTCCATCACCATCGAATCTCCGCGACCCACAACGTCGGAGCGCACTGCCAAGCACGACCAATACCGCACCGACCTACTCGACAAGCTCGGTGTCCGGCTTTGACAGCTAAGGCTATGCAGCGCAGCGCCTTTCGCCTCGGCGTCGTGCTGGTAATGATCGCCGCCGTGGCTGCGTGCGTCTCCCGATCTCAGGGACCGCAGCCCATCGGGGTGCCGGCGGCCGTACCGCCCTCGGAGCTGTCCGGACTGACCCTGCACGTCGGCGACCAGAAGGGCGGTACCGAAGCGCTGCTGCGCGCCGCCCACGCCCTGGACGGCCTGCCGTATCGCCTCGAATTCTCCACGTTCACCTCGGGCCCGCCGCAGATCGAGGCGTTGAACGCGGGCCGCATCGATTTCGCGATCACCGGCAACACGCCGCCGGTCTTCGGCGCGGCGGCCAACTCCAAGACCCGGGTGGTTTGCGCGTGGGACGGCGCGGGCTCCGGTGAGCAGATCCTGGTCCGCACCAATTCGCCGATCGCGACGGTCCACGATCTGACGGGCAAGACCATCCTGGTGGCCAAGGGCAGCGCCGCCCACGCCAACGTGCTCGAGCACCTGGCCGATGCAAGGCTCAAACCGAAAGACGTCAAGCTGGTGTTTCTGCAGCCCGCCGATGCGCTGTCGGCGTTCGCCAACGGACAGGGCGACGCCTGGGTCATCTGGGATCCCTATACGGCGCAAGCCAATCTGACGCTGAAGGTGCGCAGTATCGGGTCCGCGGACAACGGCTACCAGTTCGGCAGCGCGTCGGTAAAGGCACTGACCGATCCGAAACGCAATTCGGCGTTGTCCGATCTTCTGGTCCGTTACGAACGGGCGGCCCAGTGGGCACGGGCCAAGCCCGAGCAATGGGCCGAGAAGTATTCAGCCGCCGTAGGTTTGAACGTCACCATCTCGGCGCTGGCACAAAGCCGGATCCGGCGGTTGCCGGTGCCGCTGGATGACAAGGTAGTGGCCGCCGAGCAACGGCTCGCTGACCTGTTCGCGACCGCGGACCAGATTCCGGAGGCGCCTGACTTCGTCAAATGGGTCGACCGTAGGTTCAACAGTGTGCTCCCGGTGAGCAGCACGACCTGACGACACGAGGAGATGACGATGACGGTCACGGTGACGCTGGAACTCAGATTCAAGCCCGACGAGGTCGCCGCGGGCCGCGAGCTGATGGGCCGGGTTTTGCAGGACACCCGTGCGTTCGACGGCAACGTGCGAACCGATGTGCTCTTCGATGCGGACGACGAGGCGCATTGGCTGATCTACGAACTCTGGGAGACGGTCGAAGCCGACGAGGCCTACCGCGCCTTTCGCGCCGGCGAGGGCAAGATCACGCAGCTTCCGCCGCTATTGGCCGCGCCCCCGGTCAAGGTCAGATACATCGCCAGCGACGTCTAACTCAGCGCCGGGATTACCTCGCGCTCAAAGAGTTCGACACCCGAACGGTCGTAGGCGGCCTCGGGGAAGTTGCAGATCACGTACTCGCAGCCGAGGTCACGTAGCTTCTGCAGCCGCTCGACCACCTGCTCCGTGGTGCCGGTAGCCGAGTCCGGCCCGCTGGTTCCGGCAAGCATCGCGTCGGCGGCCGATTCCGGGATGTAGCCGACAAGGCGATCGCGGATGCGCTGCACGCGTTCGTTGACGTTCTTCTCCGAGGTGTCCACGACCGCGTTGACGTTGACCGAACGAACGATGGCGTCGAAGTCGGTGCCGACGTCGCGGCAGTGACCGGCCAGTACGTCGGACTTGTGGGCGAACCCGGCCGGCTCGCCGGTGAAGTTGGTGTACTGCGCATACTTCGCCGCGATCCGCAGCGTCTTCTGCTCGCCACCGCCGGCGATCCACAGCGGGATCCCATTGTTCTGCAACGGTTTCGGTGCCACGATTGCGCCGTCGACCTGATAGTGCTTACCGGCAAAGCTGACTTTTCCGTCCCGCCAGGCGTCGCGCATGATCTGGACGCCCTCGTCGAGTCGTCCCAGTCGCTCACCGGCCGACGGAAACCCGTAACCGTATGCCCGCCACTCGTGTTCATACCAGCCACCGCCGATACCCATCTGGATGCGGCCACCGGAGATGATGTCGGCGGTCGCGGCGACTTTGGCGAGGTAGGCGGGATTGCGGTAGCTCATCGCCGTGCACATCTGGCCGAGCTTGACCCGCGACGTCGTCGCCGCATACGCCGACATCAGCGACCATGCCTCGTGGGTGGCTTCGCCGGTCGGCATCGGCACGGTGTGGAAGTGGTCGTAGACCCATACCGAGTCCCAGGCACTGTCGTCGGCGTAGGCAGCCAGCTCGCGCATCACCGCCCAGTGCTGGTCGACGTCGATGCCGACCAGGTCCAGCCGCCAGCCTTGCGGGATGAAGAATCCGAATCGCATAACTTCGGACTCTAGCCCGACGAAGATACGAGACGGGCAGGCCGTAGGGAGGTCTGATGCGCATCCTCATCTCGGGTGCCAGCATCGCTGGACCCGTGCTGGCTTATTGGCTCGCACGCGGCGGTTTCGACGTCACCGTCGTCGAGCGCGCACCAGCGCTGCGAAAGACCGGCGGCCACGCCGTGGACTTGTTCCGTCCGTCGATGGAGATTTCGGCGAAGATGGGCGTCCTGCCGCGCATCGAATCGCTTGCCACCGGAACGGACCGGCTGACGCTGTACCGCGAGGGCAGGAGTCGCCCGAGACGAGTCGACCTCACCAAGATTGTCGGCGCAGCATCCGACCGGCACGTCGAGATCATGCGCGACGATCTCAGCGAGGTGTATTACGACGCCGGCCGCGAGCACATCGAGTATGTGTTCGGCGATTCGATCACGGCCATCTCCCCCGACGGCGAGGTGACATTCGAACATGCGGCGACGCGCAGGTTCGACGTCATCGTCGGGGGCGACGGGCTGCACTCGAATGTCCGGCGTCTGGTGTTCGGTGACGAGGCTGGGCTCACCCGGTTCATCGGTGGATACCTCGCGGTGGTGTCGGTGCCTAAATCGCTTGCACCCGAGGGCGAGATGATCCTTCACGCTGGTGTCGGCCGGATGGCGGGCATCTACACTGCGCAGCACCTTGACGACGCCCGGGCACTGTTCATGTTCCGGAGCAAGACCGAGCTGGACTATCACTACCGAGACACAGTGCGGCAGAAAGAATTACTGCGTGACGCACTCGCCGGGCTGGCTGAGCAGGCAGACCGCTGGCTGGCCGAAGTCGACCACACGCCCACCTTCTATTTCGACTCGATCAGCCAACTCGCACTGGATATCTGGTCACGGGGGCGAGTTACCCTCGTCGGCGATGCCGGATACTGCCCCGGTCCCGCGGTGGGTGGCAGCACCAGCCTCGCGGTCATCGGGTCGTTCGTGCTGTCCCGCGAGCTCATCGCGGCTCGCGGGGATCATCTGCACGCGTTCGCTGCCTACCAGCAGGAGATGGCCGAGAAGGTCAGTCGTAGCCGGGTCTTCGCGCGCGGCGCCGCCAAGACGCTCATTCCCGGCTCCGCCGCGGGGGTGTGGGCCGTCACCCGTGGTGCGCAGTTGGTCTCGTCGCTGCCCGCGCCATTCACCAGGGCTGTCGCGAAGTTGAACACCAAAGGCGTACGGATGCACGACTCGATGGCAGTACCCGACTACCCCGATGTAAGCATCTGAGACGATGCCTCGAAGGTTTGAACCACGGCCGCCTGCCACGAGAGGAATCACCGTCGATGGACCTCACCGGTATCGGGATCTGGAGTAGCCAGCTTCGCTACGGCAACCCCGCTGAATCCGCGGACGCAGCAGCGGAATTGGACGAATTGGGGTTCCGGGCACTGTGGATACCCGACGTTGGCGGGGCGGTCTTCGACGCGGTGGGCAACCTGCTCGCCGCGACCAAGCAAACCACGGTCGCCACCGGGATCCTGAATCTCTGGATGCATACGCCGAGCGACGTCGCCGCTTCATATGCAGAACTGACCGCCGCCCACGGCGATCGTTTCCTGCTGGGTATCGGGGTCAGCCACGCACCGCTGGTCGACGCCGGTGCGCCCGGGCGGTACCGCAAACCCCTGGCGGCGACGGCGTCATTCTTGGACGAATTGGACGCCGCGCCGCAACCGGTTCCCGCCGAACGACGGGTGTTGGCCGCGCTCGGACCGAAAATGCTGTCGCTGTCCGCGAGACGTGGCGCCGGGGCACACCCCTACCTCGTCACCCCCGAGCACACCGCAGTGGCTCGCGGGACTCTGGGCGACGGACCCTTGCTGCTGCCAGAGCAGACCGTGATTCTCACCGACAGTGCCGACGAAGCACGCGCTATCGGAACCGACTGGCTGCGTTCGTATCTGGCGTTGCCGAACTACGCCAACAATCTGCTGCGCTCCGGCTTCTCCGAAGACGATCTGGCACAGGTGAGCCCGCGCCTTTTCGACGCGATCATCGCGTGGGGCGACGAGGAGGCAATCCTGCGTAGGGTCTCCGAGCATCGTTCGGCCGGCGCCGATCACGTCTGCATCCAGGTGTTGCTAAGCGACCCGAAGGCCTATCCACGCGAGCAGTGGCGCCGAATCGCGGCGGCTTTGACCTAGCGAGTCACACCCGTCACTCCCGGAGACGGCAGTGGCTGATGTGACTAGGCGACTACCGTAGGTTCATGTCTTCCAAGCACACGCTGTTTCGGATCTTCTACCGGCTCGGCTTCACGCCTTGGGACGGCCATCCGATCGCGAAGAACCTGCAAGACCTGGTCGAAGAGCTGCCCGCAGGCAAAGCCCTCGATCTTGGCTGCGGCACCGGAGACTCATCGATCTACCTGGCGCAGCACGGCTGGAAAGTCACCGGCGTCGACTACGTACCGCAGGCCCTCGATAAGGCCCGAGCCAAGGCCGCCGCGACCAACGCGCCCGTCGACTTCGTCCGCGCCGACGTCACGCGGCTGAGCCAGGAAGGTATCGGCGCGGATTTCGGATTGATCGTCGACAACGGCTGCTTGCACAACATGAGTGACGGCGATCGCGACGCCTACGTCCGGGAAGTCAGCGCCGTCGCCGCGCCGGGCGCGCGACTGTTGATCGTCGCGTTCCTTCCCGGCGGCCGTTTCGGAGTGCGAGGCGTCCAGCCAGCCGAGGTGGAACGACGATTCACCTCCACCTGGACGATGCTGTCCACCGGAAGCGAGCGGGAGTTGGACCAGGAGCAGACGCCGGCGAAGTACTACCTCTATGAACGCAAAAACCCCTGAACCACAACGGTTTCAGGGGCTCCTGCGTCGATTGACTAGGTGAGCGAGTCCGGCGGCAGGAAGCGGTCGCCATACTTGGCGGCCAGCTCGCGAGCCCGCGCCACGAAGGCTTCCTTGCCGGTGCCGAGCGCACCCTGGTAGCCGACGATGAACTGCGCAGAGCCACCGGTGTACGGCGGGAAGCCGATACCCATGATCGAGCCGATGTTGGCGTCGGCGGTCGATGTGAGCACGCCTTCGTCGAGGCACTTCTGGGTTTCCAGCGCCTCGGCGAACAGCATCCGGTCGACCATGTCCTGCAGCGGCAGCTCAGTCGAACCGGACTTGAACGTCTCGCGTAGGCCCGGCCACAGCCGGGTCCGCTTGCCGTCGACGTACTCGTAGAAGCCGGCTCCCTTCAACCGCGACGGGCGCTCGAGCTCGATCATCTTCTCGACGACGGCCTCGGCCGGGTGCGGCTCGTACTTGCCGCCGGCGTCCTCGACGCCCTTGCGGCTCGCGGCAGCGATCTTGTGCATCAGCTCCAGGTTGAGCTCGTCGGACAGCTGCAGCGGCGGCGCCGGGTATCCGGCCTGCGAACCCGCGTGCTCGATGCTGGCAGGCTCCACACCCTCGCCCAGCATCGCGAGCGCCTCGTTCACGAAGGTGCCGATCACGCGGCTGGTGAAGAAGCCGCGGCTGTCGTTGACGACGATCGGGGTCTTGCCGATGGCCAGGGTGTAGTCGAATACCCGGGCAAGCGCCTCGTCAGAAGTCTTCTCGCCCTTGATGATTTCGACCAGCGGCATCTTGTCGACCGGCGAGAAGAAGTGGATCCCGATGAAGTCCTCCTGCCGTTTCACGCCGGTCGCCAGACCGGTGATCGGCAGCGTCGAGGTGTTCGACCCGAGCAGCGCGTTGGGTTCGACGACGTCCTCGATCTCCTGGAACACCTTGTGCTTGAGGTCCTGGTTCTCGAAGACGGCCTCGACCACGAAGTCAACGCCCTTCAGGTCGGCCGGGTCAGCGGCCGGCGTGATGCGATCCAGCAGCGCCTTGGACTTCTCCTCGGTGGTCTTGCCCCGCTGAAGTGCCTTGGCCTCAAGCTTTTCCGAGTACGCCTTGCCCTTCTGCGCGGCCTCGATGCTGACGTCCTTGAGCACGACCTCGTATCCGGCCTTGGCGGATACGTAAGCGATACCGGCGCCCATCATGCCCGCTCCCAGCACACCGATCTTGTGGATCTTGACGGGCTCGATGCCGTCCGGCCGCGACCCGCCACCGTTGATGTGCTGCAGATCCAAGAAGAACGCCTGGATCATGTTCTTGGCGACCTGACCGGTGACCAGCTGAGTGAAGTATCGGCTCTCGATGCGGCTCGCGGTGTCGAAGTCCACCTGGGCACCCTCGACGGCCGCGTCCAGGATGGCCCGCGGCGCCGGCATCGGCGCACCCTTGAGCTGCTTCTTCAGCAGCGCCGGGAACGACGGCAGAACTCCGGCCAGCGCGGGGCTGGACGGCGTGCCGCCAGGCATCTTGTAGCCCTTGACATCCCACGGCTGGGTGTGCGACTCGGGGTTGGCTTTGATCCACGCCTGGGCGGCGGGCACCACCTCGTCGACCGAGCCGACCAGCTCGTCGACAAGGCCGGTCTCCTTGGCCTTGTCGGGCTTGAACCGGGTGCCCTGGGACAGGATGTTCATGAAAGCGTTCTGGATGCCGAACATCCGCACGGTGCGGGTCACGCCACCACCACCGGGCAGCAGGCCGAGCGTCACCTCGGGGAACCCGACCACGAGGCCCTTGACGTCGGCGGCGATGCGGTGGTGACACGCGAGCGCGATCTCCAGGCCACCGCCGAGCGCGGCACCGTTGAGGGCGGCCACCACCGGTTTGCCGAGGGTCTCCAGCGTGCGCAGGTCCTTCTTGATCCCCTCGACGGTGCTGAAGAACTCGCCTGCGTCCTCCGGCTGGGCCTTGATCATGCCCTTGAGGTCGCCACCGGCGAAGAAGGTCTTCTTCGCGCTGGTGATCACCACGCCGGTGATCGAATCCTTCTCGGCGACAAGCTTTTCCACCGCGTTGTGCATCGACTCCGCGTAGTGCTCGTTCATCACGTTCGCCGACCCGGTGGGGTCATCGAGCGTCAAGGTGACGATGCCGTCGGCATCCTTGTCCCAATGAATGGTGTTCTCTGCCATGGCCCTAAACCCTTAAACCCTCTCGATGATGGTGGCGACACCCATGCCGCCGCCGATGCACAGTGTGATGAGCGCGCGTCGCGCGTTGCGGCGCTCGAGCTCGTCGACCATGGTGCCGGTGATCATCGCGCCGGTGGCACCGAGCGGGTGTCCCATCGCGATGGCGCCGCCGTTGACGTTGAGCTTCTCGTCCGGGATGTTGAGGTCCTTCTGGAACTTCAGCACGACGGAGGCGAAGGCCTCGTTCAGCTCGAACAGGTCGATGTCGTCGATCGTCAGACCGGCGCGGTCGAGCACCTTGCGGGTGGCCGGGGTCGGACCGGTGAGCATGATGACCGGGTCGGCGCCGCTGGTGGCGGTGGCCACGACGCGGGCCCGCGGGGTCAGGCCCTGCGACTTGCCCGCCGCCTCGGAGCCGACGAGCACCAGCGCCGCGCCGTCGACGATGCCGGAGCTGTTACCGCCGGTGTGCACGTGGTTGATCTTCTCGACGGCGTGGTACTTCGTCAGCGCCACGTCGTCGAAGCCGCCCATCTCGCCGATGCCGTCGAACGCGGTCTTCAGCTTGCCCAGGCCCTCCAGGTCGCTGTCGGGCCGCATGTGCTCGTCGTGGTCGAGGATGAGCAGACCGTTCTGGTCACGAACCGGCACAACCGATTTCGCGAAGTAGCCGCCGGACCATGCCGCGGCCGCCTTCTCTTGCGAGCGCAGCGCGTAGCGGTCGACGTCCTCGCGGGAGAAGCCCTCGATGGTGGCGATCAAGTCGGCGCCGATGCCCTGCGGCACGAAGCCGATCTGGTAGTTGGTCTCGGGGTCGGTCGCCCAGGCGCCGCCATCAGAGCCCATCGGAACGCGGCTCATCGACTCGACACCACCGGCCAGCACCAGGTCATCCCAGCCGGAGCGCACCTTCTGTGCGGCGGTGTTGACGGCTTCCAGACCCGAGGCGCAGAACCGGTTGAGCTGCACGCCCCCGGTGGTCTCGGGGAGTCCGGCAGCCAGCACCGCGGTCCGGGCGATGTCGCCGCCCTGGTCGCCGACCGGCGACACGACGCCGAGGATCATGTCGCTGATCAGGGTCTCGTCCAGGTCGGGGAACCGCCTGCGCAGCTCGTCGACCAGGCCGACGACCAGGTTCAGCGGCTTGACCTCGTTCAGCGAGCCGTTGCGCTGCTTGCCACGTGGCGTGCGGATGGCCTCGTAGATGAAGGCTTCTTCGGACATGACTGATTCCTCTTCAACAATGTGGGTTTTGGGTCCGTCGTTCCCGACGCTAGTCCTCTATCGGCCACCCTAACAGGGCGGCCGATCAACCTGTTGGTTGGGCCGGGTCGGCCGGGCTTGATGCCCGGCCTCTCAGTGGGCCGCCAGCGGCCCGCATCCTCGCCGTCCTAGGCTCGACGACCATGACGGTGTCGCGACTGCAACCCTATGCGACCACGGTGTTCGCCGAGATGTCAGCGCTGGCCGCGCGGGTCGGCGCGGTGAACCTCGGCCAGGGGTTCCCCGACGAGGACGGCCCGCCGGCGATGCTCAAGGCCGCCCAGGACGCCATCGCCGAGGGCATCAACCAATACCCGCCGGGCATCGGTATCCCGGCGCTGCGGGAAGCGGTCGCGGCTCAGCGGAAGAGAAAGTACGGCGTCGACTACGACCCGGCGACCGAGGTACTGGTCACGGTCGGGGCCACCGAGGCAATCGCGGCCGCCGTGTTCGGACTGGTCGAGCCCGGCTCCGAGGTCATCTTGATCCAGCCGTTCTACGACTCCTATTCCCCGGTGGTGGCGATCGCCGGCAGTCAGCGGGTCGTCGTGCCGCTGGTTCCGGACGGTCGCGGCTTCACGCTCGACGTCGACGCGCTGCGGCTCTCGGTGACCCCGCGCACCCGCGCCCTGATCCTCAACTCTCCGCTCAATCCCACCGGCACCGTGTTCGGCGAGGCCGAGTTGGCGGCCATCGCCCAGATCGCGGTGGACGCCGACCTACTGGTCATTACCGACGAGGTCTACGAGCATCTGGTGTTCGACGGCCACCGACACATACCGTTGGCCGGTCTCGACGGGATGGCCGAGCGAACGATCACGATCTCGAGTGCGGCGAAGATGTTCAATTGCACGGGCTGGAAGATCGGATGGGCCTGCGGGCCAGCGGAACTCATTCACGGCGTGCGCGCGGCCAAGCAGTATCTGAGCTACGTCGGGGGTGCCCCGTTCCAGCCGGCGGTGGCGGATGCTCTCAACACCGAGGACGCGTGGGTGGCCACGCTACGGAACTCCTTGCAGGACAGGCGCGATCGGCTGGCGCGCGGGCTGACCGAGATCGGCTTCCGGGTGCATGACAGCGCAGGCAGCTACTTCCTGTGCGCCGATCCACGTCCGCTGGGGTACGACGACAGCACCGCGTTCTGCGCGGCGCTGCCCGAACAGGTCGGGGTGGCCGCGATCCCGATGACGGCATTCTGTGATCCCGCTACCGATGACTGGGCTGCGTGGAATCACTTGGTGCGGTTCACCTTCTGCAAACGCGAAGACACGCTTGACGAAGCGATCCGCCGGCTGGCAGGACTGCGCGACGGACCGGCTATGTCGACCGATCTGAACGAACGCCATCCATGACCCGCCGTCGCAGCCCCTCGGTGGCGGCGTAGAGGACCTTCTTGCGCGCCCGATTGATCAGGAACTCCGGTATCGGCGCCGACGGCTCGAGGGTGATCTCGAAGCGCACCCGCGTCGTGTCCTCGGTTTCGCGCTGCAGCGTGTACTCGACATGCTGGGCATGCTGCTGCAGGGTCCGGTCGGCATCCCACACCAGCCAGTCCGGGCCCCAGTGGTATTCGAGCACTTCGGTGTCGACGATGCCGGCCACTCTGATGGTGACCTTCACATGGTGTGGGCGGCCGTCGGGGTAGCTGTCGATGACCTCGGCACGCTTGTGCACCGGGGACCAGGACGGCGCCGAGCCGACGTCGGCCAGCGCCTCCAGGATCGCTTCTGGCGGCGCATCGATGACAATCTCTCGCGATGCTTGTACGGCCACTACTAGCAAACTAGCAACGCAGCCGCGTTCGCGGACCGGGTTGGGCAGCTATGCGGCCATCAAAACGTTCCCTGGACAGCGGCGGGAGGCCTACTGTTGGGAGATCAGCGTGGGTGAAAGGCCGTCCGTGCAGCAGCTGGGTTGGACCGATGACATGATGCTGCGCGCCGAAACGCCCGAGACGCCACTGCAAATCCAGATGCTGCTGATTTATGACCCTTCGACCGCCCCGGGCGGCAAGGTGACCTTCAAGGGGATTCTCGAAGAGCTCGACGCGCGGCTGCATCTCGCCGACGTCTTTCGCAGGCGGTTGACCGAGCTGCCCGGCGGTCTCGATCGCCCGTACTGGGTGGATGATCCGAGCTTCGATCTCGAGTACCACGTCCGTCATATCGGGCTACCCCAGCCTGGCGACTGGCGGCAGCTGTGCATCCAAGTCGCGCGGCTGCATGCCCGCCAGATCGATCTGCGACGTCCGCCGTGGGAGATCACTGTCATCGAGGGGCTGAATTCCGTGCCGGGAGTGCCGAAGGGCTCGTTCGCGATGGCGTTGAAATTGCACCATTGCGCGGTCGACGGCATGGCCAGCGTTCAGATGATCGCGGCCATGCACGACCTCGCCGCCGATAGCCCACGCCCCGCTGCGCCCGATAGCCCTTGGCATCCCGGCCCGCTGCCCACTACCGCGAACTTGCTGTCGCGCATGGCAATAAAGGCAGCGCTGTATCCGTTGCGGGCGAGCACAGTACTTGCGTCAAGCGCCCCCAAGGCAGTACGCGGCTTGGCCGCCCTGCCCGGCAAGCTGGTCAGCGGTGTGTACCGGATGGCCGAGATCGGCACACCGTCGTTTCCACCCAAGACGCGTTTCAACCAAACGGTCTCAGCGCACCGAGTTTTCGAGGCCCGGTTCCACGAACTCGACGAATTCAAGCGGATCAAGGCGCGCGTGCCCGGCTCGACGGTCAACGACGTGGCGCTCGCCTACGTTGGCGGCGCCCTTCGCCACTATCTGGACGGCCACGGGGAACTTCCCGATGAATCGCTCGTGGCGGCATGCCCGATCTCGCTGCGCGACGCGAGCGCCAATGACGGCAAAGGCAACATGTTGTTCGGCCGGTTGCAATCGCTCGGAACAGACATCGCCGACCCACTTGACCGGCTCACCGCGATCGCTGCGTCGACCGCGGGGAGCCGCTCGGAGTCGGATCAGTCGACACGGAGTCAGCTGATCGAACTGATTGGAACAGTGCCGACCTCGTTGCTCGGCGTGGCAGCTAAGGCAGCGAGCGTGCTTCCGTTCTCCGGCCCGACGGTCGCCAATACGACCGTGACCAACGTGCCAGGTCCAACGCAGCCGATCTATTTCCGCGGTGCGCGACTCCTACGCGCCGCTGGTCTAGGGCCGCTCATCGGTGGCATGAACCTGATCCATGTCGTCGCGAGTTACAACGGCACTCTGTCGATCAGCGCTACCGCGGACCGCGACGCCCTGCCGGATCCGTCGACGTATGCCGCGTGCATGGAGCACGCCTTTCAGGAGTTGCTGTCCATCGCCGGCTGAGCCCGTGGAGCGAGTGACGGGATTCGAACCCGTGTGTACGGCTTTGCAGGCCGCTGCCTAGCCGCTCAGCCACACCCGCATGAGGACCTACCGTGCCATCGCCGACCACCGGCGGGCCACCGTTTTGCTCGACGCGATCGCTATGTCGGTTGTTCTGAAC